>JANOAJ010000001.1:0-24817 GCA_031411035.1 Sphingomonadales bacterium
TATTATCTCGTGCCGCGCCTCTGGGGCCGGGTGCGGATGTATTCGCTGCGCATGATCAACTGGCACTTCTGGCTCGCGACGCTGGGGATCGTCTTTTACGCGTCGGCCATGTGGGTGGCGGGCATCATGCAGGGCCTGATGTGGCGCGAATATGGGGCCGATGGCTATCTGGTCTATTCCTTCGTCGAAACCGTCGCCGCCATGTTCCCGATGTACGTCATCCGCGCGGCGGGCGGGGCGCTGTATCTGACCGGCGCGCTCATCATGGTGTTCAATGTCTGGATGACGGTCGCCGGGCGACTGCGCCAGGAAAAGCCGATGACGGAAACGCCGCACAATGAAGTGGCAGACCGCCCCTTCATCGCTGTTCCTGCCGAATGAGGAGTTAGACACGTGGCAAACATCCTCCGTGATCACAAAAGGCTGGAACGCAATGTCAGCCTTCTCGGCCTGTTCGCACTGATTGCTGTTGCGATTGGCGGAATTGTCGAAATCGCCCCGCTATTCTGGATCGATTCCACCGTTGAGAAAGTGCAGGGCATGCGGCCTTACACCCCACTCGAACTCGCGGGGCGCAACATCTACATCCGCGAAGGCTGCTACCTTTGCCACAGCCAGATGATCCGGCCGTTTCGCGACGAAGTGGAGCGGTATGGGCATTACAGCCTGGCAGCGGAGAGCATGTATGATCACCCCTTCCAATGGGGATCCAAACGCACCGGCCCCGATCTGGCGCGTGTCGGCGGACGCTATTCAGATGAATGGCACGTCCAGCATCTGAAGAACCCGCGGGCCGTGGTGCCGCAATCCATCATGCCCTCCTATACCTTTATGGCGGACCGTGACCTGAAGGCGGGGGATATGGCTGCGCACCTGACCGCGCTCAGCGATGTCGGCGTACCCTATTCCCAAAAAGCCATTGCGGCGGCGAATGATGATCTCGTGGCGCAGGCTGATCCCGATGCCGGCAGCGCAGACCTGAAGGCACGCTACCCCAAGGTGCAGGTGCGGGATTTTGACGGCAATCCGGGCCGCATCACTGAAATGGATGCACTGGTGGCCTATCTCCAGATGCTGGGCACTCTGGTTGATGTCGAAAAAGCCGCCCCGATGGAGCAGGCGCGATGAGCTATGACGCACTGCGCCATCTGGCTGACAGTTGGGGCCTGGTCATGATGGTGGTGCTGTTCACCATTTTCATCGGCTGGACCTTTCGCAAAGGCGCGGCGACGCATCATGACAGCGCCGCCAGCATGATCTTCAGGGAAGACGAACATGCCTGACAATACACGCATCGACGCGCCCACCGGCACGCACACGGTCGGCCATGAATGGGACGGGATTGAAGAACTCGACACGCCCATGCCCCGCTGGTGGGTGCTGACCTTCTGGGCAACGATTGCCTGGGCGATTGGCTATGTCATCCTGTTCCCGGCCATACCGATGCTCGACAGTGCGTCCAAAGGTCTGTGGAACTGGTCAAGCCGGGGCCAGTTGGCGCACGAGATGCAGGCCGAGGCAAAGCGCCGCGCACCGATAATGGCTGCCCTGACCACGATTCCGGTCGACCGGCTGGAGGCAAATCCAAAGCTGTTGCAGGCCGCTGTCGAAGGCGGGCGCGCCGCGTTCAAGGTGCATTGCGTGCAATGTCACGGGTCTGGCGCGGCGGGATCAATGGGCTATCCCAACCTCAACGATGATGACTGGTTGTGGGGGGGCGATCTTCAGACCATTCACTACACCATCACCAACGGCGTCCGGAATCCCGATCACAAGGAAACCCGGTTTTCGCAGATGCCTGCTTTTGACGGCGTGCTGACTCCTGCAGAAATCGGATCCGTGGTGGCGCACGTCAGGACGATATCCGGCCAGCAAAAGCCCAATGCAGCCTCTGCGCAGGGCGCTGCCCTGTTCGCCGTAAACTGCGTCGCGTGTCACGGCCCGGACGGCAAGGGCCTGCGTCAGTTCGGGGCACCCAATCTGACAGATCAGATATGGCTTTATGGCGGTGACGCAGACACCATCCGCGCCACAATCACCACAAGCCGCTTTGGGGTGATGCCGCGCTGGAACAACCGTCTTGATCCGGTGACGATCAAGATGCTGGCAGCCTATGTCCACTCACTGGGCGGCGGGGAAGCTGCCGCATCGGCCGCGCCCAAGGTGGCGACCAATGTCCAGCCCTGAGGATCTGACCGGCGAGAAGCAGCATCTCTACGCCAAGCGCACGGGCGTTTATCCCAAAGCGGTGGACGGGTTTTTCCGCCGCTTCAAATGGGCGATCATGGCGCTCACTCTGGCGGTCTATTACGTCACGCCCTGGCTGCGCTGGGATCGCGGGCCCTATGCGCCGGATCAGGCCGTGCTTGTCGATCTGGCGCATCGCCGCTTTTACATGTTCCAGATCGAAATCTGGCCGCATGAATTTTACTATGTGGCCGGCCTGCTTGTCATGGCCGGGATTGGCCTGTTTCTGGTGACCTCTGCGGTCGGGCGCGCCTGGTGCGGCTATGCCTGTCCGCAAACAGTGTGGACCGATCTGTTCCAGCATGTCGAGCGCTGGGTTGACGGGGATCGCAACGCGCAGAAGAAGCTGGCCGCCGCTCCCTGGGGCGCGACGAAGATTCTCAAGCGTCTCGGCAAATGGGCAATATGGCTGGTCATCGGCTTCTGGACCGGTGGCGCGTGGATCATGTATTTTGCCGATGCACCAACCCTTACGGTTGATTTCTGGCACGGGCAGGCAGCCCCTGTCGCCTATGCCACTGTCGGCATCCTGACCGCGATCACCTTCATCTTCGGCGGCTTCATGCGCGAACAGGTGTGCATCTATATGTGCCCCTGGCCGCGTATACAGACGGCTATGCTAGACGAAAGGTCGCTGGTCGTCACCTACAAGGACTGGCGCGGCGAACCCCGGAAGCATGGCCTCAGGAAAGCTGCCGAAGACCGCGCGAAGCCGGGCGATTGTATCGATTGCCACCAGTGCGTCTCCGTCTGCCCGACGGGCATCGACATCCGGGAAGGCCCGCAGATCGGCTGCATCACATGTGCACTGTGCATTGATGCCTGCGACAAGGTGATGGCGCATATCGGCAAACCACGCGGCCTGATCGATTATTGCACGCTTGACGATGCCGCCATTGAACGGGCGGGCGGAACCGGCACACCACTTCTCAAGACCCTGTTCCGACCCCGCACGCTTGCCTATTTCGCGGTCTGGGGCAGCATCGGCCTTGCCATGCTTTTCACCCTTGGCCAGCGCACCCGGCTTGATCTGGCGGTGCAGCAGGATCGCAATCCGGTCTATGTGCGCCTGTCCGATGGCAGCATCCGCAACAACTACACGCTCAAAATCCGCAACATGGAAACACGACCACGGGAGATTGCGGTTTCGGTATCCGGGCTTGCCGGAGCGCAAATCTGGACGAACGATAGCCTTCGCGAATCGGCGCAGCCCGCGATCAGCGTGAAAGTTGATCCCGATAGCGTCACCAAAGTGCGTCTCTTCGTGGTCGCGCCGGCGTCAGGGCCACAGCACGCGGACTATGCGATCTGCCTGACCGATGCGTCCGATGCCAGGATTCAGGCAATCGATACAGTCTCATTTGAACGACCCGGCGAGCGCGACGGCAACGGGGGAGCAGACCAATGACGCGTCCATTTACCGGCTGGCACATGGCGACGATTCTCGTTGCCTTTTTCGGCATCGTCATCGGCGTCAATCTGGTGATGGCGCGATACGCCATCGGCACCTTTGGCGGCACAGTTGTCGATAACAGCTATGTTGCCAGCCAGAGCTATAATCGCTGGCTCGCGCAGGCCGACAAACAGGCCAAACTTGGCTGGACACCGCGATTGTCGCTTGATCCAGGGCGGCGCGTTGCTCTGTCGGTTTCGAACGCCGGTTCCCCGGTTCCCGGCGTAAAGGCAACGGGGCTCGCCATCCATCCGCTCGGCCGTGCGCCTTCGATCCCGCTCACCTTTGTGCCAATGCCGGATGGCAGCCTCCTATCTGGCCAGACCCTGCCTGCAGGGCGTTGGCGGGTGCAGTTGTCAATCAGCACCGGCAACGACACCTTGAAGCTGAACGAAGCCGTCCAATGACTGCCGCACCCATCCTGACCGCGCCAGCGCCCCTGCCGCACAGTGAATTTTCCGTGCCGGGAATGCGATGCGCTGGCTGCATTTCCAGGCTTGAAACCGGTTTGCCGCTCCAGCCCGGGATTGTAGCCGCGCGAGTTAATTTCACGGCCAAGCGGGTGACAGTCACACATCTGCCGGAAGCCGCGAAGGGAGACTTGCAAGCCGGGTTTGCCAAATTGGGGTTTGATGCGATCCCGCTTGGTGATGCGCTTCGCCCCGGCGCGTCCGATGACAGCAAGGCGCTGCTTAAGGCGATGGCGGTTGCCGGATTTGCGATGATGAACATCATGCTGCTTTCGGTATCGGTCTGGTCCGGCGCAGCAGGCGTTACCCGCGATCTGTTTCACTGGTTGTCCGCGATGATCGCGCTGCCGACCATAGCCTATTCAGGCAGGCCGTTCTTCAGATCAGCATGGCTGGCGCTCAGCCACCGACGCACCAACATGGATGTGCCAATCTCGATCGGTGTTACCCTTGCGAGCGCGCTTAGCCTGTCTGAAACGATCACGCATGGCCCGCACGCCTATTTTGACGGGGCGGTAATGCTGCTCTTCTTCCTGCTGACCGGCCGCTGGCTGGACAGCGTGATGCGGGATCGCGCCCGTGACGGGGTGGCGGCGCTGCTTCGCAATACAGCGTCAGGCGCTTTGGTGCTGGGCGCGGACGGACGCACCGAGTGGCGCGACGCGGAAGATCTGGAACCGGGCATGGTCATGATCGTGGCAGCGGGCGAGCGGCTGGCCGCTGACGGCGTGATCATCCTGGGCAGCAGCAGTTTCGATCTGTCGCTGCTGACCGGTGAAAGCGCGCCGCAACAGGTGGTGCCAGATAGCGCGGTGCACGCGGGAACCCTGAACATGGACGCGCCCGTACAGGTGCGGGTTACGGCGGCAGGGGCTGATACAGCGATTGCCGATATTGCGCGGCTGATGGAACAGGCCAGCCAGAGCAAATCCCGCTATGTCCGCATGGCGGACCGCGCCGCGCGCTATTATGCGCCTGCCGTTCATTTGCTGGCGCTGCTCAGTTTCGCAGGCTGGATGCTGGCAGGCGCAGGCTGGCATGAAAGTCTGCTTATCGCTGTTGCTGTCCTCATCATCACCTGCCCGTGCGCGCTGGGCCTTGCGGTTCCGGCGGCACAGATTGTGGTTGCCGGTGCGCTGATGCGTTCGGGCATTTTGGTGAAGGATGGCTCTGCGCTGGAACGACTGGCGGAAGTGGACCGTGCGCTGTTCGACAAGACCGGCACGCTGACTCTGGGGCGGCCTGAACCGGTCACTCTGGAAGCCGCAACGCCCGGGCAGAAAGCGGTCATGCTGGCGCTCGTCCGTGCCAGCCGCCACCCCCTGAGCGAGTCGTTGCGCCGCGCACTGGAGGCGGAGAATATTGTCGCGGCAGTCGTATCAGATATTGCCGAAACACCGGGATCCGGCATCTCGGGCCTTTTTTCCGGGAAGCGAGTGTTGCTCGGGCGGCCACATCGGGCACAGGCAAATGCCGCCGCCGCAACCGAATTGTCGGTGGACGGTGTACCGGTGTTCCTTGTCAGCTTCACTGATCCGCTGCGGCCCGGAGCAGAGTCCGCGATTGCCGCGTTGCGCGCGCAGGGCGTCACATCATCCATTTTGTCGGGAGATCGCGCAGCGGCGGTGGCAAATGTCGCGCGGGCACTCGGCCTGACGGCGCAAACCTCCATGCTGCCGCAGGACAAGCTGGATGCGATTGGCCGTCAGGCGGCGCAGGGCCACAAGGTGCTGATGGTCGGCGATGGCCTGAACGACGGCCCAGCCCTTGCTGCCGGTCACGCTTCCATGGCACCGGCTTCGGCAAGCGATGCCGGGCAGAATGCGGCGGACATCGTGTTTCTGGGCGACAGTCTGGCACCGGTATCCGCCGCGATCCGTGCCGCGCGCAAGACCCGGTCCGTCGTCCGCCAGAATTTCGCGCTCGCCATCGGCTATAACGTCATTGCCGTGCCGCTGGCCATTCTGGGGCTGGTGACGCCATTGATTGCCGCGCTCGCCATGTCCGGATCGTCGCTGATTGTGGTTGCCAACGCCTTGCGGTTGCGGAGCGCGGCGCGGTGAACGGCATCGCCATCCTTATTCCGATTGCTCTGGGCCTTGGCCTTACGGGGCTTGCGGCCTTTTTCTGGTCGATCAAGGACGGCCAGTTTGACGATCCCGATGGCGCAGCGTTGCGCATCCTTGGTGACGACGACAGACCCGCACCATGAAGCGTGACTATCCTGCCTGGGTGGCAGTGGTCACCCTTTGTGCGTTCGGCCTGCCGGTCACCCCGGCACATTCGCAAGACTGGACGTTGCAGATGTGCCAGGGTGAGGCGAAATCAATCACCGTGCCGGTTGATCCCGCCCAGCCCGTTGACGGGAATGACCGGGATTGCTGCCGCAAAGCCTGTCACGCCGGATCAGGTCGCCGCAAAGCCGCCGGGCGGGCGGAGAATGCCTGCTGTTAAGCGGCCCGGTTCTCCCCAAAAAAAAGAGGGGCAGGCCATGTGACCTGCCCCAAGGTTGAGGAGCTCTGAAAATGCCTGGAACGCTAATGCGCGAGCAGCAGCGGAATTTTTGCATGCGCCAGCAGGCTCTTGGTGACACCGCCCAGCAGGGTCTCGCGAAAGCGCGCGCGTCCATAGGCGCCCATCACCAGATATCCCGCTTTCTCACTCGCGGCGAAATCGTGCAGGGCCTGCGCGGCGGTGCGGTTTGCCCCCGGCAATTCGTGAAGGTCAGACGCTATGCCGTGGCGCGAAAGATAGGCATTGGCTGCCGTCTGCGGATAGGCTTCGCCGTCTTCACCCACCGAAGCAATGTGCACGAATGATGCCAGCCTGAGGAACGGGATAGCCGCACGAATGGCATGCGCGGCTTCGGGTGCGGCGTTCCAGCCAATGACGGCACTGTCATTCATGCGGAACTGGCCGACGCCCTGAGGCACTACCAGCACTGCGCAGGACGCATGTACAGCGACATCGTCAACGACAGGCAAAGGCTTGTTCACCCCCGTAAAAGTATCGCAATACTGGCTGAGGATCACGAGATCGGAAAGTGCCGCTTGTGCGACAATCATATGCGCAACGTCTCCATCGACCGACGACCAGTCCCAGCGCACATCTTCGCGCGCCAGCCGTGTTTCGATCCCCGTGCGCAGCTCCGACTCTTGTTCGCGCACGCTGTCCAGAATGGCCCCCTGGGTGAGGATGCCGCCCGTGGGATCAAACACCACATAGGCATTGTAAGGTGTGACATGCAGGCAGGTGAGGTGCGCATCAACCGCGCGGCAGATATCCAGAGCCACCTGAAGGCGCTGTTCCATCGCGTCGTCCGCATGGACGTGAAGCAAGACGGATTTGATCATTTCAAGCATCCAGGATTGTTGCAGGCACCTTTGAAGATAGCGCGAAGTGCGGGGGCGTCTTTGATCGGGATCAATTCCGCCGCACAAATGCCGCAACCGCGGAAGGCCGTCCGTGACCATGAATCGGCACATAATGCGCCATGCGCGGGTGCGTCAGCGAGACCGGTTGGTCATTGCATCCCCGCGCCGGAAACCGGGCGTTGTAAAAATAAATTGCCAGTCGTGGAACCATTTTCGCGTTGGTGCGTTGCTGCGATGTGGTGCCCAACCCCCTCCCCCGACCCCCAGGGTGCCGCGCAAAATGTCCCCCGGCCGCACCGCTGCCGGGGGACCTGTTTGTGCAGGGTGCCCTTAGCGACGCGGCACCCGTTGCCGGGAAACGGGATCCGGCTAGCGGTTTTGCCCCAATTTTAGCGGAAAAACAGCCAAAGCAGTAAAATCACCGGGATCGGAATACCGATCAGCCACAATAATATGCCTTTGCCCATCATACTCTCCTGTGCTCAAGCGGCCATGCACGCCTTCGGATTCACAACAGACGGCAAGCCAGTTTGTTCCGCCAGGATTCAGGGGAAAATCGGCCTCGCAGGAAGAGGCCCGGATCGTCGATACCGTCAATCAGACGCATAATGCTCCAGAAACGCAATCAAGCCGCGCTCCTCTCCCGAGAGATATTTTGTGGCGCGCGGGATCCGCCAGTGCGCGCCCACGTCCCCATGTCCTTGGGCGGCCTGGATCAAGGCGGGATGAATATAACTTTTTCGCGCTATGGCATGCGTGTTGCCCAGATCGGCGGCCACCAGATCAAGCATGTCTTTGAGCCGGATGTTGCCGTGGGTTTGAACCAGAGCCCTGTAGGCAATAACGCTCGCTCCCCATGTCCGGAAATCCTTGGCGGTATAGGCCCCGGTCACCGAGCGCAGATAGTCATTCACATGGCTGGAGGTGACGGGATGGCGATTTCCCTCCTCGTCCAGATATTGAAAAAGCGCCTGGCCAGGAATGTCCTGACAGCGCTTGACGACCGTTGAAAGCCGACGATCCTCAATGCTGATCCGTTGTTCCTTTCCCGATTTTCCGACATAATCGAGCAATATGCGCCCGCCCCGCACCTGCGCGTGCCGGTTGCGGAGCGTGGTCGCACCAAAGCTTTTGTTGGCGGCCGCATAAGCGCGATTGCCAACACGCAACCTGCCCAAATCAAGCAGCCGGACAATGGCGGCGACGACGCGGTTTAACGAAACGTCCCGCTTGGCCAGATCGCTTTCAACCTGCTTGCGCAGCGAAGGCAGCGCGTATCCAAAGGCAAGGCAGCGGCCATATTTTGCTTCATCCTGCTGCGCTATGAATTGGGGATGATAGCGATACTGCCGCCTGCCTTTTGCATCGTATCCCATTGCCTGGATATGGCCCTGAGACGACGCACAAAACCACGCGTCCTTGTAGGCCGGTGGCAACCCTATTGCGTCAAGCCGCGCCACGATATGCGGCGCGCTGATGCGTTTCCCGCGCTGGCTGAAATAGCGCCATTTGTCGCCTACCCGTTGCCGGGTGTAGCCGTGCGAGAAATCCTCCACATAGGCTAACCCGGCCACGCTGTTTTTAGGGCGTTACAATGGCATGCTGCGCCTGAGCGTCATCATGAACATTCGCGCCCACCAGCATTTTGATCATTGTCAGCGGCGACATGTCAGCGTGCCAAATCTCGGTCTGTGCAATGTCGAAGCGCACGACAGCAAGGTCAGGATCATTCCGGCCGCCATCATACCAGGCAGCAATCTGGCGCGACCATAACCGGTCGATCAGACGTTCGTCCCGTTCGGCCCGAATGGTGCCGCTGATACGAGCAAACAAATCCTGATCCTTGCTGGTATAGCGCGCGGTGGCAGCGCCCTCATCAGCAAGGCGGCTTTGCGTGGTCGTGAATATCCACAGCGCGCCTCGGTTGTTGCCATCGACATGCATGGTCATGGGCACATCGCCCTCATCGTCATTTACGAGCCCGACAAACGCGAATGCGCTGGGGGCAAGTTCGTTCCACAGCCGTTTTTCCAGATCGGCGGATACATTCTGGGTCATGGTATGTCTTTCCGAATTTGGAAGGGGGTGCATTCAGGCTGCAACGGTCGCCAGTTCAGGTGCCGGAAGCGTCCCGGCTTTCGCCATTGCGACCAATGCACTCTTGCGTTCCGAAAGCTGCGCACCCAAAGCATCCAGATCAACGTCGCTGCGCTTGGCCTGTGCGAAAAGCCCGTCGCGCGGCTTTTCCTCTTCCTTTACATGATGTTCGATCTCTTCGCTGAGTACCGACACCTTCGCCTTGTAATAGGGTTCGGCAGGATCGGCATCGCTGAGCTGGGTGATCAGCGACTTGGCCCCGTCATGCTCCACATAGGCTTCGTCGAGCAAATCCTCGTCCACCTTTCCACGAAGCGCTGGATAAAGGATTTCTTCCTCTATCATCGTGTGAATGGTCAATTCCTGACAAATCTGGGCAACGATCTTGGCCTGGGCTGCAGGCGCGCTGGTCCCTTCAAACTTTTCGAACAAGTCGGCCACCTTGCGGTGATCAGCAACCAATAAGGATATGGCGTTTTCGGGCTTGTCGGTCATGATCATCTCCATTGTGTCAGGGCAATTTATGGTGGCTAACCTAGTTCCAGGATCATCAAGGCGTGCCCGTTTCCCAATGAAAAACCGGCTTGAGATAATGCGCATGCGATCCTTCAAGCAAAAGGCGGATCTGCCACGTTTCCACGTTACGGAGAGGTGAGCGGGGTGTTTCACTCTGTGGCAGATCCGCTTGGCAAAACACGCGCTTCAGGGATTTGTTCCTGACGCCCTGCGCGCGGACGGGGCATTTGCGTTGAGTGATGGCAGATTTCCGGCAGGATGTTGTTTCCGCGATTCCCACAGGCTGTCTGTCCTGAGACGAAACGAACATGGTCCGCGACGAAAACACATTCCCGGTCGGTGCACGCGGGAAAAGGATGACATAGATCAGATTAAAGACAAAAAGGGGCGGGTAAAGCGAAGCTGACACAGACACTTTCGGAGCAAGGCGCCATATTGTCCCATTCAATGAACTCGGAAAGTGACGGCAAGGAAGCGGAAAGCCAGCTTTCGACGCCAGTATCGCGCCTGGAATTTGCCCAGAAAGCGGGAGGTGTTGGCCTTTGGGACTGGGACGTAAGGACAGACAAGACCTGGTGGTCAAGCGTATTGTATGATTTGCTGGGTCTGCCGGCAAATGTCGGCGGCACGACACTTCAGGATTTTTTTGCTTTTGTGCATCCTGATGACCGTCTGTGGCTGGACGAAAAACTGCGCACAGCCCTGTCGCAAAAATCTCTCTATTCCGAAGAATTTCGCGTCATCCGCGCTGATGGGGAGGAGAGGTGGCTCGCGGGCAAGGGGGAAGTCTTTGTGGAGGACGGGAAGGCGGTGCGGATGATGGGCATCAATATGGATGTCACCGATCGCAAACGAACCGAACAGCAACTGCTTGAACTCAACAGCACCCTGGAACAACGTGTCGAAGAAGAGCTCGCCGCACGGGAACTCCTGTGGAATGTATCTGAAGATTTTATGGTTCAGGCGAACTACGAGGGAAAAATTCTGCGCACTAGCCCGTCTGTCAAAAGGCTTCTCCGGGGCGCATTCGATACCGTATCCCAGCTAGTGCATCGCGATGTCATCAAATGTGCCAATGAGGCACGCGCAGGAATTCGGGAAACCAGCCAGCCCCGACTTTTGCGGAACAGCCTGCAAGGGAAACACGGGGAAATACGAAATCTGTCCTGGTCTATTGCGGCAGAGCAGAACGGCGATACGTTTGTTGCCATAGGCCGCGATATTACGGCCATTCTTTCAGCCCAGAACCGCATCCGCGAAACCGAGGAGCGCCTCTCTCAGGTGCAGCGCATGGAAACGCTGGGCCAGTTGGCAAGCGGCGTCGCCCATGACTTTAACAATCTGCTTGTCCCCATTCTGGGCGTGCTGGACCTTCTCAACCGCAGGCCCCAAGGCGATCCGGATTTCGATGAATTGATCAGCGGCGCGGGCAAGGCTGCGCTTAACGCACGCGCGCTTGTGCGCCGGATCCTTGCGTTTTCCCAGCGCCAGCAGGCCGAACCACAGAGCGTGGATGTCCCGGCGTTGCTGGAAGGGATGGAAGACCTGCTTCGTAATACGTTACCTCCAACGATCAGCATAACCATTGACCATGAAGACGGGCTGGCGCCGGTTCGAATCCATCCCGATCAACTGGAACTCGCTGTTCTCAATCTGGCCATCAATGCGCGCGACGCGATGTCCAATGAGGGAGAGCTGACGATTGGGTGCACTGCCGATGGCGAACATATACGTATCAACGTTTCAGATACGGGCTGCGGCATGGATGAAGAGGTGGCGAGACGGGCCACAGAGGCTTTTTTCACTACCAAGGGAGCCGGAAAGGGAACCGGGCTCGGTCTCTTCATGGCCCAGCGTCTCGCGCAGCAGACAGGGGGCTCGCTCGAGATAAACAGCACTCCTGGCGTTGGCACTATGGTCACTCTGGTCGTGCCGGCCCTGGCCTGACAAAGCCGCCACTTCGGTATTACCGGCGCCTTAGCCGTTCTGATGGAGATAGTTGGCGTTAAAGCCCGCCACGGCCTTCAATGTCTTGAGATCATGCACCGTCAAGGTGCGGCGCCGAAAGGTGATCAGTTTTGCGTCGCTCAGGCGTTTCAGCATCCGGCCGAGATGTGTCTCGGTTAGGCCAAGCGCATCCGCCAGAATGGCTCTGGTCAAAGGAAAGTGACACTGATCCGCTTCGACGAGCCCTACATTGCGCAGCCGCAGGAACAGTTCGCACAGCAAATGTGCCAGCCCCTCATAGGCAGTCCGCTGCCCGAGATTGACCGCCCATTCGCGTTGGATCGAACTGGTGACAAGGGATTCCCAAAGCAGCGCCCTCAACACGCGGGGGTGGGTGTCGCCAAGTTGCTCAAGCGCCTGCCCCGAAATGCGGGCAAAGCGCAAAGGCGTGAGCGACGCGATGGAGTGATCCATTTTGCTGAGAATATAAACATACATGTCGCACAGATCCCCCGGCAGGAAAAAGGCGATGATCTGGCGGCGCCCGTCGTCAAGCATCTTGTAGCTGCAGGCCCATCCGTCGATGATCAGATTGACTTCACGCGGATCGTCGCCCTCGCGGATGACATCCCGGCGCGCTGCCACAAATTTCTGTCGCCCTTCGGCAAGAACGCGCAGCGCCGCCTCGCTCGCCGCGGGCAAGGGGCCAAATGCTTGCAATTTGCGGATGACATATTCAGCCGACATGTTCCCGTTGCCCCTCCGGTTTGTCGGGGCTTTCTAGCGGGGTCTGGGGAAACCGCCAGTCATGCCTGCAGGCATATTCTCTTCGGGGCGGAACCGGCGGCGCGCAGGATTGTTTAGGATTTCGAAGACCCGGAGGAACGCCGATGGCTTATGATGTACCGGTGCAGTTTGTCGGCATTGTGGCCGCGACCGCCTCTACGCTCAGCTTTGCGCCCCAGGCGTGGAAGATCATCCAGAGCCGCGACGTGACCGGCCTCTCCGCGCCGATGTATTTGCTTACTGTATCAGCCTTCGGCTTGTGGCTCATCTATGGCTGGCTGAAATCGGATTGGGCGCTGATGATACCCAATGCGCTTTGCTGCCTCCTTTCCGGCTTCATCCTCGCGATGATCATGATGCCGCCCAGGATACGCAATGAAGTTGCCGACGCCATTGAATCCCCCAAAAACCCCGAACGGAATTAGTGATGTATTTCGAGTCCGGAGAGGTTTCTTCGACTGTGCTGGTTGTTGACAATGATCCTCTGGTTTTACTGGGGACCACCGTCATGCTACGCGAATTTGGCCTCAATCCGGTGCCAGCGGCCAACGCCGGCGCAGCACTTGCGATGATAGAGGACGGGTTGAATCCTGCCGTTCTCGTAACGGATTACGCAATGCCGATGATGGATGGCGTGGCGCTCGCCCACAAAATCTGTGCATCAAATTCCACAGTCAAAGTGCTGTTTGTCAGCGGCCATCCTGCGCTCGACGAAACGCTCGCAAATGGTTGGATGCTGCTTCCCAAACCCTTTACCAGTCTCGAACTGCGGACGGCGCTCGAAGCTTTGGGACATTTGCACAATCATTCTGAAACCGGGTAACTCAGGGTTATCGACACCCCGCCAGTCGAAGTCCGAACAACATTCAACGTGCCACAAAGCTGTTCTGCAAAGGCTATCATCAACTGGTTGCCCATGGCAGGCTGTGTGACAGCATAATCATAGCCAATTCCGCTGTCCTCGATCGTCAGGATGTTCCGACCGCGATCCCGAACGAAATTTACGGAAATCGTCCCTGCCCGACCATCCGGAAAGGCGTGGCGATAGGCATTCACAACGGCTTCGACAACGAAAAGTGCAACCGGAATGGCATTGTCCACCAAATCATCGCCGACATCGCTTGTGCTCTCAAGCACGACAGATTTTCGGAAATGATTGCTGGCGCGCAATTGTGAACAGAGTTGAGAAAAGAGATGATCCATATTGACCAACCCCCGTTCTGAATCATCCTGCTGATCATAGAGAAGGCGGTGGATGAGCGCGAATGTGGACATGCGGATACGGGTCTGTTCAAGGGCCTCTCGGCTTTGCGCATCGGTAACCTGATCGGTTTGCAGGCTAAGCAGGCTCATAACCATTTGAAGATTGTTTTTGACGCGATGGTTGACTTCACGGGCGAGCATGCGGGCCGTTGCTGCTGCGGCTTCAAGCGACTCGTTTCGCTCGACGATAGCGACAGCCATCCCCTTCATGTCGGTCGCGAGCGCTTCAATTTCGACAGGTGCGGTATCCAGACGCGGGCCGGGCGCGTTATAGTTACCCACCGCATATTGCTGCGCGAGACGCGCAAGTTCGCGCAACCATCGCACAGCGAGCCGGTTCACGCCAATCCACACAGCCAGGATCGTCAACAATATGCCGAGCATGGGGAGCGCCAAAGCCATTCTCAACTGGCCCCGAGGCGCCGACAACAGTGAGGTCTTGGGCTCCGCGTAAACAACGTGCAGTTGATCCTCGAAAAGCGGGAATGAGGAATACAGCCATTCCGCACCGCTTGAGGATCCCACGCTGGCCACTTTGCCTGCTGATGCAGCAAGATTGACGACCGGGAGTTTTTCCGGTCCGACTGACACCAAAGTCTGGCCATGCGCCCCGACAATCCCGACGATCGCCCGCCCCGAATATTTGTTCCGCGCCAAAGATCCTTCAAGCCAGTCCAGGCTGATGCGGGCGTTGACAGAACCAAGCGATTTCCCTTGGGCATCAAAAAGAGGCAGCATGGCGATTACGACTGGCTTGCCAGTCGATTTGCTGATGATAGGGCCCTGGATCGAAAATCGCCCATGATCGAGGCCTCGGTGCCACCACGGATAGTTAGCCAGATTTGCTGACGTCGAGGGCGCTGCCACGCTGCACACGATTTTCCCTTGCGCGTCGGCACGGACAAAATTCTCGATCGGTGCCTGGACGCGAATTATACGGACAAGATTTTCGGTACAGTGCGGCCCGATGTTGCGGACATCATTGTCCTGCGCCAAAATCTGAAGGAGCGTCTTCGTTATCGCAATGGGCTCGCGCTGAGCCGAAGCAGTCCCTAGCGCCGTGCGCGCCAGCCTTTCCCCTATGAGCTGTTGCGCGTAGTTGCGGTTGGCCACGCCTTGGGCGATGCTGAACACGCCCATCGGCAACAAGGCACCGATAACGGTGAGGATCAGGCCCTGATTGATTGAAAGCCGCCGCATGCCCCGTGACCGATCCTTGTTATGATGTCTGCGGCGATCCATCGATTATCGCTGTGAGACCTTCTCTTCCGCGAGACAGACGGCTTTTGACCGTTCCGACGGGACAGCCGATAATTTCTGAAGCTTCCTCGTAAGACAGTCCGTTTGCGCCGACCAGAATAAGCACTTCACGCTGTTCGGAGGGAAGGGCTTGCATCGCCTTGATAACGTCTGCCACGTTAATCTTGTCCTCCTGGTCCGGAGGGCTGTGCAATAGTCCTTCAAAGGCCTCAGGCTCCCACGACACCATTCGCGTGTCGCGGCGCATCGTCGAATAAAAATGATTGCGCAGGATCATGAATATCCAGGCACGGAAATTGGTACCGGGCGCAAAGCTTTCACGCGCGGCCCACGCCTTGGCCATGGCCTCCTGCGCCATGTCATCTGCCGTTTCCCTGTCGCCACACAAGCCCCGGGCAAAAGAGCGCAACGAGGGGATGGTAGCGAGCAACTGTCTTTTGAAATCATCCTTTTCGCGAACCGAATGTGATGCAGGCGCGCTGGGTTGCGTTGCCAGGGCCGTCATGCCTGTTTGCCCTGATCATCATCCAGCCGTGCCAGAAGTTCCAGAAATTCGTCCGGGATCGGTTCGGAAACGATATGCTCATGCACCTTTCTGAGAGCGATTCCGATTGGGTCGGCATTGGGATCCAGAGGAACATGCGAGTGGATCGCAGACTTCGGGCTATCTGTTGGCACGGGAAGCGCTCTCCGAAAAAGCAATTGGCTTCGCTATCAAACTGACAAAATCAAAAAAAGTTCCGTCTGATGGAACAATTTTTCGCGTTCCGGGTTTTGCTCCGGTTACGGAGGAGTTTATATGTCACTGCGAGATGCGGTTGGTCCCGAGTTGCCTTATCTGCGGCGTTATGCCCGTGCCGTTACAGGTTCACAATCACTGGGAGATGCGGCGGTCAGAGAGGTGCTGGAAGCGCTCATCGAAGCCCCTGGCGAGTTTGATCCCGGGAACCCTGCGAGACTGGAACTCTATCGCATTTTCCATCGGCTGTGGCATCCTGATCTAAGCAACCCGCTAACCATTGACGGCCCTGTCGGACAGTTGACGGATCGATCACGTCAAGCGTTGCTGCTAACCGCAGTTGAAGGGTTCAGCCTCGCCGAGACATCCACGATTCTGGGCACAAAAATCGACGAGATTGCGCTTGATCTGGACTCTGCCCGAAGCACAATCGCCCAGCATTTGCGTGCTTCGGTGATGATCATCGAAGATGAAACCATCATTGCAATGCATATTCAGTCAATCGTGAAATCGTCGGGCCATAGTGTTGTGGGCGTTGCTCGTACTCATAAGGAAGCTGTCGCACTTGCGCATGAAACCGCTCCGGAACTCGTGCTGGCCGATATCAGCCTTGCGGACGGGTCCAGCGGGATCGAGGCGGTCTCGGAAATCTTGGAGCACATCACAGTGCCAGTCATTTTCGTGACGGCGTTTCCGGAGCGCTTTCTTACGGGCGAACGGCCGGAGCCTACATATCTTGTCACAAAACCCTTCGAACCTGTAATGCTCAGTGCCACGATCGCACAGGCACTGCTGGTTCACCGGGAACACGCCACAGGCGTCGAGGAAACGGTGTCCTGACCGGACGGTGATCAATTGAGAAATTCGGCGATCTTCAGCCAGGCGGCGCGCTTCGCTTCCAAACTCTGCGTGTTGGCTGCGCTTGATGATGGTAACCGCAGGATTTGGAGCCCCGTCTCACAAAGGGAAGGCGCGCCAAGCGTCATTGCCTTTCCTCCATTGAACGCGACGCCGCGCAGGTTTGGGAGCGTCGCAACAAAGGCCGCAATTTTGTTTTTTTCAAGAACGCGCATGCCTGAATCCAGGCTTCCCTGACGCCTTGCCAGCGCCACCATATCCCACAATGCGATATGGGCTTGCGCAAGCGCATCCAGTCGATCCGGATAGTCCAGGCGGTCGAGATTTTTCCCGATGGCCGCGCCAACCAATTTCCAGAATTGGTTTCGGGGGTGCGCGTAATAGCGCCTCGCTGCGAGGGATGCGTCTCCGGGAAGCGAACCAAGGATCAGCAGCCGGGCCTCACTCGGGGCGAAGGGCTCCAGTGCGCTTTTGACCTCAAACATCGTCCCTCGCCCTCCGTTTCTCCGCCTTTCCGCGCCGACGTCGGAGAGCCAGATGGGGTCGATAACGGCTGGCCCCACCAATCGTTCCGATCATCGCACCGGAGAGAACCTTTCTCCGGGTTCCGCGTTGAAACCATATTGCCGCGTATCCGGCGTTTTCAGTGAGGTCTATAATGACTACCGCAACAACCACGAAAACCGCAAAGCCTGACTCGTCAGACCATTCGATGGCCAACGGTATCAGCCGACCAAAACGTGCCAGCAATGGGCATCGTCGGCAAGCTGACCGACAGACGAAGCGGCGTGTCAACCTGCCGTCCCTGAATGACGTTCCTGCATGGGCCAAGTCCATCGGTTCGGTTGTCGGGGTGAGTATTGCCGTCGGCTGGGGACTTTTTGCCACCCGCAGTCAATGGCTTCCGCTCGCCCGAGATTTGACCGATCAGGTGCGGAACAAGCTGATTGATCAGACGAAGAATTTGCGAGGAAGCGGGGAGATGAGCAGCCCGTCTGCCCCTTCTTTTCCCGGTGCTTCTGACGCCGCGGGCACTTCCAACGCGTTGTGACGTGGTTCTGCCATGAACGGCTTGGCAGGGTTTCCAACCGCCGCCAGTGGACATCACGGAGCCGAGCTTATAGCGCAGGCGACGTCACGACGGCTGTCATGTCGCCTGACCTGGAACTGGGGTAAGACTTGGACCATCCTTTATCGATTGATGAATCTTACCGCCTGCTGGTTGAAGGGATAACCGACTACGCCATCTACATGCTCGATCCACAAGGGCGTGTTGCGAATTGGAATGCGGGAGCCCAGCGCTTCAAAGGCTATCAGTCGCAGGAGATTATCGGGGCGCATTTCTCGGTATTTTATACAGAGGAGGACCGTTTTGCGGACCGCCCCGCGCAAGCGCTTGAAACAGCACTGCGCATGGGCACGTTTGAAAATGAAGGGTGGCGCGTCCGAAAAAACGGAGAGCGTTTTTGGGCGCATGTTGTCATTGACCCCCTTCTGGAGCCGGATGGCACCGTTATCGGATACGCCAAGATCACCCGGGATTTGACGGAACGCAAAAAGGCGGAACTTTCGCTCAGGGAGAGTGCCGAGCAATTCAAGCTGCTGGTTCAAAGCGTCACCGACTATGCAATATATATGCTCAGCCCCGGGGGGATAGTTTCGAGCTGGAATGCCGGTGCCGAACGGATCAAGGGTTACGCGCCAGGCGAAATTATCGGCGAACATTTCTCAAAATTCTACACGCAGGAGGATCGCGACCAAGGCAACCCCGACAAAGCGCTTTCAATCGCGCTGAAGGAAGGGCGTTTCAGTAGCGAGGGCTGGAGACTTCGCAAGGACGGGACGCGTTTTCGTGCAAGCGTGGTAATTGATCCGGTCTTTACCGATGATGGCGTGCTTGCCGGTTACGCAAAGATTACCCGGGACGTTACGGAGCGAGACGATGCCCAGCGCGCATTGGATGAGGCGCGGGACGCCGTGTTCCAGGCACAAAAAATGGAAGTGATCGGTCGGTTTACAGGCGGTGTGGCACATGATTTCAACAACTTGCTCACCGCAGTTCTGAGCAGCCTTGCGCTCTTGCGCAAACGCATCCCGGAGGATCCGCAAAGCCTCAAGCTTCTGGACAATGCTGTGGAAGGGGCGCAGCGCGGTGCCACCCTTACGCAGCGGATGCTGGCGTTCGCAAGACGCCAGAATTTGACACCGGAACGGGTGATATTGCCGGAGCTGGTAAGCGGCATGACCGCGCTTCTTGGTCAGTCACTGGGTTCACAATGGGCGGTCGAAACGCGGTTCCCTTTGCGGATGCCGCCCGTCCTTGTCGATGCCAACCAACTCGAAATGGCGCTCCTGAACCTTGTGACGAATGCACGGGATGCGATGCCGGCGGGTGGCATCATCACGATCGCGGCCCACGAACAGATCGTCGACAGCCAGGAAATTCCCGATCTGCAGAACGGATCATATGTCAGCCTTTCCGTCTCCGATACGGGTACCGGAATGGACGCCGAAACACTCGCGATGGCAACGGATCCGTTTTTCACGACAAAAGGTATCGGCAAAGGGACGGGGCTGGGCCTCTCGATGATACAGGGCCTGGCAGAGCAGTCCAAAGGCAAGATCCGGATCGAAAGCGTGGAAGGAGCAGGAACAACGGTGGAGTTGCTGCTTCCGGTTTGTGAGAATAATCCCGGGACGGAACCGCCATCTCGCGACAAGCCAGAAGTGCTGGAAACGCCAAAATCCTTAAAGATTCTTGCCGTGGACGATGACCGTCTGGTGTTGATGAATACCCGAATGGTTCTTGAGGAATTGGGCCATCGAGTTTTTGAATCCGGTTCAGGATCACGAGCGCTGGAACTTTTTGCCGAGCACCCCGATTTTGACTTGGTCATAACGGATCAAGCCATGCCTCAAATAACCGGGGTTCAGCTTGCCAAGACCATACGGGAGCTTTCTCCTGAAATCCCGATCATCATTGCCACTGGCTATAGCGAACTGGCGTCCAGCGAGCTTTCATTTTTCAAGCTGCCCAAACCGTTTACCGAATTCGAGCTTCGCGATGCGATTTCCCGATCACTAAAAATGCGAATTTATAATAAAATCTGACGACAGATATCTCGATTCAATTTTTCCCACATATATTTTCTTTTGTATAATTACTCCGCGCAAAGCAGATATTTATCCACAACTATACAATATATGGCAAATAGTGGTGCCCGGGGGCGGATTCGAACCACCGACACGCGGATTTTCAATCCGCTGCTCTACCAACTGAGCTACCCGGGCATCGGCTGCGGCGCGGCGCAGCGTTTGGAGGCGCGCCTATAAGCGCGGATCGCCGCCTGTGTCCAGCCCTGAATCCCGATCTTCCTCATCATCGCGTACGGGCGCGCGATAGGCTTCACTCAGCCAGTTCAGAAGATCACGGTCCCTGCAGCCCTGCGAGCAGAAGGGCGCGTGCTTTGGCTGCACAGGCTTGCCACACAGGGCGCAGCGCGGCTCAGCCATTGGCGGGGACCCCGGCGGCAGCGAGCAGCGCGCGGGTTTCGAACAAGGGCAGGCCGACGACGCCGCTGTGCGATCCGGAAAGGAAACGGACAAAGGCTTCCGCATAGCCCTGCACCGCGTAGCCCCCCGCCTTGCCCTGCCATTCCCCGCCTTCGATATAGGCATGGATCTCCGCTTCGGAGAGCCGCTTGAAGGCAAGGATGGTGGTCGAATCTCGGTGGCGGGCAGCCCCGTGCGAATCAATGACGGTGAGCGCGGAATAGACGCGGTGGCGGCGGCCCGAGAGCAGTTCAAGGCACTGGCGCGCCTGTGCCTCGCTTTCCGCTTTGGGCAGGATGCGGCGTCCCGCACCCACGACAGTATCGGCAGCCAGCACCACGCAGCCGGGATGGCGGAGTGCCACTGCAGCGGCTTTCTCCGCTGCCAGCCGTCTGGCGTGCGGCAGGGGCAGTTCGCCCTTCAGGGGCGCCTCATCAATATCGGCAGGATCAACCGAATCGGGCACGACGCCGATCCGCGCGAGCAGATCAAGGCGGCGCGGGCTGGCAGAGGCAAGAATCAGCGGCACCGGGTTGCCCCGTTCGTGCAGGTTACTTGAAACGATATGTGATCCGGCCCTTGGTCAGATCATAAGGGGTCAGTTCGACAAGAACATCATCGCCCGTCAGCACGCGGATGCGGTTCTTGCGCATCTTGCCTGCCGTGTGGCCCAGAATTTCGTGATCATTCTCGAGTTTGACGCGGAACATTGCGTTGGGCAGCAGTTCAACCACCGTACCCCGCATCTCGAGAAGCTCTTCTTTGGCCATGCAGATTCCTGATTGTGTGACGAAAACCGCCGCCCCTTAGCGTTACGACGCGAAAAAGGGAAGCGGGCTTTGAAGGGGGCTAGTCACACGCCTTGTGCAATTGCTGGGCAATCCACGCCGCCACAGCGCAACTGACGGCCACCATCAGCAGCGTATCGGCAATCGTGACGCCGATCGCGTTGAGAATCGAAAACAGCACATAGGCCAGAACCATCGCGCCCGAATTGACGATATTGTTCGCGCCAATGGTGCGTGCCGTCTCATTCTTGGGGACTGTGGTGGTCAGAAAGGCGTAGAGCGGCACAACAAACATGCCTCCGAAAATGGCGATCCCAAGCAGCGCGACCAGCACCAGATCAGCCTGTTTCCAACTGACAAATTCGGCGATGCCCATCAGATGATCCGGCTTTTCGGGCCAGGTTTTTACTGCCCACCACAGGATCGCCACAAAGCCGCCCATCACAATTGCGGAAACCGGCGAATAACGCGCGGACACATGCCCGGCGAGAAGGCGGTTCACCGCCACCGATCCGATCGCAATCCCGATGGAAAAGATCGCCATGAACAACGTCGCCACCGTCTGATCCGCGCCAAGCGCGTTTTTGACAAGAGGCGGGAACTGCGCCGCCAGCAGGGCACCGATTGCCCAGAAGAAACTGATTGCCATGATCGCCATATAAAGGCGCCTGATGTGCATCGTGGCGCTCACCAGCCGTACAGACGCACGAATGATGTGCCAGTCAAACTTGAACGGTTCGGCATCGTCCGCCGGATGCGCATCCGGCACCTGCCCCCCGGCAATCCGCCCGATGATCGCAGTCAGGATCACGCCCAGGGCAGCCCATTGATAGGGGATGATCCCGCCGACAATGGTACCGGCCAGAATGGCAATATAGGTGCCCGCCTCAACCAGCCCCGTGCCGCCCAGCACATGATCATTGTCGAGATGCTGGGGCAGGATGGCATATTTGATCGGCCCGAAAAATGTGGAATGCACGCCCATCGCGAAGAGCGCGCCCAGCATCATCACAATGGACAGAGTCTGGCTGACCGTGTGGATCATCAGCCCTGCCGCGCCGAACACCATGATGGCGATTTCCGCCGACTTGATGATGCGGATCAGCCAGGCCTTGTCGCGGCTGTCGGCCAATTGCCCGGAAAGCGCGGAAAACAGGAAGAAGGGCAGAATGAAGATTGCCCCTGCCAGACCGCTGAACGCGGCCTCTTTGGCGGGATCGCTGTAGATCTGGTAGATGACCAGCATCACCATCGCGATCTTGAAAAGATTGTCATTGAACGCGCCAAGGAACTGCGTGACGAACAATGGCAGGAAACGCCTGTGCCCGAGAAGCCGGATCGAAGTCTGCATAGGGGAAAACGATACTTTTCGTTACGGACAGGAATGGCGCTGGCCATAGCGCAGCGCAAGGCTTCCGTCCAAGCCCTAAAGCAGCCCCATTGCCCGCATTGAACTATGTCCCTGCGCGCCGATGATGACATGATCATGAACGCCAATGCCCAGGCGCTTGCCGGTTTCGGCAATATCGCGGGTGAGGCTGATATCCGCCCGGCTTGGCTGCGGATCACCCGAAGGATGATTGTGAACCAGAATGATCGACGCCGAACCCAGATCGATCGCGCGGCGGATCACTTCGCGCACCGATATGGCGGCTTGATCGATCGAACCTTCGGCCATCACTTCATCGCGGATCAGCATGTTGCGGCTGTTGAGGTGCAGCACGCGCACCCGCTCTGTCGTCATGTGCGCCATATCCGCCCGCAGATAGTCCATCAGCGCCTGCCAACTGGAAAGGACGGGCTGATCCTTCACTTTGTCCCGCAGCATCCGCAGGGTTGTGGCCTGCACGATCTTGATCGCTGCCGCCGCACTTTCGCCGACCCCGCCGCTGCGCCGGATCGCTTCCGCGTCGGCTGTCATCAACCCGGCGATGCCGCCAAATTCATGGAGCAGCCTTTTGGCGATCGGTTTGGTATCAATGCGCGGAATGGCGAGCATCAGCAGATATTCGACCAGTTCATGATCCATCAACGCCTCGCCACCGCCTTCGATCAGGCGCTGGCGCAGGCGCGCGCGGTGCCCCGTGCCGTCCGTCAGCGCGTCAGGCATCAGCCATGAGAGCGCGGGGCAGCTTGAACACCATGTCTTCAGTGGCCGTGGTCACTTCTTCTTCGGTAACCGTGAAACGCGTGGCGAGCAGATCAACGACTTCGCGCACCAGCACTTCAGGGGCTGAAGCGCCTGCCGTGATTCCCAGCGTGCGCGGCGTGCCGAGCCAGTCAAAATCAATATTGCGCGCGCGCTCTATCAACCGGGCCGGAACGCCGCTGCGCTCCGCGACTTCGGCAAGGCGCAGGGAATTGGAGGAATTGGGCGCGCCAATCACCAGCATGGCATCGCTGCGCGCGGTGATCGCCTTGACGGCTGCCTGCCGGTTGGAGGTGGCATAGCATATATCCTCGCCCCGCGGTGCCGCAATCGCGGGAAAGCGCGCCTTGAGCGCGGCGACAATATCGGCTGTGTCATCCACCGAAAGCGTGGTCTGGGTCAGAAAGGCAAGCGCATCGGGATCAGCGGGCGACAGGCCAGCCACATCGTCAGCCGTTTCCACAAGCGTCATCACGCCGTCCGGCACCTGGCCGAATGTGCCGATCACTTCGGGATGGCCCTTGTGCCCCACGAAAATAATGTGCTTGCCCGCCGCGACCAGCCGTTCGGCCTGGCGGTGCACTTTGGACACCAGCGGACAAGTGGCATCCAGCCATTCCAGACCCCGCGCATCGGCTTTGGCCGGCACAGCCTTGGGCACACCATGCGCCGAAAACACCACTGGTACGCCATCTGGCACGTCATCGATTGTCTCGACGAAAATCGCGCCCTTGGCCTTGAGCGAGTTTACGACAAAGGCATTATGGACGATTTCATGCCGCACATAAACGGGCGCGCCATATAGTTCGAGCGAGCGTTCAACGATGGTGATGGCCCGGTCCACGCCCGCGCAAAAGCCGCGTGGCGCGGCGATCAGCAAGTGGAGCGGCGGCTTTTCTGCGCTGTTCATGGCCTGTGCCTTACGCGATTGCTTGCAGCGGCGAAAGCGCCTTCCTATACCGCGCGCGTCTTTGGATATGCTCAGGAACCCTGCCAGTGTCGAATTGCCGCCCCCTTGTTGCCCTTTTTGCGCTTGCTGCGCTCACCGCCGGTTGCGCCAAAAATGGCGATTTCGATGAAACGGGCGGCATCCGCATGACGCGCAGTGTGTGCCCCGCTGTTGCCGTTCCGGCCAATACCGGGGACATCACCCTGTTTGACCCGCCTGCCAGCCGCGATGCCCGGGCGATCGACGTGGTGGCGAACCTCACCAACGTCCGCAACACCTGTGACGAGACAGCGGGCGGCGCGGAAGTCACGGTCAACGCCACGTTCACGGTCAACGCCCGGCGCAGCAACGCGCAGGGCGCGCGCGATG
>JANOAJ010000002.1:0-2283 GCA_031411035.1 Sphingomonadales bacterium
ATGGAGCGCATGATGATCGAAGCCGAATGGTGGGACTATGAAGACCGGGATGAACTTGCCGAAGCCGTGGCGGGGGATGTGGCCTTCATCATCGAATCCGCGATAGACGCGCGCGGGTCTGCCGTGATCGCGCTGGCGGGCGGCAAAACGCCCAAGCCGATCCTTGAAAAACTGGCCCAGGCCAAGCTCGACTGGAAGCGGGTGACGATCATCCCGACTGACGAACGCATTGTCGCGCTGGATGATCCGCTCTGCAACGTCGCGATGCTGGCGAAAATCTTCCTGCCCAAGGGCGCGCGCGTGGTGCCGATCCTTTCGGACAAGGCCGATGATTACCGACTGGCCGGCAACGCGGCTTCATCGCGCATTGGTGATTTCCACTGGCCGCTTGATCTGATCTGGCTGGGCGTGGGGGCGGACGGGCATACCGCGTCAATCTTTGCCGGGCCCGATCTGGAAGATGCGCTCACTGCCCCAGCCGAGCGCAAGGCCGTGGGCGTGATGCCCGATCCGCTGCCGCCCGAAGCCCCGGTGGCGCGCGTGACGCTCACCCGTGCTTCGATCCAGTCTGCCAAATCGATCCTGTTCGTGCTGACCGGCGATACCAAGCGCGCGATGCTGGAACAGGCGATCAAGGATGGCGACAGTTCCCCGCTGCCTGTGGGCCGCGTGCTCGCGGGGCTGGAAACCCCGATCGATATTCACTGGTGCGCGGAATAGGGCATTATTGACGCGTCTGAGCAGGGGCCGCCCTCAGATCGCCACGATATTATAATGGTGCCAGGCCAGAATGGCGGCAGCACCCCGGTGGGGCCGCCAGGCATCGGCGAGCACGCGGATTTCCTTTTCGGTGGGGCGTTCTTCATGCCCCAAAATCCGCCCCACCGCGATCTGGATCGCCAGATCGCCTGCAGGCCAGATGTCCGTCCGTCCTTCGGCAAACAGCAGGTAAATCTCGGCTGACCAGCGGCCAATGCCCTTCACTTTGGTCAGCAGGGCAATCGCCTCTTCATCATCGGCGGGCAGATTGTGCAGGTCGAGCTCACCAGACAGAACCAGATCGGCAAGGCTCCGCGCATAGCCCTGTTTCTGGCGGGAAAGGCCGCAGGCGCGCAACTCGTCAAAGCTGGCGCTGATGATGGCATTCGGATCAGTCAGGTCTCCGCGCGCGGCTTCCAGCTTGTTCCACACGGCGGCCGCGGCCTTCACGCTGACCTGCTGGCCAACGATCGTGCGCAGCAATGTTTCATAGCCGCGCGGGCGGATGCGGGGTTCGGGATAGCCGTGGCTGGCAATGACCGCTGCCATTTTCGGCTCGATCCTGCCCAGGGCATCAACCCCTGCCCGCAATTGTTCCGCTGTCAGCCCCATAACCGCTCCCTTGATTTCATCGTGGCTGCACGACATAGCGGCGCGCGACTCAAGGCACCAGCAGGGATGGATGACGGACACATGGCAAATCTGATTGTGGTCACGCGCGATGGCAGCGAAAAGACGATTGAAGCACAGGCCGGGCTTTCCGTGATGGAAATCATCCGCGATGCCGGTTTTGATGAACTGCTCGCGCTGTGCGGCGGCTGTTGCTCCTGCGCCACCTGCCACATCCATATCGACGAAGCTTTTGCCGACAAGGTGCCGGCGATGAGCGAGGACGAGAATGACTTGCTCGATTCGTCCGATCACCGCGACGAGCGCTCGCGCCTTTCCTGCCAGATTCCGTTCAGTGCGGATATGGATGGCCTGCGCGTGATCATCGCCCAGGAAGACTGAGCGCCTCCGGCACATAAGGGCGCGCGCCGCCATGTCTCCGGTAGAGCTGATTGCCACGCTGCTGGGGCTGGCGAACATCTTTCTGATCGTGCGGCGCAGCGTGTGGAATTATCCCTTCGCGCTGGGGATGGTATCGCTTTACGCCGTGATTTTCTGGCAGGCCCGGCTTTACAGTGATGCCGGGCTTCAGGTGTTTTTCTTCGTCATCAACCTTTATGGCTGGTGGAGTTGGGCGGCGCACCGGGCGGATGCGGGCGAAGTGATCGTTGAACGGCTGACGCCGCGCGGGCGGATTTTCTGGCTGGCCGGATCGGCGCTGGCGATTGCGGGCTGGGGCGCGCTGATGCACCGCTTCACCAATGCCAGCTATCCCTGGTGGGATGGCGCGGTGGCGATGCTCAGTATTGCCGCGCAGATTTTGATGACCCGGCGTTATCTGGAAAACTGGCACTGGTGGATTGCGGTCAACCTGATTTCCATCCCGCTTTACCTGATCAAGGGTTTGCAGCTGAC
>JANOAJ010000003.1:0-12233 GCA_031411035.1 Sphingomonadales bacterium
TGGCAAAATGGGCGTGGGTCGTCCAGATTTTGGAACCGTTCAGCACATAATCGTCCCCGTCGCGATCCGCCCTGAGAGACAGGGCCGCCAGATCTGATCCGGCCTGCGGTTCGGAATAGCCCTGACACCAGTAATCCTCGCCAGAAAGGATGCGGGGCAGGTAATGCGCCTTCTGGGCCGGGGTTCCATAGTGCATGATGCACGGCGCCACCATGCGCAGGCCCATCGGGCCAATAGCAGGGGCAGAGGCGCGCGCCAGTTCGGACGAAAATATGTGGCGCTGCATCTCGTCCCAGCCGGGGCCGCCATGTTCTGCCGGCCAGCTTGGCGCTGCCCATCCCCTGGCGTTGAGCCGTTGCAGCCAGGGTCGCGTTTGCGGCCAGTCCACAAAGACGCTGGTGGCCTTGCCGCCCACCTCGCGCAGTTCGGGTGTCAGATTGGCGTCAATCCATGTGCGGACTTCGGTGCGAAAGGCTTCGTAGTGATCCAGATCCATCGCGAAGGAATGTCACAATCAATCTGAATGGGCAATCGGGACTCCACAAAACCAAATCCATGTATAAATTCGACAATTGACAATGTTATTATTTGTAGATACAAAAATATGGCGATCACCTTTGACCCTGCCAAGCGCGATGCCACGTTGCGGACACGCGGACTTGATTTCGCTGACGCCAGTCGGGTTTTTGAAGGACCGCTGGTTGAGGATTTCGATGACCGGTTTGACTATGGAGAGGATCGATTCATCACAGTGGGTTTTCTCGATGCGCGGCTGGTTGTGGTTGTATGGACACCGCGTGGCAGAGATCGCCACATTATTTCGATGAGGAAATGCACAGAAAATGAGCGCAAGCGATATGGACAAGAGCTGGGTCGATCCTGACGACGCGCCCGAACTGGATGATAGCTGGTTCGCGCAGGCCGAAATCCGTATCGGAGACACGATTGTCCGGCGTGGACGCCCACGCGGATCATCGAAACGGCTTGTTTCGCTGCGACTGGATGAAGCGGTGCTTGCCCATTTTCGGGCTGGCGGGCCGGGCTGGCAGTCCCGAATCAACGAGGCGCTCCGAAAGGCGGCAGGTGTTGTTGCCTGAAATGGGTAACCACTATGGTCACGATAGGGAAAACAGACTGGTCTTCAAAGCACCAGCTTTGTGAAGGCGGCAGCCCCAGCAAACAAAGTCGCGGCTGCTGTCATGCCACCTCGCGTAAGCGGCCAAGGCGCGATTCTGGTTTCGACGGACAGCTTCCGGCGCTCATCCTGAATCTTGTCACTCTCCGCGATCATTTTGCGGATGCGGATGATTTGCTGTTCGACATCGAGCTGAAAATGGTGAAGAGGCGTCGCCATAATACAATGATAGCGGCTTCTCGAACAGATGCCAAAGGTGCTTTTTACGCCTCAATAGGGCGGGCAGTGCAGCCCTTTGGGGCTCGCGGTGAAAATCTCGTGCCCTGTTTCCGTGATACCGATTGTATGTTCAAATTGCGCGGAGAGTGACCGGTCGCGTGTCACGGCCGTCCAGCCATCGTCCAGCACCTTGCAATCGGGGCGACCAATGTTGATCATTGGTTCCACAGTGAAGAACATGCCAGGTTTCAGTTCCGGGCCAGTGCCCGGGCGACCGGCATGCACCACTTCAGGCGCATCGTGGAACAGGCGGCCAATGCCGTGCCCGCAGAAATCCCGCACCACGCCGTAACGCTGTTTTTCGGCATGACGCTGAATGGCATGGGCAATATCACCGATGGTATTGCCGGGCCGGGCCTGTTCGATGCCCAGCATCATGGCTTCATAGGTGATTTCCACCAGCCGCCGTGCCTTGATCGGAACATCGCCGACCAGGTAGGTGCGGTTGGTATCGCCGTGCCAGCCATCAAGAATGGGTGTTACGTCCACATTGACGATATCGCCTTCCCGCAACACTTTTGGCCCGGGAATGCCGTGGCACACGACATGGTTGATCGATGTGCAGCAACTGTGCGTATAGCCGCGATAATTGAGCGTGGCGGGAAGACCGCCGCCCGCAATCGTCATGTTTCGGACAATATCATCAATGGCTTCGGTGGTGACGCCCGGAACGATATGGGCGACAAGTGCATCAAGGATCTCGGCCGCCAGCCGACCGGCCTTGCGCATGCCTTCAAAGGCTTCGGGGCCGTGCAGCTTGATCGCGCCGGAACGGTATTGGACGGCATCATCCGTCACTTGGGTGTATTCAGTCATGACGACTACATAATCGCATATGTCACGCTTTGCGAGTCGCGCTGCATTGGGTATGGCAACGGGCATGACCGAACCGCGCATCTGGACTGCCGCCCTTGTGATCATTGGCGATGAAATCCTCTCTGGCCGCACGCAGGACAAGAATGTCTCGCAGATTGCGCTGTGGCTGAACCTTCAGGGCATCCGCCTGCGCGAAGTCCGCGTGGTGCCCGATGTCGAGGAAGCGATTGTCGAGGCCGTGAACACGCTGCGCGCGCGCAATGACTATCTGTTCACCACCGGCGGAATCGGCCCGACGCATGATGACATTACGGTGGATGCCATTGCCGCGGCGCTGGGGGTCTCGGTTGTCATTCACCCTGAAGCGAGTGCTACGCTCGCAGGCTATTACGAAAAACGCGGCGGGCTGACCGAGGCGCGCCTGCGAATGGCACGCGTGCCTGACGGGGCGGAACTGATCCCCAACCGCATGTCGGGTGCCCCCGGCATTCGGGTGGGCAATATCTTTATCATGGCAGGGGTTCCGCACATCACGGCGGGCATGCTGGACGCGCTGACCGGAACGCTGGAAGGCGGCGCGCCGCTGATTTCGCGCACCATCGGTTGCTGGGTGCCCGAAAGCGAGATTTCGGACATGCTGGGTGCCACCGAAAAGGCCCATCCCGGCAGCCAGATCGGCAGTTATCCCTTTTTCCGGGAAGGACGCACCGGATCGAATTTCGTGATCCGTTCGACCGAAGCCACAATCCTCACGGCCTGCGGCGATGCCCTGATTGCGGGACTCGCCGCTCTGGGTCGCGAACCGGTGGAAGGCGGAATCTAGCAGATAATGGCGCGCGTCCTGATTGGTTGGGAGCTTGGCGCCAATCGCGGGCATGTGGAACGGCTGCGGCTGTTCGCCGCGCGGCTTCTGGACGATGGCCATGAGGTCGCCATGGCATTGCAGCAGGTCGATTCGCTCGGGCTTGAGCGGGACGCGCGGCTCTCGCTCTGGCAGGCACCGATATGGCCGCGCCTGCTGGTGAATGCGGCGCAGGACCATGCACGGCCGGTGGCGACACTTGGGGATATTCTGGCGCGGCTCGGGCTGGATCGCCCTGGCTGTCTGGCGGCAATGATTGCCGGATGGGACGCAATTTTCGCCGCATTCCGGCCTGATATTGTCATCGCGGATTATGCCCCCGCCCTGCTTGCGGCAGCACGGGGCCGCTTGCCGACAATCAATGGCGGGGATGTCTTTTCCTGCCCGCCCCATGACGCCAGCACCTTCCCCAATCTGGCGGGGCATGAGACGGCGTATGACGAGGCAGCGCTACTTGACACCGCCGACGCGGATCTGGCCTCTGTCGGTCGCGCGCCGCTGCCATCGCTACCGGGGTTATTCGCCGCAGACAGGGTGCTGCTTTCAAGCTTTACGGAACTGGATCCCTATGCCGGGCCGGGGCGGCACTATTGCGCGCCTTCGGTAATGCCGCCGCTTGCGGACGGGCAGGGCGGGCAGGGCGAGGAACTGTTTGTCTATGGGCTCAACCGGTTCGGGACAGACCATCCGCTGTGGCAGGCGCTCGCCCGGGTGCAGCGCCCCGTGCGTATACACATGCCGGACCCGATGACCGGACATCTTGCCCTGTTTGCACGCCTTGGCATCCGGTTTGAAGCACGCCCCGTGCCGTTGCCGCTGATCGCCAAACGCTCTGCCGTCACGCTGTCTTATGGCGGCCACGGTTTTTTGTGTGCCAATTTGCTCGCTGGCCTGCCGCAGATGGTGGTCTCCTTTGATCTTGAAAAGCGTCACTATGGCAAACGCATCGCGGCCCTGGGCTATGGCGCACAGTGTGAGCATTTTGAAGTGGAGCCCCAGGCTCTGGCGATGCAGATTGAGGCCTTGGCACAGGACGGTGTCATGCGGGATCGGCTATGTGCGGCAGCCCCCGGTTTTCACGCGCGCATGATGGTTCCGCTGGAAGCTGAGGTAAGCGCAGCGGTGCGGGAGTTGCTGGGTTAGCGGGCTGGCGAATGCGGGTCGGGTCGGTCGGCCCGGCGCATCCCTGCCAGAATGGGCACACAGGCGAGCGCGATCACTCCCGCGAGCAGGAACGCGGCCCCGTAAAAAGGAACCGGCGCTTCCGGCCTTGTGAACCAGGCTTGCAACGGGTTGAACAGCAGCGGCGCGACAATCGAACCAATCGCCATCACGGCGGACGCAAAGCCCTGCACTTCGCCTTGCGTGGTGGCATCGGCCCGGCGCGTCATCATTGCGGTAAGATTTGGTTGCACCAGCGATTGGGCCGCCATCACGGGAAACAGCGCGAACGCCATCCAGCCTTTAACCGCACCCGCATAGGCCAGCATCGAAAGCCCAGCCACAGCAGCCCCATAGATCGCGGTCTTGCGCTCTCCCCAGCGAACTACGGCCCTGGGTAATACCAGCATCTGCATCGCGGCAATCATGATGCCCACACCGGCGAGCGAAAGGCCGACCAGCCCTTCTGACCAGCCATAACGCCCGATCGTGAAATAATTCCAGGTCAGCGGATAGATGAGTGTTGCGACCTGCCACAGGAAATAGACCAGCGCGATCGCGCCAATGCCAGGCAGCTTGCGGATACTGAGCAGCGCACCAAGCGGATTGGCGCGCTTCCATTCGAACGGGCGGCGGTTTTCGGGCTTGAGTGTTTCCGGCATCACCAGAAAGCCATAAAGGCAGTTCGCCAGCGCCATCCCGCCTGCCACGAAAAAGGGAATGCGATGGCCAAATGTGCCCAGCAGACCGCCCAATGCCGGGCCGACAACAAAGCCAATGCCGAATGCCGCGCCAAGCAGGCCGAAATAGCGTGCGCGATCCTCCGGCGCGGTAACGTCCGCGATCACAGATTGGGCAGGACCGTTGCTGGCTCCGAACACCCCGGCAATGGCGCGCACGAAAAACACCCATGACAGGGTGGGGGCCAGCGCGAAAATGACAAAGTCGATCCCGAATCCCGCCATCGATCCCAGCAGCACAGGCCGTCGCCCGAACCGGTCAGAAAGATTGCCGACGATGGGCGAAAACACGAATTGCGTCATCGCGTAGGTGAAGGACAGCCAGCCGCCAATCGCCGTGGCTTCGCTGACCGAGGCGTGGCCCAGTTCCATCACCATGCGCGGGGTAACGGGGATCACGATGCCAAAGCCCATGGCGTTGATCGCCAGGGTTATCAGCACAAACTTGATCGCGGGCGGGATCGGGGCTTTTGTCATTTTCGCCCCAAATGGAGAGCATCTATGGAGCGGGTGAAGGGAATCGAACCCTCGTCGTAAGCTTGGGAAGCTTCTGCTCTGCCATTGAGCTACACCCGCATTTCAATGACTTAGCCGCTGTTTACCCGAAAATCTCAGGCCAGGGATTACAGCAGCTGCACCAATGCGCTGGCCGATTGCCATAACAACAAGGGATTGGTCAACATAAACCCGCCGGATGCCAGCGACCTGTGCAGGCGACCAAGCCATGATGTCGGCGATCTCATTATCGTGTAAACCGGCAAGCACCATGCGCGTTGCAAAGGTTCCACGCACGCCGTGGAGATGCTTCTTGCGTCCGTCGGTATGAACTATTTTTGCAGCGTCGCGCGCACGAACGACACTGTTGCCAAAGCCGTCGCCAGTCCAGGCATCTCCAAAGCTGTTTACAAGAACCGTTTTGACATCTTGCTTACGGAACCGCGAACGCAGCATGTGGAGCAGCGCGTCAAGCTCTGGATAGAGGGGGACGCGTGCGACCCATTGCTTGCCGCGACTTCGTTTGCGGGCCTTATGCTCGATGCAATGATCTCACACCTCATCCCAGGTCAGAGTGACCAGATCCGCGCGTCTGAGGCCTGTGAGCGCCGCCAGACGCACACCGTCCATCACGTGTGCCGGGGCTACCTTGGACAGCTTCTCAAAATCCTCGTCCGACGGACAAGCTAATGGAGATGGAATCGGTGTAGGCCGACATTCCCGCTATTCGACGCCAATGACAGCAACCCGCCCAATTGCAGCTGTTGCGAAATTCTTCAGCGACACCTGAAAGCTGTCACTTCGCGATGACGGGAATCAGCCGACTCTCGGCTATTAACGGCTAAAGCCCAAAAAAGGGTCAACGAGTTTTCTCGACCGTCCGGCACTTCCTGCCAGGTTTTGCGGAAAGCGCGCCGATGCCCCCGGACAATGTGTCAACCATCTGAGTACCCTGGCTTCTGCCTCCATAGGGAAGTCGGTGTTCGTCAAACCGGCAGCGAGCCGAACCAAACTGGCAAATTGAGATCGGAAAACATGTCCGCCTCTCATGATTCGCGCATAGAAGCGAACTGTCTTGAATCGGCCCAGCTGCACCCATAATCCGCCGTTTGAATGTATGGCAGGTTTTGGCGGGCGGCCCGGAGATCGGGAACGACCGGTATGTCAGCGGAAAAGCCCTCTGTGTTTCCGGCGACGCCAAGCCTGACTAATGCCGCCAGGCAGTCACGAAGATGATTATGATTGCCCGCTCAGCATCACCGGCCATCCACCAAAGCTGAAGCTAGCGCGGCATCTTCGGCTGCAGTTCCGCCTGAGACACCTAATGCACCGATCACGCGGCCGTTGGCGACAATCGGCACGCCGCCCCCAACGGCAACGACCTCGTCTGAAGTAAGCAATACCATTCTGCCTGCCTGAACCCGCTCTTCAAACTGCATGGTTGGTATCCGGAAGCGTGCTGAGGTTCGGGCCTTTTGCTGCGCGATGCGGATCGACGCGTAAGGAACGTCGTCCATTCTCGCGAAGGCAACCAGTTCGCCGGAGGGCTCCACGACCGCGAAGGCCATTGTCAGACCCTTTGCAGCACTTTGCCTCATTCCCTGATCAACGAGCTTGAGCGCATCGGCTACCGTGATTGGAGGGCCGTACCCGATCGGTCGGATATTCGGCGTCTGGGTGGCACCCGGCGTCGCCATGATGACCGCGCAAGCTAGCATGGAAAGTCGCTTCATCGTTTTCAATCTCCGAGAAGCCGGGTGAAGGACATCGCGGCAAGCTGCCAGCTTCTGCCTTTTCGGACGTAGGTTTCGGTGACGCTGAACGGATTTGTGACTTCATTTCCTCCGACTACAGCCAGCAGTCGCAGTTTGCTGTAAACAATGGCCGTATCGCCTATCATCTCGACGGACATTTCGCTGATGTCGGCATGCTTGTACTGGATCTCGCCACCGCTGATGACATCAAGTTCAGCCGCTCTGTCCAAGGTCGCGCCCATATGGACGAACCTGGCCGAAGGGTGGAATAGCGGTTCAAGCTCAACCATATTGCGGCCGGCCATCCACAGCCATTTCTGCCGCGATAGATTGATCAGCTCCTGCCGCTGGCTGGATTCTTGAGATGTAACCATGTTTGCCATGTCCGCGTTCCTTGTCGTGTTTGCGCAGCCCATCATTAGGATAAAGGCCAGCCAGCCTGCGGTCACCTTCGTCATCGAAAGTTCCTTTAGCGCTTGGGCGGCGCTTCAACGCCCGAATAGGCCAAGACGGCATCGGGAAGCCGCTGACCCGTGACTTCGATAGCGCGAACGGCAGTGTTTAACTCGGCCAGTTCCCCGGTCGAAAACTGAACGGCCACAGCCCCGATATTCTGCAGCATATGGGCCGCGTTGGTCGTTCCTGGAATGGGAACGATCCAGGGCTTCTGTGCAAGTAACCACGCCAGGGCAATCTGGCCGGGCGCGGCCTGCTTGCGCTCGGCCCAAGCTGTGACGATTGCGACAAGCTGCAGATTATGCGCCAGGTTCTCGGGCGCGAAGCGGCCTTCCAGGCTGCGAATATCGCCTTGTGCAAAGCGGGTGCTTGCGTCGATCCAGCCAGTCAGGAATTGCACGCCGAGCGGGCTCCACGGTATAAAGCCGATTCCCAGTTCCTCACAGACCGACAACACATTCTGCTCGGGGCCGCGCCACAGCATCGAATACTCACTCTGGACTGCGGTAACCGGCAGTTCGGCATGGGCGCGGCGCAGGGTATTGAGCCCCATCTCGCTCAATCCCCAGTGACGCACTTTGCCCTGACGCATCAGATCTTTGACGGCTCCCGCCACGTCTTCGATCGGCACCTCGGGGTCGACGCGGTGCTGGTAGAGCAGGTCAATGTGGTCCGTGCGCAACCGCGCTAGCATATTGTCGACCACCAGCTTGATATGGTCGGGGCGGCTGTTGAGGCCGGGGCGGCGCTGGCCGGTCTCCTGATCGATGTTCCAGCCGAATTTGGAAGTGATGACGACCTTGTCCCGGAATGGCTGGATTGCCTCGCCGAGAATCCTCTCGCATTCGTGCGGGCCATAAGCTTCGGCACAATCGAAAAAAGTAACACCATGATCAAAAGCCGCGCGAATGAGGGCGACCTGTTCAGGTCGGTACGGGTTTTCGGTCGTGTATTTGCGGCTGTTGTTCTGCACACCGAGGCCAATACTGGAGACTTCGAGTTGACCCAGCTTCCGACGTCCATTCGGTTGGGTGCCACTGATGCTGGATGTCAATCGCTTGGCTGGCGCAGCACGCTCACGACCAACCGCTTCACTACCAAGCAGTGGCAGCGCAGCCAAGGAGCCAGCCGCCAGCAACATACTCCGTCGTCCGATTCCGTGCTTTTGCGAGTCAGCCATCGAGTCTATCCTTCCAGCTTGCGTGTGCCGAGCCATTTCACCATCGCGGGATCGCGGTGATCGAAAAAGCTGCTCGACTTCCGATCCAGGGCCGCAATCGCGGACACGTCAGTCGCATCGAGTTCGAAATCGAAGATCGCGAAATTCTCCGCCATTCGCTCCTTTCGTACCGATTTGGGGATGGCGACAATCCCGCGCTGGGTGAGCCAGCGCAGCACAATCTGAGCGATGGTCTTGCCATGTTTGGCCCCGATGTCTGCAAGCACCTGGTTCTGAAAGAGTCCGTTTTTGCCCTCGGCAAACGGCCCCCAGGCTTCTGTCTGGATGCCATATTCCCGCAGCAATGCGTGCGCTTCATCCTGCTGATGAAACGGATGAATCTCGATCTGGTTGACGGCGGGCGTAATCTGGTTGTGTAGAGCGAAATCCACCACGCGATCCGGGTAGAAGTTACTGATGCCAATGGCACGGATGCGGCCAGCACGATGCAGTTCTTCCATCGCCCGCCAGGCCCCGTAAACATCGCCATAAGGCTGATGGATCAGGTAAAGGTCGAGATAGTCGAGCTGCAATTTGTTGATGGAGCGTTCGAACGCCGCCTTGGCCCCGTCATAGCTAGCGTCCTCAATCCACAGCTTGGTCGTGATGAATAACTCCGCGCGGTCGATCCCGCTACCCGCGATCCCCGCGCCTACCGCTGCTTCGTTGCCATAAGACGCGGCTGTATCGAGAAGGCGGTAGCCAACATCGATGGCGTCGCGCACGCTGCGTTCGCACTCGGCAGGGTCAGGAACCTGAAAAACCCCAAAGCCCAGAATCGGCATCGCCACGCCGTTGTTGAGTATGACAGTAGGAGTGGAGGATTTCATATCTCGTCCTTCAGTTGACCGGTTCCGGGTTGCTGAATCGTTCATTGCAGCCACAGATCTGGTGCCCATCGATTCCCTGTTGGCGTCGATTTACACAGCCTCCGTTATTGCGACTAGACAGGGTAAATCTCTTGGCCTTATGACTACAAGTCATGAAACTTGTCCGAAGCTTTCCACCTCATGCGACGTGAAGAGCTAGGCAGCCTGGCGATGTTCCTCGTTGTGGCTGAAGAGCGCAGCTTTACGCGCGCAGCCGCCAAGCTGGGGTTATCGCAATCGGCCCTCAGCCATTCGATGCGGCGGCTTGAAGCGCGGTTGGGATTGCGGTTGTTGACCAGGACGACACGGAGCGTTGCCCCCACCGAAGCCGGGGAGCGACTAATTGATACCCTCCGCCCGGCTCTCGAGGAAATAGACGCGAAGATCGCGTTGCTGACAGAGCTGCGCGCGCGACCGGCCGGCAATATCAGGATAACCACATCTGAACATGCGGCCCGCACAATCCTGTGGCCGGTGGTGGATCGTCTCGCGGGTGAATATCCGGACATAAACATTGAACTTAATATCGAATCCGGTTTCACGGACATTGTCGCCGAGAGGTTCGACGCTGGGGTTCGGCTCGGCGAAAGGCTTGAGCAGGACATGATTGCGATGCGGATCGGCCCGACGCTCAGGATGGCAACGGTCGGTTCGCCTGATTATTTCGCAAGGCGCGGCATACCCAAAGTGCCGCCGGATCTGGCCCAACATAGCTGCATCAACCTGCGCATGGTCAGCGGCAGCATCTACTCATGGGAGTATGAGAAGGATGGCCGAGAACTGAACATCAAGGTCGAAGGGCAGTTGGTGCTGAACGACGTCGATCTGATTGTCGCTGCGGCACGCGCCGGGCACGGCCTCATTCACCTCGTAGAGGACCGGGTTCTTGCACTGATCGAAGATGGGTCTCTTGTCCGCGTACTCGACGACTGGTGTGATCCCTTTGACGGCTATTATCTCTATTACCCAAGCCGGCGGCTGCCATCACCAGCGTTTACGCTGCTGCTTGACGCGCTGCGCTTCAGGGATTGAAGGGCTTCGCAGTGATGTCACAGGCTCTGGCTCACAATGACATCGCCCGCATTCACATGATCAAAAGCGCTATCAAGTTGCTGAAGTCGGGCACGAAACTGTTGCCGGCATGGTCGATTCATTAATGGCAGGTTTAAGGGAGTTGCAAATCCTGATCGAAAGTCCGTCTTGTTGGCGGACCCAGAAATAAAATCTTCCCGAGGGGGGCGCTTTGCTGTGTCTCAATTCGTGCCGCGCAATATGAAGTAATTCAGCGATCTCCCGGATTGCGCTCCTAGCTCAGTTCGACGGCAGATCGTTGGCCAACGCCATCCATCCGTCAACAATGAACTGAGTAAGAAGCCCGAACAAGCGCGTCGCGTGGCTCGGGTCCAGCTGCCCGTCTTCGCTGGTTCGCCCGCGTTCGATCACCACACGAAGTGCAGCGAGAATCATTTCGAACCCAGCGTCACGCGCGGTCGGATCCATGTCTGGAAACAGGCGGGCGAGCTCCTCGCGGAACCTGTTTCCGTTGGGATAGACAAATTCCTCGAGGAGGCTGCGGCTATTGCTGGTTGGATCTTGCGCTTCCTTGACCATGATGGCGACGAAGTACCTGCCTCGTGAGTTGCGCAGCATGCGACCAGGACCATCAAAGAAGGCTTCAACCACGGCGCGAAGCTGCTCCTTCTGCGATGCATCCGCGCCCGGTCGCATTTCGGAGAGGAGCGCGCCAGCTTCGATCTGACTAAACCAATACTCCCAGATTTCCCGGTATAGCGATTCCTTCGTTCCGAAATGATAGGGCAACTGCCCCAGATGCACCCCAGCAGCAGCGGCAATTGCACGCATCGACACTCCAGAAAACCGATGCTCGGCAAACAGCGGTTCAGCGGCCTGGAGGATTCTCTGTCGGGTCGAAAGTTCGTTTTTTGCCATCAAATCCGCCTTTCCGGGTCGCCTCGCGGCCGTCAATTCCATCGCTGAATATTTTCTATTTGTACAGACGTACAAATCTTATTAAAAGAGCTTTGTCAAACAGACGATCTGAGATGTAGCGATTCGTCGCCAGAGGCGAGCATGGGGAGGAATTCATGGGTAACGGCATCCAAATCGAAATGGCGACCTTCCACGCAGACGCCAGTTCAGGGCAACCAGTTTTCATGTCCGGCTGCACTTAGGCAGCAACTGAGCCGTCTTTGTCCCTGCATTATCTGCTTTCCCCTGCCTAATTGCGAGGCCTTATGTCTGAAACGCTTGGTCGCCGCGGCGACGAATATATCCTGTCGGAAGAGCAGATCGAAAGCTACCGGCGCGATGGCTATCTGACGTTGCCCCAAGTGGTGACCGAAGAGGAGCTACTCACGCTGGAGCCCGATTTCGACCGCTTCATTCGCGGTGAAGTTGCCGGAATGGAACGCGATTTCTGCGACATG
>JANOAJ010000004.1:0-10407 GCA_031411035.1 Sphingomonadales bacterium
CCCGAGTTGATCTTGGCTTCATATTCCTGCGCGCGACGCGACCACATCGTGCGCTTCACGCGCGGCTTGCCCTTCAGCGTTTCGAGCGCTTCCTTCATCTGCTTGTCGGAAGACAGCTTGCGCATGCCTACGCCTTCGACCTTGTTGGTCGGCACGCGCAGAGTCATTTTTTCCTTCTCGAAACGGAGCACATAGAGTTCAAGAGTCATGCCAGCAATTTCGGTGCTTTGCAGCTCTACAACCCGACCAACGCCGTGCTTCGGATACACAACATAATCACCAACATCGAAGTCAAGCGCGGTAGATGTCATTGCGAACAAACCTTTCTTATCTTCAGACAGTAAAAGCCACCTGTGCCGAATCCCGCTTTGCGGGCCGGTTGGATGGCGATTTCGGTCTATTTGCTCCTGCGGCGAATGCGGCTGCACTCGATTGCTGCGACAGGCTTTAACAGATTCGCAACAAAATTTCCAGCCCCGGATTTATTGTGACTGGTTCTGCGCTGCGCAGTGCTCTCAACCTGCTTTGAGCCGGGCCAGTTTGCGCACCGGGGCTTTTGTGGCAACGCCTTCTTGCAGCCTGGCAGCGCGGCGGGCGGAAAGCCGGCCAAATGTGGCAGACAGGGCTTCAAAATGATCGGCCGGGACAGCCTTGGAAAACAGGAATCCCTGCAAATGCGTGCATCCCGCAGCCTGCATCGCCTGCATTTCCTGTTCGGTCTCGATCCCTTCGGCCACAATTTCGCGGCCCAGAATGCGCCCCAGGTTCACCACGCCTTCAACAATGGCGATGGCGCGCTTGTCCTGGCTCAATCCGTGGACGAAGCTGCGATCAATCTTGAGCTTGTCGAACGGAAAATCGCGCAGATAGGAAAGCGAGGAATAGCCGGTTCCAAAATCGTCAAGCGCCAGGTTGAAGCCGGCCTCTTTCAGCCTGTCGAGCACCTTGCGGGTGCGGTCATCGCTGCACATCAGCACGGTTTCAGTGATTTCCAGCGTAATCCGTTCCGGGCGGACATTATTGAGGCGGGTGGCCGCCTCAAGCTCGGCAACGATGGTCGCAGACCGCAACTGAGCCGGGGAAATGTTGATCGCAGTGTCAATCAGCGGCCATCGCCGCGCATCCTCTATGGCCCGTTCGATGACGAAGCGGCCAAGTTCGACCATCAATCCGGATTCTTCGGCTATGCCGATAAAGATATCGGGCCGCACTGATCCGTGGATCGGGCTGGTCCAGCGCATCAGCGCCTCGACGGACGAGATCGCGCCGGTCGTGGCATCGATGATGGGCTGATAGTGGAGCGTCAGTTCCCGTTCGGACAGCGCACGGCGCAAATCGGTTTCGATCGAATGCCGCGTTTCCAGTTTTTCGGCCATGGCATTTTCGAACAGGACAGTGCGTCCGCGTCCCTGTGCCTTGGCTTCATACAGGGCAATGTCTGCCTTGCGCATGAGATCATCAAATCCCCCTGCCGTCGTGCTGCTGATCAGGCCGATCGAGGCATTCACTTCGATTTCGTGCCCCTGCACCGGGAAGGGGCGGTTGAAGCAGGCGGCGATGGCCGGGGCGAGGGAATCCGCCATGAAGCGTGCCGGATGAATGCGGATCACTGCAAGCTCGTCGCCACCAAGCCGGGCCAGAATGTCGTCCACTTCCAGGATGTTCCCGATCCGCGTCGCCACCGCGCGGATAAGCGCGTCCCCGGCCTGATGGCCAAGCGTGTCATTGATATCCTTGAACCGGTCCAGATCCACGCAGGCAATGCTGATAATGCCCAGTTCCTCACCGGCAGCAACCAGCCGCTCAAAATCGGCGCGCAGCCGCCTGCGGTTGGGCAGGCCGGTAAGCGCGTCATGATTGGCCAGATGCTGCGCCTCGATTTCCCGCTGGGCGAGCTTGCTGGTGGACTGGAAGAGACGGAATATGAGAAGCGCCATCGCGAACATGGCCGTGCCGATGGCAGCCGCTATCCAGGGAAGCACGCGGCGCACCATTTCCGTGCCGGGCTGCTTGGGCGTCCATTTGAGCGTCGCCAGCATCTGTCCGTCATCCGTGCGCAGCACATAGCTGCCAAGCCGTTTGTCGTGTGGTGCGGTAAAAGACAGATCCGGCATCATGGTGCTGGTGCCGATGTCGGTCAGAACTGCGGGTGTTACGTCAATGATCGTCATCACCACGCGGCGGACGGGCGACACTTTTTCGGTATCGAAAGAGGGCGTGATCAACAGGGCCGTGGCGATGGCCGGCTTGCCCTGAATGGAAATGATGGCCCCGAAACCGCGGCTGAACTTGCGGTTCTCGGTCTGCCCGAATTCATATAGCGATCCGGCGCGCGCGCTGGATTTGACCCGGGGCGAAACATTCCTTCCGCCGCGCGCCTGCATCAGAACCGGTCGCGATGCCGCCATGTCCCGCGCGAGCACGGGTGTGCCAAGTCCGGTGTTTTCGCCGTAAACATAGATGGGCTTGTTGGCTTCGTTGAAAATGATCAGCCGGTCATGACGGTAGGATTCGAGCATGTAACTGCCGATTTCGCGATCAAGCCATTCGCCGTCATATGTTTCCGGCGCGGTGTATTTGACTGTGTCATCCCACCAGGCGACGCTGCGCAATTCGCCTACGGCCCTGCCAAGCCGGGTGGAAAACGCATTGTCGATAAGCGCTTGCTGGCGGGCAACGGCTTCGCTGTCCATCGCGCGGCCGGAATAGAAGGTAATGCCGATCAGCAGCGCCGTGACCGCGCCCATGACGGCTGCCATGGCCATGATCTGGCGCTGGACTGACCAGTCCTTCCATGTGGCGAAATCAAGCTTCATGACGGTTCCGGATGCATGCCATCTTCGCGCTACACCGGTTTGGTTAAGGAAGCGTGTTTGCTCAGCGGAAGTGCTTGGGATCGGGCGGCAAAATTGATCAAACTGCAAGAGCGCACGACGATCCGCCCGCGATTTGCGCCGTAGCGCACGGCCGCCGTGCAAAATTCCGGCTCTATGGTTTGACCGCGATTCCGGATTCAACTATGGTTAACAGGTAGTTAACGATGAAAGCGCGTATCTGGTGTGAACCGGGCGTGCGGAGACAATCGCGTGTATGGGGTTGCACTAGGGGTTTTTGCCGCCGCGTTGCAGGTCGCCGGATACCTGTTTTATATCCGCGGTTTTCTGCGAAAGGCCATCAGGCCCAACGCTGCAAGCTATGTGATGTTCGCCTATGGCACGGCGCTTGTGGCCTTTCTTGCCTGGGAAAGCGGGGCGACGCCGCGCGAACTGATCCTGCCTGTCGCCTGTGCCGGGATGAGCCTGTTTGTCGCGGGGCTTTGCCTGCGCACCAACATGACGGATCCGGTGGATCGTTTCGAAGGCGGGATATTCGTCGCGGACCTCCTGCTCACCATTGCCTATGGGGCGCTGGTGCTTGGCAATGCAGACCGCGCGCAGGTCAGCCCGGCATTTCTGCTGCTTTCCAACGTCACAACGCTGACATGCTTCATACCCATCCTGCGCTCCACCTGGCGCAGCCCGGGGCGCGAGCAGCCGCTGCCCTGGATCATCTGGACGTGTGCCTATCTGGCACTGACGGCGGCGACGATGGTGGAAACCGGTTTGGCCAATCCGGTGTTGCTGCTCTATCCGGTGCTGAACGCCGGGCTTCATCTGGGCATGTCGCTGCTCTCCCTGCGCCAGGCGATGTGGCCTGGCGTGTTCCGCGACGGGGATCGCGCGCTGTATCACGGGAACAGCCCGATTGCCGGGCTTGGCGTCTTCGCCGGGCGCGGATATCAGCAGGGCGAGATCATCTGGACGCTGTCCGGCCCGGTCCACAAGAGCTCCGAAACGCATGCGAATCCTGACTTTGTTGGGCTTGGCCCGGGCTTGTGGATTGATCCCGCCCGCCCGCTCGACAAGCTCAACCATAGCTGCCATCCCAACGCCGCCTTTGGCCGTCGGCGCGAACTGGTCGCCCTGCGCGACGTGGGCAAGGGAGAGGAAATCACCTTCGATTATTCGACGACGGAAGTGGATCCCGAATGGACAATGGCCTGCACCTGCGGCGCGACCGGATGCAGGCGGGGGTTGCACGCCATACAGGTGAGCTTCGCCGATCAGGATGCGCCGCCGGCCGCGAGCCCGCTGATGCAGTTGGTGTGGCGCAAACGGCGCCAGGTGCCGGAAGAAGCCGCCCCGGCCTTTCCGCAACTCGCCGAAGGGGCGGTTCATGCGACTGCCAAGCCGGCCCGCGCGCCCAAGGCCCGCACGCCCCGGCACATCAAGGGAACCCGCACGGCCAGCCCGTCGCGGAAAAAGGCAGCGGCCCGCGCGCCGGAGAAGCTCAAACAGGGTTAATTCTATTTTAACCAAAGTGCGGCAGCTTGGCGGCACTATGAAACACTTTGCCAGCTTTGCGCTTTGCGCCACTATCGCTCTTGGGGCTGCCGTTCCTGCGCGTGCAGGGGAAGGCGATGCCAAGGATGTCAAATCGTTCGATCTGTCGGCCACGCTCAGCGCTGCCTCGGATTATCGGTACCGCGGCGTTTCGCTGTCCAACCGCAAGCCTGCCGTGCAGGGTTCGGTCGATGTGAGCCATGAAAGCGGCGTCTATGCCGGTGTCTGGGGTTCCTCCATTGCCAAATATGCCGGAACGCGGCTTGAAACCGATGCCTATGTCGGCTGGAAAGGCAGCGCAGGGCCGGTCGATCTGGACTTTGCGGCCACTGGCTATCTTTATCCGGGCGGACACGGGGCCAATTATGGCGAGATCAACGGCGGCGTTTCCAAAACCTTTGGCCCGGCCGATGTGCGTGTGGGCGTTGCCTATGCCCCGGCCCAGCGCAATATCGGCAGCGCCGACAATCTCTATGTCAGCACGGATGCCCGTGTGGCTCTGGGCAAGAAGTTCGCGCTGACCGGCCAACTGGGCCGGGAGCGTGGCTCGCTTGCCGGCGGCGCAGGCAGCAAGCTCGATTGGGGCGCGGGGGCCGAGTGGGATCAGGGGCTGTTCAACGTCTCGGTCGGCTATGTCGATACCAATGTGCGGCGGCTCAATGATCCGTCCCGCAACAGCAAGCGCGGCTTTCTGGTGAATCTCAACACCGGTTTCTGATCGCCTCCCAAATGATTGCCTCCGGGCACTGAAACGTCCATGTCCGGCGGCATGAAAACCGCCATGCCCGCCCGCTTCAACCAGGTGACGCCCGACAGTGCAGCGCTGCCCGTCACCCGCGCATTGGCGGCGGAAGTGCCCGTGGCGATTGAGTTCAACGGCCTTGGCTATGCCGTGATGATGATGAGCCCGGCTGATCTGGAAGACTTTGCCCACGGCTTTGCCCGCGCCGAACGTCTGATCGGGGACGCTGGCGATATTACCGGGATTGAATGGCACGAAACCCCGCAGGGCATCGTTTTGCGCGTGACGCTGATTGCCGAGCGGCTTGACCGCGTGGCAGAGCGGGTGCGCCATCGCATTTCGGAATCGAGCTGCGGCCTGTGCGGCATCGAGAATCTGGAAGCCGCTCTCCGTCCGTTGCCGCGCGTCACGGAAGTGAGCGCGGCACCCCCTCTGGCGGTCTTCGCCGCCCTGGCGTCGCTGGGGGATCACCAGCCCCTGAGTGCGGATACCGGGGCTGTCCACGCCGCTGCCCTGTGCGGGGCCGATGGCACGATCCGGCTGGTGCGGGAGGATGTCGGGCGGCACAACGCCTTTGACAAGCTGATCGGCGCGATGGCGCGGGCGGGGCAGGGCTGGGATGGCGGCTTCGCGCTGCTGACCGCGCGCTGTTCCTACGAACTGGTGGAAAAAGCCGCTCTGGCGGGATGCCCCCTGCTCGCCACGATCAGTGCGCCGACGGCCCTTGCCGTCACACGCGCCGGGCAGGCCGGGCTGAGGCTGGTGACGCTGGCGCGGCGCGATAGCTATCTGGAGGCGCTGCCGGATTGCGCGCCGGGCGGCGCCGCAGACTTTTGAGGCGCATTTTCCGGTTTTGGAAGTTCCGCCATAACCCGCTGAAAAATTGAGGAAAATCGGGAAAAGGTTACAAAAGGTTCCGCGACTTTTGCAACAGGCCGGCGCGCCAGACGGCCCGGCAAGGCAGGCGATGAGCAGGATGAGGAAGGCAGCCCAGATCATCACCTGACAGTAATCAGAAATATCCTATTTGTCAATAGGTAATTTCATGCCAACGCTGCCTGCAGCGGCGCATCATCCCAGCCGTTCGGCCTGCCAACGCAGATGCTCGGCCATGAAGGTGGAGATGAAATAATAGCTGTGGTCATAGCCGGGCTGCATGCGGATCGTGGCGTTCTGGCCTGCTGCCGCGCAGGCTTCCTCCAGCAGATGGGTCTTCAGCTGGCCTTCGAGGAAATTGTCGGCACTGCCCTGGTCAACCAGCAAGTCCGGCAGGCGCGCGCCGCCCGCAATGAGGGCGCAGGTGTCATACGCGGTCCATGCCGTGCGGTCATCGCCCAGATAGCCGCCCAGCGCCTTTTCGCCCCAAGGGCAGTTGAGCGGCGAAACAATCGGCGCGAAGGCTGAGGTGGCTTTGTAGCGACCGGGATTGCGCAAGCTGATGGTCAGTGCGCCGTGGCCGCCCATCGAATGGCCCATGATCCCCTGCCGCGCCATATCAACCGGGAAATGCGCGGCAATCAGCGCAGGCAGTTCGGTTTCGATATAATCCCGCATCCGGTAGTGCGCGGCGAAGGGTGGCTGTGTGGCGTTGACGTAGAAACCCGCGCCCAGCCCGAAATCCCATGCGCCTTCGGGATCATCCGCCACGCCTTCACCGCGCGGGGATGTGTCTGGCGCGACAAAGATCAGGCCCAGTTCGGCGCAGACCGCGCGAAATTCGCCCTTGTCGGTCACATTGGCGTGGGTGCAGGTCAGGCCGGACAGGTACCAGATCACGGGCAGCGTCGCACCCGGTTCGTGCGGCGGCACGAACACGGAGAATGTCATCTCCGTATTCGTGGCCGACGATTGGTGTTTGTACACGCCCTGGACACCGCCATGGGCCTTGCTGGTCGATATGGTGTCCAGAGTCATGGGATCAGATCACTCCGGCACGAAGCTGAAGGTGCAGAACTTGTTGCCATCGGGATCGCGGATATAGGCCGCATATGCCGTGGGTGAAAAGGCGCGCGGACCCGGAGGGCCTTCGCAGGTGCCGCCATTGGCAAGGGCTGCCGCGTGGAATTCATGCACCGCCGCGCGGGTGGGCGCAAGGAAGCCAACGGTGCCGCCATTGGCGTGGCAGGCAGCCTCGCCATTGGCGGGCGTCGTCACCATGAATTCGGGGCCGGTGACACCGTACATGGTCGAATGATCGGTCATGTCGCCCAGATTCTTGATGCCGAGCGGGGCGAGCGTGGCGTTGAAGAAAGTCTTCGCCTTGTCGAGGTCGTTGGTGCCGACCATTACGTGCGTGAAAATTGCCATTATCGTCTCTCCTTGCGAAAGTGACTGTCCCTTCAGGGACTGTCACTTGTTGTCGGTATTGGGGGGACAGTCCCTGAAGGGACAGTCCCCGTGCCCGGCTCAGGCCATGCGGTGCAGGGCGCAGATCTTGTTGCCGGAAGGATCGCGCAGATAGGCAAGGTACATTTTACCCATCGCGCCTTCGCGCACGCCCGGCGCATCTTCGATGCTGGTGCCGCCATTGGCGACGCCTGCGGCATGCCAGGCATCGGCCTTTTCCGGCGAATCCACGGCAAAGCCGACCGTGCCGCCATTGGCGCCTGAAGCGGGTTCACCGTTGATCGGCGTGCTGATCGAAAAGATGCCGGTGGGCGTCATGTAGAAATAACGATTGCCTTCGCCCATTGGCGCGGGAACCCCGATGGCCCCCAGCACGGCGTCGTAAAAACGCTTCGAGGCTTCGAGATCGGTTGCGCCGACCATGATGTGACTGAACATTGCTTTCTCTCCTTGGTTATGGGGACAGTCCCTGAAAGGACAGTTCCCGGATTTGGGTTGGAGACAGTCCCTGAAGGCACTGTCCCCGTGACGTCAGAACACCACCACAGACCGAATGCTTTCGCCTGCGTGCATCAGGTCAAAGCCCTTGTTGATCTCTTCGAGGCCCATCACATGGGTGATCATCGGATCGATCTCGATCTTGCCGGTCATGTACATATCGACGATCCTGGGCACATCGGTGCGGCCCTTGGCACCACCAAAGGCGGTGCCGCTCCAGTTGCGGCCGGTGACAAGCTGGAAAGGCCGGGTGGCGATTTCCTTGCCCGCTTCGGCGACGCCAATGATGATCGAGGTACCCCAGCCGCGATGACAGGCTTCCAGCGCGGTGCGCATCACTTCAGTGTTTCCGGTGGCATCGAACGTATAGTCCGCCCCGCCATCGGTCATCAGCACGATCTTGGCGACCACATCTTCCCGGCTCATCCCCCTGGAATTGAGGAAGTCCGTCATGCCGAACTTGCGGCCCCATGCCTCGCGGTCAGGGTTGATATCCACCCCGATGATCTTGCCCGCGCCCGCCAGCCGCGCGCCCTGGATGACGTTGAGGCCAATGCCGCCAAGGCCGAAGATCACGACATTGTCCCCCACCTGCACCCTGGCGGTGTTGATGACAGCGCCCACCCCGGTCGTGACACCGCACCCGACATAGCAGGCGCTGTTGAAGGGCGCGTCCTTCCGGATTTTCGCGACCGCGATTTCGGGCAGGACGGTAAAGTTGGAAAAGGTGGAACAGCCCATATAATGGAAAATGGTCTGGCCCTTGTAGCTGAAGCGCGACGTGCCATCGGGCATCAGGCCCTTGCCCTGTGTGGCGCGGATCGCGGTGCACAGGTTGGTCTTGCCCGACAGGCAGGATTTACACTGGCGGCATTCAGGGGTGTAGAGCGGGATCACATGATCGCCTGGCGTGACCGAGGTAACGCCTGCGCCCACTTCGCGCACGATCCCGGCACCTTCATGGCCCAGCACGCTCGGGAAAATGCCTTCGCTGTCAAACCCGTCCAGCGTGTAGGCGTCCGTGTGGCAAATGCCCGTGGCCATGATCTCCACCAGAACCTCGCCCGCCTTGGGGCCTTCGAGATCAAGTTCGACAATCTCCAGCGGCTTCTTGGCTTCAAAGGCAACAGCAGCGCGGGTCTTCATGCAGGCATCCTCTCACAAATCCAGATTTATGTATGCTTTACATACAATATCGCGACAACTCAATCGGGGCGGTGCGCTTTCAGGAAACCGATTATGGCATCGCTGAATACGTCGTTGCGGTCACCCACCACCATATGCCCCGCACCGGCTATGTCCGTAAAGATGGCATGAGGCACGTGCGCGCGGAATTCTTCGGCGGCCTCGGCAGGCACAAGATCACTGGCCCCGCCCCGGATCAGGTGGACAGGCAAGGTCAGCCGCCGCGCGGCGGCTTCCAGAATGTCATGCTGATCCACGCGCGGGCCGTTGACAGTGTCAAGGAATTTGGGATCCCAGTGCCAGCGATACCGTCCGTCTTCGCTTTTGCGGAGATAGCGTTTCAGGCTGTCACTGGCCGCGCGCCTCGGGCGATTGGGGGTATAGGCCGCGATTGAGGCGGCCGCTTCATCAGGTGAGGCAAAGCCGGTTTCCACATGCGTGCCCATAAAGGCCGTGATACGCGCCACGCCGTCGGGATCGGGCCGGGCCGTAATGTCCACCAGCGTCAGTGATGAGAAACTGCCCGGGCGCAATTCCCCTTCCGCGATCATCCCGGCAATCCCGCCAAGCGATGCGCCGACCATTGCGGGCTTGCCGCCCAACTGGTCGGCAACCGCCAGCACATCTTCGGCAAAGGCGGTGTGATGATAGTGCCCGTCGGCCGCCCAATCGCTTTCGCCATGCCCGCGCAGATCAATGGCCACCGCACGGAATCCGGCATCGGCGAGAGCTTCCACGGTGCGCCGCCACGCCCAGTGCGTCTGCCCGCCGCCATGGGCAAGCAGCACCGGCGGCCCTGATTCAGGCCCGCGCACCATCGCGGCAAGGCGCAGGCCGTGCGCGCCGGCAAATACTGCATCATGTTTTTTCATCAGGCCAGCATCAGTCCGGCAAGCGCAGCGCTCATCAGATTGGCAAGGCTGCCTGCGGCCAGTGCCTTGATCCCCAGCTTGGCGATCAGCGGCCTCTGGTTGGGGGCAAGGCTGCCCGTCACGGCCATCTGGATGGCAATGGAGGAAAAATTGGCAAAGCCACACAATGCGAACGTGACGATCGCTATCGTCAGTGGTGAAAGCCCGGTCTGCTGCCCCAGCGAAATATAGGCCACGAATTCGTTGAGTACGACCTTGGTGCCAAACAGTCCGCCTGCCGCCCCGGCCTCGTTCCAGGGGACGCCCAGCAGGAACATTACGGGTTTGAATACCCAGCCCAGGGCTTCCTGAAAGCTGAGCGTGGGATAGCCGAACCAGCTGC
>JANOAJ010000005.1:0-1985 GCA_031411035.1 Sphingomonadales bacterium
TGCGCCATTGGATTACGGAGATGAAATAGAGGCCTCGTCGCCCCTGCGCAGGCTGGGGCCTTTGGGAGAGTCTGGTGCCTTGATGTCAAACTGGCCCCTGCCTGCGCTGGGGCGACGGGATTTTTCCGCAGCATCGCTCCCAAGGATGGTGGTATGAAACTCTATGATTTCTGGCGCTCTTCCGCGGCATACCGGGTGCGGATCGCGCTCAATCTCAAAGGTCTGGCCTACACGTCCATACCAACGGATCTGACGGCGGGCGCACACCGCACGGACGCCTATCTCACTGAAAACCCGCAAGGGCTGGTGCCGATGCTGGACGTGGATGGCATGAAGATTTCCCAGACCCTGGCGATCATCGACTGGCTGGATGCGACGCAACCCGAGCCGCGTCTCATTCCCTCCGATTTGGAGGCACGCGCGGCGGAATTGTCAAAAGCGCTGGCGATCATTGCGGATATCCACCCGATCAACAATCTGCGCGTCCTGAAATATCTGAAAAACGAACTCGGCCTTGATCAGACCGCTATAGACCAGTGGATACGACACTGGATCAGCACCGGCTTTTCCAGCCTGGAAACGATGGCCGATCCCGCGAAACCCTATCTTTCAGGCGATGCACCGGGGTTGGCGGATTGTTGCCTTGTGCCACAAATGTATAATGCCCGGCGGTTTGAAACGCCGCTGGAAGCGTTCCCGAGGCTGGTGCGGATTGACGCCGCCTGTGCGGCACTCCCGGCCTTCAGGGCCGCGCATCCGGATGCGGTGAAGGGATAACGGACTAAGCTGCCCGACGCGTCGTTTCACTCAGCCAGGCACGGGCCTGGCGTTGGGCTTCGGCAATCTCGCGCGCAGTCATGTCTTCGGCGATTTCGGCGCGGCATTCCTGGGCGCGTTCGCTGCCGTTGAGCGCGGCCAGATTGAACCATTTATGCGCTTGCACCAGATCAACATCCGCGCCCCCAGCGCCGGATGAATAGGCTATGCCCAGTTCGTAACAGGCCCTTGGATCGCCACAGGCTGCATCAGCCAACCGGCTTTCGATGAGAAAACGGGCGCTTTCATAACTGCTTGCCATAACTCGAAACCCCTTGCGACTTTATGTCACGTCGAGATGTCGCCGAAATGGGGCTAATAAATGGTTAACGGAGTCCTTACTTTTTTCGGGAGGCTCCGGGCAGCACCGGAAAATTGTCAATCAGCCTTGTTGTGCCGATCCGTGCGGCGGCCAGAATTCTGCCATCCCGGTCAAGCACGTCCAGCGGTTCGAGCGAGGCGGCATCGACCAGTTCGACATAGTCGATCACGCCAAAACCCGCCCTTGAAATGGTGCTCCGCACCTCCTCCAGCGCCGCCGCAATGGCGCCGCCGCCTTCGATCACTGCCACGGCATGACGCAGCGCGCGCGGCAGCGCCAGCGCGGCGTGACGCTGCTCCGGGGTAAGATAGGCGTTGCGCGATGAGAGCGCGAGGCCGTCTGCATCGCGCTCGGTCGGCGCGCCGATGATCCCAACCGCAAGATTAAGGTCAATCGCCATCCGGCGGATCACTGCCAGTTGCTGCCAGTCCTTTTCCCCGAATACGGCCAGATCGGGCCGCACCTGTGTGAAGAGTTTGGCGACAACCGTGGAAACGCCATCGAAATGCCCCGGCCGCGCGGCCCCGCACAGCCTGTCCCCCAGCCGCGCCACGGAAACCGTTGTCGCATAGCCATCGGGATACATTTCCTCGACCGGCGGCAACCACAGCACCTCCACGCCCGCCGCTTCCAGCAACGCCGAGTCTGCGGCTTCCTGCCGGGGATAGCGGGAGAGATCCTCGTTCGGGCCGAACTGCCTGGGATTGACGAAAATGGAGACGACCACATGATCGGCAACCTGCTTCGCCTTTTCGACCAGCGCCATGTGCCCGGCATGGAGTGCCCCCATTGTGGGCACCATGGCCACGGTCTTGCCACCGCCTTTCAGGGCATCGATGGCTGCACG
>JANOAJ010000006.1:0-25972 GCA_031411035.1 Sphingomonadales bacterium
ACGGCCCCGAACGCATCATCCGCGCCGCTGTTCGCCATCGATTGCGGGCTCCAGTCCAGCCCGGTGAGGAAACTGAACGGCGACACCATCGAAAAGAAGCGTGCGGATTCGAACAATAGCGAGGCGACAATGCCGAGTGTCGTCAGCACCGCGATCAGCGAAGCAAGCAGCAGGACGATCATCGTCACCCGCTCCACTTGCGTCCGCGCCCGGAAATCGGGTTTCAGCCGGGTGAAAGCGAAGGCACCACCCGCAAACGCCAAGATCAGCGTCAGCGCGATGCCGATCATCGCATAATGCTGGCTGGCCGCCTTGTAGGGCACGACAAGCTGTTGGGATGCCGGATTAAAGGCACCGGGAATGCTCCCATCCGCCAGCCCCTGCACTTCTGAGAGTACCGAGTTGCGTTCCATCGGGTTTTGCGGAAGGGACGCTGCCGCAGGATCAGCCAGAACGGCCTGCATCGTCAGGTTGGGGGCTACTGCAGACCAGATCGTGGCGAAGAGGATCGCCGGCAGAAACACCCATAGCGCGACATACCAGCCATGATAGCCTGGCAGGGAATGGGGGCGCGGCCCGGACGCGGCACGGAACTTCATGCCCCGCGCACGCGCCGCAATCCATCCCACCAGCCCAAGGCCAAGGACGAGCACAAAGATGGCAAAGAATGACAAACCCAAGTCCCCCAGAAGCGATGAAACAGCGCTAGACGTGAATTATTTCAGTGTTGTGGCATCCAGCGGGGTCATCGCTTTGGCAATGGCTTCGCTCTTGGCGCGTACATCATCAGGGGCAACCACCATGCCACGCGTCTTAAGATAGCCCGACGGGCCCCAGGCATTGGCGAATTCCCCGACAAATTCCCGCAGGCCAGGAATGACCTTGAGATGCGCGTTCTTTACATAGATGAACAGCGGACGCGCGCCGGGATACTGGAAGCTTGAGATCGTTTCATAGGTCGCCTTGACGCCATTGATCGACACATCCTGAAGCGTCGAGGTGTTTTCCTCAAGGAAGCTGTAGCCAAAAATGCCGATGGCATTCGTGTTGCCTGCCAGCTTCTTGACGATCAGATTGTCATTCTCGCCCGCATCCACATAGGCACCATCCTCACGGATTTTGGTGCAAATGTCTTTGTGCTTGTCCTTGTCGCTGTCCTTGAGCGCTTTCATGGCCGGGTCAGCGTCGCAACCCTTTTCGAGGATCAGTTCGGCAAAAGCATCGCGCGTGCCGGACGTAGAAGGCGGGCCATAAACAGCAATCGCGATGGCGGGCAGGGCAGGATTTACATCCTTCCATGTTTTCGCCGTGTTGGGTTTGCCATAAGGATTGGCAGCCAGCGCCTTGTAAAGATCAGTCGTAGTCAGGGCCATTGCCGGGCCAGACTTGGCTTCGGCCAGTGCGATACCGTCAATACCGATCTGGATTTCGGTAATCTCGCCAACACCGTTCTTCTTGCAATCCTCATATTCGGATGCCTTGATCCGGCGCGAGGCGTTTTCAATGTCGGGATGTGCGGCGCCAATCCCTGCGCAGAACAGCTTCATGCCGGCGCCGGTCCCAGTCGATTCAACAATGGGAGACTTGAAACCCGCATTCTTGCCGACAAATTGTTCCGCAACCGCCGTCGCGAACGGGTAAACAGTGGATGAGCCGACCGCCCGGATCTGCGTGCGTGCGCCGCCAGCGCTGTTCGAAGCGCCACCGCATGCGGATAGAGCCAGGGCGCTGAAGGTTAGAATGGAGAGAGTGCGAACCATGTTCGTTTTCCTGCTTCGAGTTGTTACGCATCGCCCTAGCGGCGATTCGCGCTGTCTATGTTTCACTTTAGTGACACTTATGTGACAGCGCTTCAGTGGATCGCCGGAAAGCTCACGGAAACGCACGTGCCTTCACCGACAATACTGTCAATTTTCAGCAGCCCGCGATGATGCGCGACGATGTGCTTGACGATGGAAAGGCCGAGCCCTGTGCCGCCGGCTGAGCGGCTGCGACCCGGATCAACCCTGTAGAAGCGCTCGGTGAGCCGAGGCAGATGCTCAGGGGCGATACCTTCGCCGTGATCCGTCACCGACAGGGTAATGCGACTATCGGGCCCATGAACCAGCGACACTTCAACCGGCTTGCCACTGCCACCATATTTGACCGCGTTGTCGATCAGGTTGTGCAGTAATTGCGAAAGCTGCACAGCATCGCCTTTGACAGGTGGAAGATCCGGTTTGACGTTCAGCACCAGCGTATCAGGACGTTCGCCAGACACCCGGGCAATAAGGCTGCCCAGATCCACGTCATGTTCGGGAACGGCATGCTTTTCGGCCTCAATCCGCGAAAGTGACATAAGATCGCTGACCAGCCGCTGCATTCGCTTGGCTTCGGCATCCATAATCGACAGGAAGCGGTTTCGGGTGTCCCTGTCGCCTCCGGCACCGTCATCACGCAACGTTTCTATGTAACCCAGCAAAGTCGCCAGCGGCGTGCGTAGTTCGTGGCTGGCATTGGCGACAAAATCGACACGCGCGCGCTCCGCTGCATGGCGTGCGGTGCGATCTATCAGATGGACAAGGCGTTTGCCGGTTTGCGCCGGTTCAACCCGCACTTCCCAAATCTGGCCTGCATCGCCAACGCCACTGACTTCCGCTTTGCCTGAACTGTTTTCCTGAGAAACCAGATCGCTGATGACCGGGTGGCGCAGCGCGGTGCGAACATCCTGATATAGTATGTGCGGACCCAGGAGCGAAAGCGCTGCCTTGTTGGCGTAATCTATCTTGGACTCCGTCAAAACCAAGACCGGATCGGCCACCGCATCAAGCAGTTCTCCATGATCGAGCCCGTGCGGCGCGGGGGGCGGGGTTTGAGCCACAGTTTCGCCAAACCCTTTAAGCGCGATGGCAATAATCGCGACACCGCCGCCGGCTATCCCGGCCATTTCCAGTCCATTGGCGCCCTCAAAAGCAGCAACGGCAACGCCCACGCACAAGATGGCGAGCGCTGAAATCAGCCTTGTGATCATGTCGGAAATCATCCCTTCCTTTCTAGGGAGATGAAAAGACAATGGCCACCCGTTCTGTCCAGGAACGGGTGGCCATTGCTTGCTGTCCCCGGAATGGGGAGGGGGGACCTCAGTATCAGAAGTCGAACTGTGCCCGCACGGCGAAAGCATCCGTGCTGTATTTGCGGTCATCCACTTTGGCGGTTGAAAGCGGCTTGACGGTTGCCGCGAGGGGGCCGCCTTCCACATTGGTGTGGATATAGTTCACGAGGAAACGGACATAGTCTGTCGGTATCCAGGTGACACCGAAGAGATAGCCGGTCTGTTCGCCGCCACGTCCAAAGCGGCTGTTGTTGGCCGCAAGCGTGGAAACGCCCGTCGCGAAGTTGTTTGTGCGGCCATTCTTGATCGCGGTTGAGTCAAGATCAAGATAATCAACCCGGGCAAGCAACTGGATAGCGCCCCAGCCACCCTTGTTGAAAGGATGCAGCACCTTGGTGCGATCCCACAGACCGTTTTTGTAACCGCGCGTTTCTCCAGTCAGGAAATAGCCGATTTCGAAATGGCCGCCGAAAAATCCGGGCTTGCCATCCGGTGTCACCACAGATCCGCCGGTGAACGCATCAAGGCCCGTTTCGATATCGCCTGCCTTGTATGTGTTGACCTTGGTATATTGCCATTCGCCGCCCAGATGAAGCGACTTGAAGACACCATAAGCTTCCACGCCAAAGATGTTGTCGCTCTTCGCCGCGATGTTGCCGGTATCAACATAACGGACATCGGTTGTCTGGAGGAACGGACGGGCGCGGTAGCGACCGATCTGGTTGGTCGAAGGGGCCCCGACGGACGTTGAAGCAACGCCGCCATCATTGGACTGGAATTCCCGGTGCTGGAAATTCAGGCCCAGGTGAATGAAGCCATTGAACGCATAGGGCGTCCATGTGCTGCGTGCCGCCGCGATCCAGCCGTCATTGTCAAATGAACCGTCAATCGAATGCGCCGCAAACACACCGGCATCAAAGCGCTTCAGATTATCCTTGCTCTTCAGCCCAAACGTCATGCCCAGGCGACGTGTGTTACCAAAGGCATCATTCACCTGTGCCCGTTCGATGAAGGAAGACCAGCGTGAACTTGTCTGCTGTTCCATCCCGTCCAGGGATTCCTGATTGCCCAAAGACCAACTCCACGGCTTGTTGGCCGGTGCATAGGTCAGGATCACATCGCCGAAGCCGACTGCCGCGTTGGCATAGTCAACTTCTGCCTTGTAGCCAAAGCCTCCGGGGATGGCCCCTTCCACACCGATACGGAACCGGCGGACGCGGGTGTTGAAGCCCAGATTGCGGTTGGCGACATAATTGTCAGGAATGCCAGTATAGGCCGCATCGACCATCAAACGCCCACGCACCTTGAAGCTCCAGCCTTCATCCGTGTCGGCCCATTGCGGCGCGCCCTTCCAGGTTGGGGCAGCCTTTGCCATCTGCCCCTTCAGCTCGTTGATCTGCGCCTGAAGCGCATCCATCTGGGCCTCGAGAAGCGCCGCCTTGGCGGCAGCTTCGTTGGACGTCGCCGCGATTTCCTCAGCAGAAACGGTTGTTGAGGCCGCATCGTCAGGATTGGCGACTTCGGCAGGCGGCTCAACTTCCTTGTCCGCCGTCTGCGCGATGGCGGGCGTGCAGGCAAACATCGCTGCGGAACCCAGCAGCACTGCCAGGAATTTGGTGTTCTTCACGTATAATACCCCTTGTTCTGATTATTCTGGATTTACTTGAGACCAGCGGTGTTCATCGCGGTAAGCGACATGCCCATGCGCAGGCTGCGCGCGCGTACGGCATCCGGCGAGGCAATCAGTCCATATTGTGTCAGGTAACCACGCGGACCCCAGGTCGTTTCGCGGACATATTCGGCGACGAATTGCTTGATGCCGGGAATGGCCGCCGCGTGCTGATTCTTCACATAGATGAACAGCGGGCGGGCACCGGGATATTTGAAGGTCGAGATGGTGCCATAGTTGGGCGCAACACCATTGATCGTCAGCCCCTTCACGCGACCGGCATTTTCCTCGACGAATCCATAGCCGAGAATGCCAACTGTGCCGGGATTGGCCGACAGCTTCGAGACAATGAGATTGTCATTTTCGCCCGCATCGACCCATGCGCCATCGGTGCGGATGCCCTTGCAGATCGCGTTGTATTTGCCTTCATCCGCCTTCTTCATCGCCAGCCACTGTGGCGCAGCTTCGCATGCCGGGATCATGAACAGGTCAATAAAGGCATCGCGCGTGCCCGATGTCGTTGGCGGGCCGAACACGCGGATCGGCGTAGCGGGCAGGCGCGGATTGACGTCCTTCCACGTTTTGGCCGTGTTGGGGCGGCCATAGGGGGCCTTGGCCACGGCCATATATACGTCCTTCAGAGTCAGGTTCATCGCCGGCGCGCCGGCGGCTGTCGCCACGGAGATGCCGTCCAGACCCACCTGGATTTCGGTGATGGCGGTTACGCCGTTGGCCGCACACTGGCGAAATTCGGAGAGCTTGAAGCGGCGTGACGCATCAACAATGTCAGGATGTTGCGCACCGATGCCGCCGCAGAACAGCTTGACGCCTGCACCAGTGCCGGTCGATTCCACGATCGGGGCAGGCACGCCGGGATTGGCCCGCGCGAAGCGTTCCGAAACGGCCTTGGTGAAGGGATAGACGGTGGACGAACCGACAATGCGGATGTTGCGGCGCATCTGCGCGGCGGCGGGAACAGCGACTACGGAAATGGCCGCGATCGCAAGCACTGCCTTGGTTGAGAATTTCATGATGGCCCCTGAATTGGCTATGGGGGCGTGCAACCCTTTGCCGCCCTTCCGGAACTCGCCCTAGTCAGGATTCGGGAATCATCGGTGACGGTTTGATGACACTTATGTGACATGGCAGCCTCCCGCTTGCATCCCCAGCCCCCATCCGCCAAAGGGATCGCGGTTTCAGGGGATTTGACGTCATGGCGATGGATGCAGTCGATTTTGCCAGCCTCTTGTGTTCGCGGCTTTGCCACGATTTGCTGAGCCCGGTGGGGGCGCTCAACAACGGCATTGAGCTGCTTGCCGATGAACATGACCCCGAAATGCGGGCCAAGTGCTTGGAGTTGCTGGCCGATAGCGCCCGGGCATCAGCCAACAAACTGAAATTCTTCAGACTCGCCTTTGGCGCTGCAGGGGGCTTCGGCGATCAGGTGGACGCGCGTGAGGCCAAGACAGCGATCGAGGGCGTTTTTGTTTCTGGCGGGCGGATCGAACTGGGCTGGCTGGTCGGGGATGCGACGCTTTCCAAGCCCGCTATCAAGCTGCTGCTGAACCTTGCCCTGATTGCCGGGGACGCGCTGGTGCGGGGCGGGCGGTTGGATGTGGGCGCGGAAACGCGCGATGCCATCACCGAAATCGTAATCCGGGCAGAAGGCCCGCGGATCGTGCTTGATCCCGAGCTGCGCAAGGCGTTGCTCGGCGACGTGCCGGATGAACAGGTTGCTCCGCGCGCAGCCGCCGCATGGCTGGCGCATAAGCTTGCCACAGATGGCGGTGGATCGATTCAGGTATCCAGCCCGGAAGACCCTTTCCTTGTTTTCGGGGCGACGATCCGCAGCGCCTGAGGGTTGCCCCGCCGCGTGAGGCGGGTATTGGACTGTCATGACGTCCCCAGAATCCCAGGAATTGCCGGGCCTCTCCGCCCGTGATCTGCTGATAGCCGCAGCCATGAATCTGATGTGGGGATTGAACCTGATCGCGGTGAAGATGGGCGTGGACCTGGTTGCGCCGTTGACGGCCGCCTGGCTGCGGCAGGTGATGGTGCTGATTATCTGCCTGCCCGCGCTCAGGATCATCCCCGGTAAGATGCGCGAACTGCTGACGCTCGGAGTGCTTTCGGGCGGGGTGTTCTACATTCTCGTCAACCTATCCCTCAAAGTATCAGACAATGTCAGCGCGCTCGCCATCGCCGGGCAGTTGGGTGCGCCTTTCTCCCTGATTCTGGCCGTCATTTTTCTTAAAGAACGAATCCACAAGATCCGGGTTGCGGGCATGGCCCTGTCCTTTTTCGGGGTCGTTCTGCTGGTTTTTGATCCCGCAGCGGCGGGCGAGCATCTTGGCGTTTTGCTGACGGCCGCTTCCGCGCTCGTATGGGCCATCTGTTCCCTGATCCAGCGGCGACTGAAAGGGGTCCCGGTGCTGTCCATCTATGCATGGGTTGGCTGTATCGGCACGATCTCATTGCTCCCCATAGCCTGGTGGTTTGAGCCTGACAGCCTGGCATCCGTGCCCCATTTGCCGCTTTCCACATTTGGCTGGCTATTGTTTTCCGCATTGGGTTCAACCGTGATCGGGCAGGGGGCGATGAGTTACCTGCTTCAGCGTCACGCCGTCAGCACGGTGGTGCCGCTTACGCTGATGGCCCCGGTAATCGCAGTGATTGCCGCATCGCTCTATTTCCATACGCCACTGACCCCGATAATGATTGCGGGTGGGGTAATTGTGATGATCGGCGTCGCCATCGTCACCATCCGCACGGCGCGCGTTAAGGAGGCGGTGGAACAGGCATGAGCGAGATGATCGAGACGCCATCCCCCAATTTTGACGAACGCACGCTGCCGGTCAGCATGATTGTGCTTCACTATACCGGAATGCAGGATGCGGGCAGCGCCATTGCTCGCCTGACCGACCCGGAAGCGAAGGTTTCCGCACATTACCTGATTGCCGAGGACGGGCAGATCGTCCGTATGGTCGATGAAAGCAAACGCGCCTGGCATGCCGGCAAGTCTTACTGGCGCGGGATCACGGATGTGAACTCCGCAAGTGTCGGCATTGAGATCGTCAATCCGGGGCACGAATTCGGATATCGTCCGTTTCCCGTGGCGCAGATTGATGCGCTCATCCCGCTGATGCAGGCGATCACCCTGCGCTACAAGATCACGCGCGGCAATGTGGTGGGGCATTCCGATATAGCGCCCGCGCGCAAGGAAGATCCCGGGGAACTCTTCCCGTGGGAAAGGCTGGCGCGATTGCGGCTGGCCCTGCCATCCCCCACCCAGAACCTGATGGATCCGCACTGGACAGATGGCGGCTTTCTGCTGGCGCTGGAACGCTTCGGTTATGATGTAGCCGACGCACTGGCGGCTGTCCGTGCGTTTCAGCGCCGATACCGCCCGGCCAACATCGATGGCATCATAGATGGCGAATGCCGTTCAAAGCTGCTCGCTCTGCTGCTTCCCCGCCCGATGGGTGATGACTGACTTTCTCTGATTGAAGCTGAAGGAATTCCCATGCGCCGTGCTGCCATTGTTTCGCCCCTCCGTACGCCTGTTGGAAAATTTCAGGGTGCGCTTTCGGGCATGACAGCGGGTGATCTGGGTGCTGTCATCATCAAGGCGCTGGTGGAACGCACGGGCATTGATCCAACTCGCATCGATGATGTGATCTTCGCGCAAGGCTATGGCAATGGTGAAGCGCCATGCATTGCCCGCTGGTCGTTGTTGCAGGCCGGGCTGCCGGTCAGCGTTCCGGGCTATCAGCTTGACCGGCGCTGTGGTTCCGGCCTCCAGGCCGTGATTGATGCCGCAATGATGGTACAGACCGGCGCGGCAGATGTCGTCATCGCCGGTGGCGTCGAAAGCATGAGCAATGTGGAATATTACTCCACTGACATGCGCAAGGGCGCGCGGATGGGTGCGGTGACGATGCATGACCGGCTGACGCGGGGCAGAGTGATGTCCCAACCGATCGAAAGATTTGGTGTGATCACGGGCATGATCGAGACGGCCGAAAACCTGGCCAGGGATTATGGCATCACGCGCGAACAATGTGATGAATATGCGGCAATGAGCCACCAGCGTGCAACTGCGGCCTGGGCGCAAGGCAAGTTTGATGCTGAACTTGTGCCTGTCGCCCTCCCGCAAAAACGCGGTGATCCGGTGGTGTTCGCACGGGATGAGGGCTTTCGACCTGATGCCACGCCAGAATCGCTTGGGGCGCTGAAGCCGCTGGAAGGGGGGGTGGTGACCGCAGGCAATGCGAGCCAGCAGAATGACGCGGCGTCTGCCTGTCTGGTGGTATCGGAAGATGTGCTGAGCGAACTGGGCCTGGAACCAATGGCGTGGCTGCATAGCTGGGCAGCGGCCGGATGCGAACCTTCACGGATGGGCATCGGCCCCGTGCCCGCTGTCGAGCGACTTTTTGCGCGTTCCGGGCTGGGCTGGGATGATATTGATCTGGTGGAACTGAACGAAGCCTTTGCGCCGCAAGTGCTGGCAGTGCTCAAAGGCTGGGGCTGGGATGATCGCAGCCGGTTGAACGTCAACGGCTCGGGCATATCGCTTGGTCATCCCATTGGCGCCACAGGCGGGCGCATTCTTGCCAATCTATGCCACGAATTACACCGGCGCGGCGGGCGCTTTGGTCTGGAAACAATGTGTATTGGAGGTGGGCAGGGGATTGCTGCGGTGTTCGAACGGGCTTAGCCGCCAAGTTCCCGCGTTACCACAAAGGGCCAGCTATCGTCACCACTTTGGCACCGGCCTGAAGAGGTTTGCCCGTCAGTCGAGACATCGCCTTCGCACAGACCGGTGCCAAAAAGATTGTGGCGGAAACTATGGACGAAATGCCGCCCCTTTAGCTCCCCCTTGCCTTCTCCAACCTTTTTACCGCCCTGATACTGGTCGAAGCGGTATCCACGGCCATCCTGGGAGAATTCGAAGCGATTTCCTTCTCCGTCGATCCAGTTGCCCGCCAATCCCGGCATTCCGGCGGCCTCGATCTGGCGCGTGACACCATCGAGCGCGCCCGCAGCTGCATTGAAGGCAGCGCCCTGTGAATCCGAAAGCCTCTGCGCGCCGCTTACATCCGACGTTGCTGGAAAAGATGCCGCCCGGCCATCAACAACAGGCGGTGGCATGTTGCTGAATACCTTGTCCCAATTGGCGATAAGCGCAGCGCCAAGACCGCCCGTGACCGTAATCAGCGCAACAATGATCGGCGTCCTGCTCGAATCGGCCATGCCTTATTCCTGCCGGAAATCCTGCTCCGCCTCCTGTCTGGCACAAAACCTGGTGCCGGGCCATGCTTGAAATCATCTTAGCCGGCGCTACAAGGGCGCGGCCAGAGGGTTGGGCGACCGCCGGTATGCGGGTAACTGCATGCGGGAGGAAAGTCCGGGCTCCAGCGAGGAACGGTGCCGGGTAACACCCGGCGGGGCCAGCAAGCAATTTCTGGTCCAAGGGACAGTGCCACAGAAATCAAACCACCGCGCCTTCGGGCCGGCCAGGTCGAAACGGTGCGGTAAGAGCGCACCGCGCCTTTGGCAACAAGGGCGGCACGGCAAACCCCACCGGGAGCAAGACCGAATAGGGACGGCATATGGGATCCTCCTCCCAGTCGTCCGGGTTGGTTGCTTGACCCCGGATGTAAATCCGGGGCTAGAGGAATGGTCGCCCAGGGTGGTTCGCCGCCTGGACAGAACCCGGCTTACAGACCCTCTGGCGCTTGTATTAATTCGACGCCGTGATACTCTGCGACGATATTTGTGTTGTTCGGAGAGTAATATGCGCTGCCGCCGCGAATGGGCCTTGCTGGGAGCCACTTTGATTGCGAACCCGGCCAGCGCGTCGCCGGAGCAACCGTCAGCCCCTTTTGCGGTACAGACGCCTCAGCAGCAGTTCGATGCAGGAAGTGCCGCTATCGAGGCGGGTGACTGGGCAAAGGCATTGACGATCTATGACGCGCTGGAAAGGGGTATTGCGGCGAAAAACCCCAATTCCAAGCACCTTCCAGTAATCAGACTCCGAAAAGGCAGGGCGCTTTCCAAACTTGGCAGGGGTGAGGAGGCGGAGGCGCTAATTGCAAAATCCATCGCCCAGATCCCGGTTAACGATAATGCTCTGGCAGAAGATCGTCATGAAGGGTTGAATATATTGGGCGCATTTGCGGAAAAGCGCTTCGATTATGCCGCCGCGATGGGCTTGTATGATCAGGCCTTTGCAACCGCTCCCGCCGACCTGTTGTTCATGAAAATGGATGCGCTTACCAGGCTGATCCCGGTGGAAATCTTTGTCGATGCTGATACCGCGTTGCGCCACGCCGATATTGGCTTGTCGCTTGTGGCAAGGAGCCCAAAAGCAAACAAGGAATGGCCAGGTTATTTCCACGATCTTAGGGGGCGCGCGCTTCTGAATTTGGGGCGTATCAAGGAAGCGCATGCCGAGTTCGAGACAGCAATTGCGCTGCTCGGAAAATTGGGTTCCGGCAGGATCAATCTTTTGGACGCGGCAGCGCGGTCAGATGCATCTATTGCGGCCATGCAGGACAATAATCCGGACGTCGCGCGCAAGCTGCTTGCCTATTCCGGAGCGGCGCGTCAGTCGCAGGAGCAATTCCGCTATGGTAGCGAAATGGAGCCTCCGAGTTGCGGCTTGAACGGTCCGAAGCCGCAAGACATCGCAGTGGTTGAATTCAGTATAGGCGATGACGGCGGCGTGAGTTTTGCCCGGCCCATATATTTCTCGGGAAAGCCTGGTTTTGCGGTGGATTTCGCCAAAGCGGTTGCCGGATGGTCTTGGACGCCCGAACAGCTAAAAGAAATTTCCCCCTTTTTCAGGCTGCAGACCCGCATCGAGCTTCGCTGTACGACTGTGTTTGCTAGACCAGAATCGCTATCCATGCTTTATCCGGCAATTGAGAAATGGATGGCAGACAAGGGGATCGCCTCACCGTTGACGGACAATATGGCTGATGCCAAAGCGGCAATCATACTGAAGGCTGAACTGCTTCGTCGCGAAACACAATATGGCAGCAATTCGCTTCCGTTGCTTCCAGTTCTGGTGGCCCTGTTCAGGAATGAAAATATCCCGTCAGAGCCTTCAGAAGCATATGCGATACGTGCGCTTGCTATAGCCAAATCAGTCGAAATTCCGGCTCAACCACTGGCGTATCTGGAACTTTCAAGATGGAAATATGCGATTTTGCAGGGCAAATCGGGAGCGCGAAAATTCGCAGCAGAAGTTGATTCAGCCTTTCGCGCACCTGTCCTGGCTTCGGACCCCGAGGCGACAAGCGCGGCCAGAATCGCTCGTTTTGATTTCCTCGACAAGAAAAGACGTGAGGCTGAAGGGCGAGGCCTTCTTCAATCGATAGCGGATGACAAGAGGCTCCAGCCCAATGATCCTTTCAGGGTCGGTGCCCTGACACGACTCGCAAATCTGGATTATCGGGCGGGGCGAATGGCCGAGGCGCGGAGTCATTTTGAGCAAAGCGGCCTCTCCTCACAGCAATGCGCACTTGTTGACGCAAGACCGTTGCAGGTCGCAGGCCGCCTTTCTGCGGGCGACTACCCGATGAGCGCACGCGAATGGGGTTTCAGTGGATGGACAGTAATCGAATTTGATATTGGTGCAGATGGCCAGGCATCCGGTCACCGCCCGATTGTTTCCTTCCCGCCCTTCATTTTCGGTCCCCCTGTAATCAAGGGAATGCAAAGATTTCGCTATGAGCAGACATACAGGCCGGGTGGCGGCACTGGTTGCGGAGCTATGCGATATGCGCAATATTTCAGGTTTGTAATTCCCTGACAGCTGATTGGTTCACGCATTATCTGCCCCCAGCAGCGGCGGCTCTCCCTCCGCAGGCTGGAACGACACACCGAATTTCACTGGCGCTTTCATGGCGATCCAGTTGCCTTCCGTGGGATGTGTGCGGTGTTCGAAAAAGCCGGTGGCGGCAAGATGCGGGTCATCCAGTATGTCGGCCATGTCACGCACGGCCTGAGCCGGGATGCGGGAAGCGGCGCAGCGGGTGAGCAATTCGGCAGTGGTGAAATGGGGCGTCAGTTCGGCAATGCGGCGCAGGATGATGCCATTGCGCGCCACAGGATCGTCACAACCAGTGACAGCCGCGCTCGCGAGAAAGGCCGGGTCTTCCAGCACGGCGAACACGCGAGGCATCATTTCGAATGTGTAGGGGACGATGCTGATCCAGCCATCGCTGGTAGGGAAGGGCTGTCGATCGGGATCAATCTGGCGGAAATAGCAGGCAGGTGCGTTGGGCGGATCAAAAGTGAGGCCGGCCAGATGTTCGAGCAGCATGAAATTGGCGAAGCTTTCAAACATCGGCACTTCGATGGTCTGACCTTCGCCGGTGCGCAGCTTATGAATGATCGCGCCAAGCATGGCATAGGCGGCGTGCAGGCCCGAAACCTTGTCCGCAATGAGCGAGGGCAGGTAGCGCGGACGGGGATTGCCATCGACACGCGAGAGCAGCGTTGCCGTGCCACTTGCGGCCTGGATCACGTCATCATAAGCCTGAAGTTCGGCATAGGGTCCATCTTGGCCAAAACCAGTGCAATGGACATGGACAATGCCGGGGTTGATCGCACGAACGGATTCATAGTCGATCCCCAGAGTTTCGGCGGCTTTGCCCCGGATATTGTGAACCAGAACATCGGCATCAGCAATCAGGATGCGGAGCTTTTCCCGGCATTCGGGCTGCTTCAAATCCATCGACAGCGATTTCTTGCCTCGGCTGATCGACATGAAAGTAGGTGCCATCCCTAGCGTGACAGCCGGCTTGCCCAGCAGGCGGGCAACATCGCCTTCGGGCGGTTCCACCTTGATGACCTCAGCCCCCAGATCGGCCAGGATCTTGGTGGCGTAGGGACCAAATACCACCGACGTGAGATCCACCACCCGGACGCCTTCCAGCATCCTGCCGCCATCACCGCCTGCGATCATACCCCACTCTCCTGTCCCGTTTGCACACTGGTTTGAGAGGGACTAACAAGGATGGCACAGAAGCCAAGGGGAAAGCCGGTGAATGTTCATGATTTCAAAGTGAAGGCGCCTGATGGAAGCGAAAAATCGCTTGCCGATTACGCGGGACAGCCCATGCTGATCGTCAACACAGCGTCAAAGTGCGGTTTCACACCGCAATATGAGGGGTTGGAAGCGTTGCATCGCGAATATGGCGACAAGCTGGCCATCCTTGCTTTCCCCTGCAACCAGTTCGGGGCGCAGGAGCCGGGCAATGCGGATGAAATCGCCAATTTCTGCTCGCTCACCTACGATGTCACCTTCCCGGTTATGGCCAAGATCGATGTGAACGGAGACGCGGCTGATCCGCTCTACAAGCACTTGAAAGCAGAAAAACCCGGCTTGCTCGGCAGCAAGGGCATCAAATGGAATTTTACGAAATTTCTGGTGGACAAGGATGGCAAGGTCGTTTCCCGCCACGCCCCTACGGAAAAGCCGGAAGCCCTGAAAACCGACATAAACCGGCTGTTGTAGCTTTGCGCGGGACTGTCCCTCCAGGGACTGTCCCCAGGCTACACCGCTGCGAACTTTCCCGTGGCTTCGTCAAGTATGTGCAACAATCCGTCTTCGATGGCGAAATACGCACCGTGCAGGCGAATGCGGCCCTCAGCCTCGCGTTCGCGGATGCAGGAAAAGGTGCGCAGATTGGCAAGGCTGACCTCTACGGCGGCATGCTCCATAGCCCGACGGGCATCGTCACCATGCTGATGACCATGTTCCGCCACGATCTCCTCACGCGCGCCGTCCAGCATGCTGATCCAGCGGGAAATAAACCCACCTTCGCCAGGCTTGGCGTTCAGGAAGCTTTGCGTCAGCGCGGCCCAGCAGCCGCCACAGCGGCCATGACCCATCACCACGATTTCCGGCACTTCAAGCTGGGTGACCGCAAATTCCAGTGCAGCAGAGACGCCGTGGCGACCGCTGCCCAATTCAAACGGGGGAACAAGGTTCGCGACGTTGCGGACCACGAACATTTCTCCTGGAGACGCATCGAAGATCGTCGCAGGGTCAACACGGCTGTCGGAACAGGCAATCACCATCACTTTGGGCGCTTGTCCTTCGGCCAGTTCACTCCAGCGGTTGCGCTGTTCAGTCCAGCCTGAAGTACGAAAGCGACGGTATCCGTCAATCATGGCAGCAAAATCGGTCATGCGATTTACGTTACGGTGGCGGGGATGGGGTGGCAAGAGGGGCAAGGTCGCGCTATGGGCGGCGGCATGAATGCTCCCGTGAAAATTGAACGTGCACGCAAGCCCGACTGGATTCGCGTCAAGGCCCCCACATCGAAGGGTTTTGCGGAAACGCGCGCGCTTATGCGTCGTCTCAACCTGGCGACGGTCTGCGAGGAAGCCGCGTGCCCCAATATCGGCGAATGCTGGACAAAAAAGCATGCCACCGTGATGATATTGGGTGATACCTGCACCCGCGCCTGCGCATTCTGCAACGTCAAGACCGGAATGCCGCGCGCGGTTGACGCGACGGAACCCCAGCATGTCGCCGATGCGGCAGCAGAGTTGGGCTTGCAGCATATTGTCATCACGTCAGTGGATCGGGATGATCTGCCCGATGGCGGTGCGAGCCAGTTCGTGAAGGTGATCAATGCGCTTCGGGCGTCCACGCCGAACACCACGATCGAGATTCTGACGCCGGATTTCCGCAACAAGGCGCAGAGCGCAGTTGAAAGAATTATCGAAGCCCGCCCGGATGTTTACAATCATAACCTCGAAACCGTGCCAAGGCTGTATCCCACGATCCGCCCCGGAGCGCGCTATTATGCCTCGCTGCGACTGCTCGAAAGCGTCAAGCGGCATGATCCCTCGATCTTCACCAAATCCGGCGTGATGCTGGGGCTGGGGGAACAAAGGCTGGAAGTGCATCAGGTGATGGATGATATGCGTTCGGCAGACGTGGATTTCCTGACGATGGGCCAATATCTCCAGCCAACTCCACGCCATGCCACGGTTGAGGAATTTGTGACGCCCGCTGCCTTTGATGCCTATGCCGCGATTGCCCGAGCGAAGGGGTTCCTGCTTGTCGCTTCCAGCCCGCTGACCCGTTCCAGCTATCATGCAGACCGGGATTTTGCAGCGATGCGTGACGCGCGCGCGGCCCAGCTAAGCCGTGCCAAGGCATAGCGAATCGCGCCCGCTCCCCTGGAGCGCCGCGCAAATGTTCGATCTGGTGGCCGACGTGGCGCGCTATGGTGAATTCCTGCCCTGGGTCAGCGCGGTGAGGGTGCGATCCAACAGCGAAACGGAAATGCTGGCCGACCTGATTGTGGGTTTCAAAGGACTGCGGGAAAATTTCACGTCGCGCGTGAAAAAGCTGCGTCCCTCATCCATCTCCGTCGATTATATCGACGGCCCGCTGAAATTTCTGCACAATCAATGGGAATTCCGCGCGACCCCCGATGGCGGGTGCACGGTCGAATTCATGGTAGATTTTGCATTCAAATCCCGGGTTTTTGAGGCTCTTGCAGGGCAAGTATTCGAACGTGCCCTGAACAAGATGACCGACGCATTTGTCACGCGGGCCGAATCGCTTTACGGCTTGCCATCCGGCATCAACAGTTCAAGTGCAACCAGCGCGGCCTGACGGCGGATCCCGCCGCGGCCCAGATCACCGAAATGGCGGGTGTCGGCCTCATTATCTTCCATATCATCGCCCTTTTTGGCGCGCGCGAATACCACTGTGCCAACCGGCTTTTGTGCCGTGCCCCCGTCCGGGCCTGCAATGCCGGTGATGGACACCGCTATGTCCGCCCCTGACTTGGCGAGCGCACCATGCGCCATGGCCCAGGCGGTTGCGACAGAAACGGCCCCGAAAGTTTCGAGAATGTCGTTGCCGACCCCCAGGATTTTGGTTTTGGAATCGTTGCCATAGGTAACAAACCCCGCTTCCAGCACTTCGGAAGCTCCCGGAATTGCGGTAAGCGCCGCAGAAACCAGCCCGCCCGTGCAACTTTCGGCAACCGCGACGCGGCGGCCCAGTGCACGGTTTGCGGCAATCACGCGCTCGGCCGCCAGCACCAGTTCGGGATCCAGGCCTTCGTTCATTTTGACCCCGCAGCGGCAGCAGGATTGGCAGCCACGGCTTCACAGATTGCAAAGGGCGGGGCTTTGGCCTTGTCGCCCTGCGACCCCAGTTCAAGCATGGCTGTGATCAGCATCGCCATATTCCGCGCCGGAAGTGGCTGGAGAATATCGAGGATACGATCGATAGTGGCGCAATCCTTGGTCTTTACGCTGCTGGCCAGCCCACTGGAAATCGTGGTTTCAATCAGCTTCTGCGCGCCCGCATCACCGATAAGGTCAGACATTTTCACGCCCGCCAGCTTGTCGAATGCGGTCCTGGCCACCGGCCACGAATTGTCTGCTTCCGGCTGATAACGGGCAGCGGTAACTGTGCCTGCCTGAACCAGTGGAGCTGTTGCGGGCAGCGCAGCGGTGCATTTTGTGGAAATGCCCCGGATCATGGCAGGCATGCTGTATGTCATCAGCCCTTCCGCCTCGGCACGGGTAAGGCAGGCTTTGCTGGCGGTTTGCGCCGTCGCGGAAGCGGGCAGGGCGAAGGTGGCCAGTGCCAGCATGATTGTGCGGATCATCGTCAACTCCTTATGGTGGCAACGGCCTGGGCAGCAATGCCTTCACCGCGCCCGGTAAAGCCAAGGCGCTCAGTCGTTGTCGCTTTTACGCTGATTCGGGCGATATCGACAGAGAGAAGTGTGGCCATCCGCGCGCGGATTTCGTCCCGATACGGGCCAATCTTCGGCGCTTCGCAGATAATGGTGACGTCAACATGATCAATGATCCCGCCGCGCGCCTCCACAAGATCGCGGGCATGCTCGACGAAGCGGGAGGACGCCGCGCCTTTCCATCGCGGATCAGACGGCGGGAAATGGCTGCCAATATCCCCGGCCCCAATCGCGCCCAACAGGGCATCCACCACGGCGTGAAGCGCCACATCGGCATCACTGTGCCCCGCCAGCCCCCTGTCGTGCGGGATCAGGACGCCACCCAGCCATAGCGGACGGCCCGTTTCCAGCCGGTGCACATCAAAACCCATGCCCGTCCGGCTGACAAGCCTGCTTGCCATGCGCGCCTCGGCAGCGGCGAAATCTGCAGGATGAGTTATCTTTTCCAACATGGTATCGCCTTCCACCAAGGCCACGGAAACGCCCGCAGCGCGGGCCATCTGGGCATCGTCAGTCGCAGGCACGTCAGTCCATTGCCGGTGAGCCGCGAGAATGACGTCATGACGGAAGGCTTGCGGAGTCTGCACACGGACAAGAGTAGCACGATCAATGGTTTCGCCCAGCGAACCGGCATGGACGGCAAGCGTATCGACAACAGGCAGCACTGGCACTGCGCCGCCGGAATGCTCAAGCGCTGCCAGCAACCGGTCAATCACGGCGGTGGGCAGGAGCGGGCGGGCAGCATCATGGATCAGCACCCGGTCCGCCGTGATCGTCTCCAAGCCCGCCAGCACAGAATCCTGTCGTGCCGCGCCACCGATGATCACGCCATCCACCTTGCGTCCAGCGAGCGCCGCGTCCAGCGCAGCTTCCTGCCCGGCACCTATCACGACATGAACGCTATCAATTCCGGGGTGCGCCGCGAGGGCCTCTACCGCGCGGGCAACTAGCGCCTTGCCACCTAGCGGCGCAAATTGCTTGGGCACGCCGCCCCCGGCGCGTTCGCCTTTTCCGGCAGCAACGATAAGGGCAGCGGTGATCATGGCGCGGGCCTTTAGGCTTGGAAAGTCTTGCGCGCCAGAGGGCTTTCCCGTATCGGCCTGCCTGATTTTTAGGCAGAAACACTTTGCAACGCATCACCCCTATCCAGATCGGCCCCGTCCGGATCGAATCGCCCGTAATCCTTGCGCCTATGACAGGCGTCACGGACATGCCTTTCCGCACGCTTGTGCGGCGCTTTGGCTGCGGCCTCAACGTAACGGAAATGATTGCCAGCCAGGCCATGATCCGTGAAACCCGCCAGTCCCTGCAAAAGGCGGCCTGGGATCCGGTGGAGGAACCGGTTTCAATGCAGTTGGCGGGCTGCGCCCCTTATGAAATGGGGGAAGCCGCCAAACTCAACGAAGATCGCGGCGCAGCGATTATCGACATCAATATGGGCTGTCCTGTGAAAAAGGTCGTCAATGGCGATGCCGGATCGGCGCTGATGCGCGATTTGCCGCTGGCGGCCAGTATCATCAAGGCCACAGTCGAGGCCGTAGGCGTGCCCGTCACCGTGAAGATGCGGATGGGCTGGGATCATTACAGCCTGAACGCCCCCGAACTCGCCCATATTGCCGAGGATCTGGGGGCGAAGCTGATCACGGTGCACGGCCGTACGCGCTGCCAGATGTATCGGGATTCGGCGGACTGGGCGTTTGTTCGCAAGGTAAAGGAAGCGGTTTCCCTGCCAGTCATCGTCAATGGTGACATTTGTTCGATCGAGGATGCCAACACCGCGCTGGCGCAATCGGGGGCGGATGGTGTTATGATCGGGCGCGGGGCGTATGGCCGCCCGTGGCTGCTCGCGCAGGTGATGGCGGCGCTGACGGGCCGGGCCGTACCCGCCGATCCTTCAATCGAAGAGCAATATCACCTGATTACAGACCATTATCGGGCAATGCTTGAACATTATGGTGAAGGTGTGGGCGTCAATATGGCGCGAAAGCATATCGGCTGGTACACCAAGGGACTGACCGGATCTGCCGAGTTTCGCAATCAGGTGAACCAGATTCCCGATGCGCGGACGGTGCTGTCAATGCTTGAACGTTTCTACACGCCCTGGCTGAGCCGGGCTGCGGCGTGAATCCGCCGGATCATCCCGGCCCAGACGAGATATTGGCGGCGCTGCACACCGCGCTGCTGGTCGTGGATCCGGAAGACATGGTGCGCAACGTCAACGCGGCGGCGGAGATGCTGCTGAGCGCCAGTGCCGCGCATCTGGTTGATATGCCCCTGCCACAGGTAATCAACTTGCCTTTTGCCTATGCCGAAGCGCGCGGGGGCGTGTTCGCGGCCTATGATATGGTTTTCACCAATCGGCGGGGCGGGCGGTTTCGTGCGGATTTCCACGCCAACCCCTTTCCTGACCGGCCCGGCTGGACTTTGGTTTCGCTGAGCGCGGGGGCAGGGGCACAGCATATGGGCAATCGTCTCGAACGGCGCAGCGGCGCGCGTGCTGCAGTGGGCATCGCGGCAATGCTGGCGCATGAGATCAAGAACCCGCTCTCGGGCATTCGCGGCGCGGCCCAGTTGCTCGAAAGCCGGGCCACGCCAGAAGATGCCGGGATGACCCGACTGATCCGCACCGAAGTGGATCGTGTCACGGCTCTGATCGACCGGATGGAAGGGTTCACGGACACCCGGCCACTGGCGCTGAAACCGGACAACATTCACGAGATCATTGATCATGCCCGTTCCGTGGCAGAGCGCGGGTTCGGGGCGAATCTCAAGATCGCAGATTCCTATGATCCCTCGCTTCCCGCTGTTTTGGTGCATCGCGATTCACTGATTCAAGTCATATTGAACCTGCTAAAGAATACGGCAGAAACTGCTGATGGCACTGTAAAACGCAAGGTGACGCTGACAACGGGATATCGCCACGGGGTTGCTGTAACCGTGGAGGGAGAACCGCGCCGCCGCGCACTGCCAATAGAGTTATGCGTGATTGACGACGGCCCGGGAGCGCCGGCTGATATCGCTGATACTTTGTTCGACCCGTTCGTATCCTCTAAGAAAACGGGACGCGGGCTCGGCCTGGCGCTTGTGGACAAGCTGGTTCGGGATATGGGCGGGATCATTCAATATGCGCGCGAGGGACAGCCTGAACATACGGTATTCAGGCTCCTGCTTCCTCGGGCTGAGGGAATTGTCAAATGAGTGGCGGCAAAATTCTTCTCGTCGATGATGATGAGGCGATTCGCACAGTGGTGACTGAAGCGTTGCGTCGGGACGGCCACCGGGTTTCATCAGCCGCCAACCTTGCCGAGAGGGCTGAGCTGCTTGCCCGGTTTGAGCCCGACGTGCTGATAACCGATGTCATTCTTCCCGATGGCAACGGCCTTGACGGCGTTCCGGACATTCTGGCGAAGCATCCCGGGCTTCCGATTATCGTCCTCTCGGCGCAGAACACCCTTTCCACTGCGGTTCGTGCAACAGAACAGGGGGCATTCGAATATCTGCCCAAACCATTCGACCTGGACGAACTTTGTCGCGCGGTGCGGGACGGATTGCGCCGCAGTCGTCAAGCAGCTTCAGCCGACGGCAGGGAGAATGATGATAACGGCGGTCTGCCGCTTATCGGGCGATCCCCTGCCATGCAGGATGTGTATCGCACGATAGCGCGTGTCGTTCCCAATGATCTTTCCGTACTGATTCTGGGCGAATCCGGCACGGGAAAAGAACTGGTATCAAAGGCAATCCACGATCTTGGCCAGCGCAAGGCGCGGCCATTTGTTGCGGTAAACATGGCGGCCATTCCGCGCGAACTAATCGAAGCCGAATTGTTTGGCCATGAACGCGGGGCCTTTACCGGCGCGCTCAACCGCAGCGCGGGCCGATTCGAACAGGCAGCCGGCGGCACGCTGTTTCTCGATGAAATTGGCGATATGCCGATGGATGCGCAGACAAGGCTGTTGCGCGTGTTGCAATCGGGCGAGTTCACGACAGTTGGTGGCAACCGGGCGATCCGGGCGGATGTCCGCATTATCGCGGCGACACACAAGAACCTGATCGAACTGATTGCTGCAGGCGCATTTCGGGAAGATCTTTATTACCGGCTGAACGTCATCCCGATCACGTTGCCGCCGCTGCGCCAGCGCGGCGATGATGTCGGCATGCTCGCCCGGCATTTCCTTGAGTCGGCTGCCGCCGAGGGGCTGCCGCGCAAACATCTTGACGCATCCGGAAGTGCGCGTTTGGCGGCGCATGACTGGCCTGGCAATGTGCGTGAGCTTGAAAACCTGATGCGGCGTCTGGCGGTATTGTCACGCGATGACGTCATAACGGCAAACCTAGTGGATCAGCAGCTCGATCAGTGGAGCGAGGGACGCGAGCCTGAGCCTGCGGATTCCCGTTTTGCGGATGAAAGCCTGGCAATGGCGGTGGAGCAGTATCTTGGCAGGCACTTTGCGGAATTTGGCAGCGCATTGCCGCCTGACGGGCTTTATCATCGCTTTGCCGACATGGTCGAACGGCCCTTGCTGCGCGCGACGATGAGCGCCGTGCGCGGCAATCAGATAAAAGCGTCCAAATTGCTCGGCATCAACCGGAATACGCTGCGCAAGAAGCTGGGAGACCTGAATATCGATCCCGCGTTCGGGCGACATAAGGGATAGCGCGTTGCCAATGTCGGGCGGATCGCCCAAATACTGTGCTGGATTTATCACGCTACTGTGGTAATCCGGCAACAATGCCGTCAAAAGCCCCGCCCGCGATCACGTCCTGGCTCCGCAAGGTGGAGATTGTGGCGCGCCGGAGACGCTGGCTTCCCCAGATTGAAATTCTGGTATTCCTGGTTGCGTTTGCAACCGGGATCGCGACCTATTTCATCCTTGCAGGCGGTGACCCCGGGCAGAAGTTGCTGACCCCGCCCTTGGTCGCATTGCTGCTCGTTGCCAATTTGCTGCCTGCCATAGCGCTCATCGTGCTTTACGGCCGCCGTCTCGCCAAATCGCGCGCAGCCCGATCCCAGGTGGGGGGAACCGGCAGGCTGCACGTCCGGCTTGTTGCGCTCTTTTCCCTCGTTTCCAGCATCCCGGTGCTGCTGCTGGTGATCTTTGCCTCCCTGTTGTTCCAGTATGGGGTGGAGTTCTGGTATTCTGACAAGGCCCGCAACATCGTTGAGAATGCCAATCAGTTGGCCAAGACTTTCTATGCGGAAAAACAACAGCGCATCGTCAGCGAGACCGAGTTGATGGCGAGCGATCTCAACTTCAACCTTTCGATTGCGCCCATCGAAAGCAAGGCATTCCGAGAGAATTTCGCCTATCAGGTGTATGTTCGCGAGCTTTCGGAAGCCGCGATTGTGCGGATCTCGCCCAAGGGGACATCCCAGTCCCTCGCGCTGGTCAACCCCTATGACCGGCCTACCGATAACTGGGTGCCTGTGGGCATTGTCAGGCAATTGCAGGCAGGCAAAAAAACCGTGTTCGAGGACACCGGAGAGCGGATGCAGGCCATCACACCCTTGCCTGGCACACCTGATACCTATGTTTATGCCGCGCGAGTGAGCACCCCCGAAGTGCGGGCGCAGACGAGCCGCTTTGCGCTGGTTTCCAAAAACTATAACGATCTTATCGAGCGATCCCGGAAACTGCAGTTGCAGTTTCACGCGGCTTTGCTGCTGGTCGCCCTGCTGCTTGTGGGCGTAACGGTATGGGTGGCGCTGACCATGGCTGACAGGCTCGTAAAGCCTGTGGGCGAACTGGTTGATGCGGCAAAGCGCGTCACAGCTGGTGACCTTGCCGTGCGCGTATCGTCACCGCGTACCCGCGACGAGGTTGGAACCCTTGCCAAGGCATTCAACCGGATGACCGGGACATTGCAGGCACAGCGACAGGAACTTGTTGCCGCTTCCGACCTGATTGACCGCAGGCGGGCCTTTATCGAAGCGGTGCTATCCGGCGTCACTGCGGGCATTGTCGCGATTGACGAAAATCGGCGGATAGGCGTCATAAATCGCTCCGCCATGGCATTGCTGGGCAGCACTCACGCAATCGGTTGCCTGCTGAGCGAGGTTGCCCCGGAACTCGACCGGATGGTGTCAGGCAATGAGCCCGAGGCGATCGTGGAACTGCATCACCGCGCCGAAACCCTCACGCTTGCGGTCAAGGTGGCGCAGGATGAGATGGGCCATGTGCTGACATTCGATGATATTACAGCGCAACTGACCGATCAGCGTCGCGCAGCATGGGCAGACGTCGCCCGGCGTATCGCGCACGAAATCAAGAATCCCCTTACGCCGATCCAGTTGGCGGCAGAACGGCTCAAACGGAGATTTGGCAAAGAGATTGCGTCAGATCCGGCAACTTTCGAGCGGCTGACGGATACGATCGTGCGGCAAGTGGGCGACCTCAGGCGTATGGTTGACGAATTCTCTTCATTCGCCCGCATGCCCAAGCCGGTCTTTCGCGAGGAATCTGTCATTGATATCTGCCGTCAGGCCGTCTTCCTGCACGAGGTGGCCCATCCCGCCATCCGATTCACAATTGATGCGAAAGACCCTGCCGCTGCCATCGTCTGCGATCGCCGCCAATTGGGGCAAGCATTGACAAATATCGTCAAGAATGCGGTAGAAGCGATTGAAGCGGTTGAAAAACCGGATCACAAGGGCGTGGTCAGCCTGTCTCTTTACCGCGCCGATAGCGGCCATCTGAGAATTGAAGTTAGCGACAATGGCGTCGGTCTGCCCGTGGAACGTGAACGGCTCGCAGAGCCCTATATGACAACGCGGGCGCGGGGTACTGGCCTCGGACTGGCAATCGTCAAGAAAATCGTGGAGGAACATAGCGGTTCCCTGGAATTCGCTGACCGGCCAGAAGGCGGAACCATTGTGTCTCTGGTCTTCCCCTCCGAACCGGCACTCGCGTCTCCTGATGATATGCCCGCGGCGGCCGAGGGACGTGACGAAATACCCAAGACACTGACTCGCACAGCGAAAAGGTAAATCAATGTCGCTTGACATATTAGTAGTTGATGATGAGGCCGACATTCGCGAGTTGGTGGCCGGCGTGCTTGAGGATGATGGCTATTCCCCGCGTACCGCGGCCGATAGCGATTCAGCGTTGGCGGCCATTGCGGACCGGCGGCCATCGCTGGTCTTGCTTGATGTGTGGCTGAAAGGGTCCCGGCTCGACGGGCTTGACCTGCTTGACGAGATAAAGCGGCGAGACCAGTCGCTGCCGGTGCTCGTCATATCCGGGCACGGCAATCTGGATACGGCTGTGGCGGCGATCCGGCGCGGAGCAGCGGACTTTATTGAAAAGCCCTTTGAAGCCGAACATCTCCTCCATCTTGTCAGTCGGGCGACTGAAACTGACAGGCTTCGGCGGGAAAATGAATCACTACGCCAACAATATGGCTATGAAAATGAGCTGACGGGCGCGTCGAGCATTCTTAATGCGGTCCGCGCGACTCTCAAGCGCGTCGCGCCCACTGGAAGCCGTGTGCTTTTGACCGGGCCTGCTGGGGTGGGGAAAGAGGTCGCGGCGCGCCTGCTCCACAACAGGAGTCCGCGCGCCACCGCACCCTTCATTGTCGCAAGTGCTGCCCGGATGACGCCCGAGCGCGTCGAGGAAGAGCTTTTCGGGGTTGAGCGGGGCGAATCCGAAATCATTCCTGGGCTTCTCGAACGCGCGCATGGCGGCACTTTGTTCCTGGATGAAATTGCCGATATGCCACTTACCACGCAAGGGCGCATCTTGCGGGTACTGACCGATCAGAGCTTCACGCGAACCGGCGGCTCCCGCATGGTCAAGGTGGATGTACGGGTGGTTTCCGCCACATCAAGGGATTTGAACGCGGAAATCAGCGCGGGCCGTTTCCGGGAGGATTTTTATTACCGACTGAATGTGGTGCCTGTGCATATTCCGCCGCTGGCCGAACGGCGGGAGGATATTCCTCCGCTCGTCGATCATTTCGTCGCGCGCTACGCCAGTGACCGCCGTGTTCCGTCTCCTGGCGTTTCGCCCGAGGCGATGGCTGCGCTCCAGGCATATGACTGGCCCGGCAATGTCCGGCAATTGCGCAACATCATAGAGCGCACATTGATCCTTGCCCCAGCAGAGCGGCTGACCTGCATCGAAGCAGACATTTTGCCGCCTGAAGTGATGCATGAATCCTACGCGGATGGCAGCGCCGCCAGTTCCCTGATGGGATCGCCGCTCAGGGAAGCGCGCGAAAATTTCGAGCGGGAATATCTCCGTATCCAGATACGTCGATTTTCCGGCAATATTTCGCGGACGGCGAGCTTCATCGGCATGGAACGGTCCGCCCTGCATCGGAAACTGAAAATGCTCGGCATGGCAGAAATCCGGGGAGACGAAGACGAAAGCTGCTGACGCTATCGGGAAATGATGCTAGGGGCGCTCAAGCTAGCCATAAAGGCAGGCAAACGACGCCGCGTAACGGCGCAGGAGCGGGCGA
>JANOAJ010000007.1:0-13128 GCA_031411035.1 Sphingomonadales bacterium
ATCTCATCATCCACATAGACGATGCCATTTTCATCCAGCTTGAAAATTTCGGGGCAGATTTCCGCACAAACGCCGTAGCCGCAGCAGGCGGGCTTGTTGATGACGATTTTGAGTGTGCCCTGTCCGGACATTCAGACCTCCTCCACTTTTTTACCTCTGCCTGTCGCTTTACAGGTTGAACAAATTATATGCAATATGTATAACGTGATTCGAAGCAAAAAATTGACATAGGAGATTGGCATCATGCTGCAAAAATCGAGCCTGGTTTTGCAAGACGGCACCACCCTTGACGATCTGATCATGCGTGACACCAACGAAGTCTCCCTGCGGGTGATGACCGACAAAGAACTTTATGACATCGAAATGGACCGTGTGTTCGGCAAGACATGGCTGCTGCTGGGCCATGAAAGCGAAATCCCCAAAGCCGGTGACTTTATCGTCCGCGATATGGCCGAAGATAATGTTATCATCGCGCGGGATCGCGAGGGCAATGTCAACGTGTCGCTGAACGTCTGCCCGCACCGCGGGATGCGTGTGTGCCTTGGCGAAGCGGGCAACAAGCATGTCCATCAGTGCATTTATCATGGCTGGGCGTTCAAGCCCAATGGCGACTTTATTGGCGCGCCCATCGAAAAGGAAAAGATGCACGGCAACCGGCTTGAAAAGTCGGAACTCGGCCTGAAAAAGGCGCGCGTCGCGGTGTATGGCGGCCTGATTTTCGCCACATGGAATATCGAAGGCCCGTCATTCGATGAATTTCTGGGCGATATGAAATATTATCTGGATCAGCTTTTTTGCCGCACGGATAACGGCCTTGAACTGCTTGGCCCGCCCCAGCGTTTCGTGATCCCCTGCAACTGGAAAGTGCCCGGGGAGCAATCGGGTTCTGACGGGTTTCACACCCTGACGCTCCACCGTTCGCTGATGGAAGGCGGCGTGATGGGCGGCACGGCGGAGACGATTTATGATCAGGCGCCCGGCATGTACGGCGTCGATGTGTCGTGCGAACAGGGCCACTCGCTGCGTTGTCTGGAAGCGGCGCAAACATTCAAGATGTTCGCTGATGTTCCCTTTGAAGGCAAATCGGTGGAGGAACGCCTCAACCTGCTGACGCCGCCGGGCATCACCAAGGAAATGATCCCGCAGCTTTTCAAGAACCTGTCGGCCGATCAGGTGGAACAATTGGCAACGATCCCGCCACAGGTGGGCGGCATGTTCCCCAACATCCTGATTGCCTTCATCTTTGCCCCGCGCACGGATGGCGGATCGTCGGGCGCGCTCGCGCTGCACACTTATGTGCCCAAGGGGCCGGATCGGGTTGAGTTCGTCAACTTCATCTTTGCGGAAAAGGACGCGCCCGAACAGATGAAGCGCGATATGCTGCAAAATTCGATCCAGCAGACTGGCACGTCAGGCACCATTGAGCAGGACGATGCCGATGTATGGCCCGTCATCATGCGTAACGCGCGCGGCGCACAGTCCAAGCATATGACCCTGAAATATCAGGCGCTGCACGGCCATGAACGGCCCGAAGGCTGGAAGGGCGAAGGGCTGCTCTATCCCGGCTTTACCAAGGATGACACGCAGTGGAATTGGTGGCTCGCCTATCACAAGCTGATGAGCGAAGCCTGAAACGGGGGAGGAGAATGACAATGACCTGGGTAACACAATCAACTGCCGCCCCCGATTCCACCACAATCCTGCGCGGGCTTTCCTCGCGTGCCCGCGTGCCGTTGGGATCGCCTGTGTACAATGCGCTGCTTGAAACGCTTTATGATGAAGCGGCTGCGCTTGACGAACGTCGCTTCGATGACTGGCTGGCGATGCTGGCGACCGATCTGGTGTATCAGGCCCCGATCCGCCTCACCCGCACCGGCCCCAACCGGGATCGCGACGTGATGCGGACGATGTTTCACTTCGATGATGATTATGGTTCGCTCCTGATGCGGCTTGGCCGTTTGCAGAAAAGTGCCTGGGCCGAAGATCCGCCCTCGCGCTGTCGCCGCTTTGTCACCAATGTCCGCATCGCGGAATGCGAAACAGCTAACGAGTATGAGGTCGTCAGCTACCTGTTCATGGAACGCAGCCGGGGCGACAATCCCGACAATGAACGGATGACCGCCGAACGCCGCGATGTTTGGAGGGATGTTGATGGCGCCTATAAGCTCGCCCGCCGCGAACTCATCGTCGATCAGTCGGTGCTGGGCATGTCCAACTTCGCGGTATTCTTTTAAGCGACATGGCCAGCAAGGCCCCTCCCTCGATTGTCGTTGTCGGCAGCGGCCTTGCAGGCTTTGGCGTTCTGCGTGAGCTGCGCAAACTCTCGCCAGAAGCAAAACTAACGTTGGTAACGCTGGAGGACGGGCATTTCTATTCCAAGCCCGCGCTTTCGACGGCGCTGGCCAAGGGCAAGACAGCCGAAACACTGGTGACCTCAGACGCCGCCAAGATGATTGCCCAGTTGAAACTGGATGCGCGGATCGGGCGGAAAGCGGAATCGATCGACCGGGCAGGAAAGGCGCTTTGCACCACGGGCGGCCCCATTCCATATGATGCGCTGGTGCTGGCCACCGGTGCCCTGCCCTTTCGGCCTGCGCTGGAAGGCGATGCGGCGCACCGGGCAATTGCGGTCAACCAGCTCGATCACTACGCTAAGTTTCGTGAAGATTTGCCCGAAGGTGCGCGGGTGCTGATCATGGGTTCGGGGCTTGTGGGAACCGAGTTTGCCAACGATTTGGTAACGTCCGGCTATAAGCCCGTTGTGATCGACATGCTGGATCAACCGCTCGGCCAGCTTGTGCCGCCCGTCGTGGGCGCGAGGGTGCGTGCAGCTCTCGCGGCCAAGGGTGTTGAATGGCATCTGGGGCGCAAAATCAAGGCAATCGCCTATAAAGGCGATGCGCCCGGCTATGTGGCGACGCTGGACGATGGCACCTCCATCACGGCAGACATCGTGCTTTCCGCTGTCGGCCTGCGACCCAATATCGCACTGGCGCGGGAAGCCGGGCTTGATGTCGGGCTTGGCATCAAGGTCAACGCCTGTGGCCAGACCAGCGATCCCTTTATCTATGCCATTGGCGATTGCGCAGAATATCCCCACGGCCTGTCTGCCTATGTCACCCCGATCATGGCAGCAGCGCGCGGGATTGCTCCGAGCGCGCTCGGCACGCCGACCGAAATGCGCTTTCCGCCGCTTTCCGTGCAAGTGAAGACTACATTGTTCCCGATCAACCTGCTGCCGCCTTCACGCGATGCGATGGGCGTCTGGCAGACGGTTGAGGATGACGAGGCGGGGTGCAAGCATCTTTTCGTCGATGATGCGGGCGTGGTGCGTGGATACGTGCTGACGCGCGATAAATGCGAACAACGCATGGACATGGATAAACGGGTGGGAGAGCCGGCGTGAGCGGATTGCTGAACGAGAAAGTCGCGATTGTAACGGGCGGTGCCAAGGGACTTGGCTATGGTATTTCGCGCCGCATGGCGGCGGAAGGTGCGACGCTGTTGATCACCGGTCGCGACGGCGTGGCGACGGAAGCGGTCGCGGCCGAAATCCGGGCGGAATTCGGTACAAAGGCCGTCGGCATATCAGCAGATATGGGCGTCAAAGATCATGTTGAGGCAATGATCCAGCGCGCTGTGGATGAATTTGGTGGCCTCGATACCCTCGTCACCAACGCCTCGACCCTCTCCCCCAATGTCCTTCTTGAACACAAAACTGACGAGATGCTCGCCGAAACGCTGGCAATGGGGGTGTGGGGCACGTGGTGGGCGATGCGCGCGGCCTTCCCGCATATGAAAAAGCGTGGCGGCGGATCCGTGATCAACTTCTATTCGATCGATGCCGATACCGGCGCGTGGCTGCACAGCGATTACAACATCAACAAGATGGGCATTCTCGGATTGACGAGGAGCGCGGCGGTGGAATGGGGGCGATTTAACATCAGAGTCAACGCCATTGCGCCAACCGGGCTTGGCCAGGTGTTCGCGCAACTGGTGAAAGACGTGCCGGGTTTCCTGGATATGGCGACCGCCAATAACCCCCTGAAGCGTGCGGGCGACCCTGAAAAAGACATCGGCCCGGTCGTCGTCTTCCTCGCGTCGGAAATGTCGCGCTTTATCACGGGCGAGATGATCAACGTCGATGGCGGACAAAATCTGCCCGGCTATGTCAGCGTTCCCCATAACCTTGCCGAGATGGAGGCAGAGGGCGCATGAAACTCGTCGCCGCCGAAGACGTGTTCGAGGCCGCGCCAGACGTCGCGCTGTCCCCCAGTGTCATCAAGATCCTGGGCGGCGCGCTGGACGCCATTGCCAGCCGGGGCGTCCGCCGCCTGTCGATGAGCGACATCATCGACGCAAGCGGCGTCTCCCGCGGCACGCTCTACCGCTATTTCTCCAACAAGGATGAAGTGCTGGCCGCCGTCAGTGAGTTCGTCTGCACCGGCTTTGAAAACGGCATCCGCGAAGCGGGCGAAGGCATTGCTGATCCCATCGAACGCTTCAAGGCCGTGATGCAGTTCTACGCCCGCTTCACCAACGAGAATTCACCGGACCGTGTATTCGAAGTGGAGCCCGCCTTTCACCTCGCTTTCTTCCGCAGCCGCTTCGGGCGGTACAAGGCAGCCGTGCAGGACGCGCTTGATCCCGTGTTCGATCATCTTGACGCGCTGATGGGCGAAACGATCAACCGCGATGCCTTTGTGGAAACGCTGGTACGGACGCAGCTCAGCACGCTGCTGGTGCCCGCCAGCGACGAATGGATCCAGCTTTGGAATGATACCGCGCAAACCGTGCAGACATGGGCGCTGAAGATTGCTGCCCGACAGACAGACGCAGGAAAGGAATGACAATGGCCACCATCGCCAAGCTGAACACCGAGGATTTCACCACCTTCGCAGATCGCGCCACTGCCGACGCCGTCGTCGCCAGGGCCAAGGAATTGCGCCCCCTGTTTCAGGCAGAGGCCGCCGCCGGCGAAAAGCGGCGTTCGCCCACCGACGCGGCATCGCAGGCATTGTTCGACAATAATTTCCTCAGCGCCCTGCTGCCCAAGCGGCTGGGCGGCATCGGCCTTTCCCCCACGGATTTCTGCCGGATGCAGATCGAGATTGCCAAGGGCGATCCCGCCATTTCCTGGGTGACGCAGATTATCAACGGCACAAGCTGGATCACCAGCCTGGCACCCGACAGCGTGCAGGATGCGGTGTTCGCGAATGGGCCGGCGGCGGTGTGCGGCGCGTATAATCCGCCGGGCAAGGCCCGCAAAGTTGATGGCGGCTGGATCATCAACGGTGCCTGGCCTTATACATCGGGTTCGCGGCAATCGACCTGGGCGCAACAGGGCGTTGTTCTGGAAGGCTATGAAGGGCCGGTCGTTCCGGGCATTTCGATGGTCTATATTCCCTTCAGTGATCTGACGATCACGGATAGCTGGTTCGTCACCGGGATGCAGGGCACGGGTTCCGATACCAGCGTGGCCAAGGATGTGTTCGTACCCGAAGGCCAGATGGTGCTGATGGACGAACGCGCGGGGCAGATCGACACCACAAAGCGCCATTTCGGCGCACCGTCAGACCTGCTGCCCGCCGTACCTGTCGTGCGGACAACCGGCATCGCCCAGTTGATTGGTGCGGTGGAAGCGATGCTGGAAATTGTCCGTGAGGAGTCCGCCAAAAAGCCGGTGCTGACCACGATCATCGGCCCGCGCATCGGATCTGGCGCCTATATGCGCGATCTGGGTGAGGCGGCGGCAATGATCGACACGGCCAAGCTGATCCTGTTCCACCTGACCGGCGATCTGGACGATATGGCGCTGACCGGCCGGGAATTCACGCTGGACAACAAAGCCCGCCACCGCGCGCAGGGTGCCCAGATGATCCGCATGATCCATGAAGCGAGCGAATCCCTGATGTTTCAGGCCGGATCATCCGCCTTCTCGCTGGAAAAGCCGATCAGCCGGTACTGGAAGGATGTGTCCATGGCCCTGCGCCACATCCAGAACATCCCGACCATCGGCTACGAAATCTTCGGCCGCAACATCGCCGGCGGGGAGATGATTTCACCGCCGGGGGCGTATTGAGGCGGGGATAGCGTAAGAAGTTTTCAGCATGATGGTAGGTGCCGCCTGCCCCTTTGACGCAGGCGGCACCGTGGACCCTGAAACAAGTTCAATTAGGCGAAGGCTTCGTGAAAATGCAGCGTCTATTTTGACTGCGACCACGTTGCATTCGGGCGCACTTTCGAAAATCGAAAACGCAGGATTTCCGAATGCTCGGCTACAAGAGCAGACTTTCCGGAACTCGCGCCATTGCTTTTGCTAGCATTGCGGCAATCTTGTGATGCAGCCCGCAACCCAACTTCCTATCCAACACCACCCGAACCCACACCAAAATCACACCACCAAACACGCCTCCCCAAACTCCAGCCGTGGGTTACGCCGATGCAGGCTATCCGCGCGCCCATAGCCAAGGTTGCAGATGAAATTCGCCTGCCAGCGGCCATCCGGGAAAAACTCCGCGTTGAGCGCAGCAGCGTCAAAGCCGGACATGGGCCCGGCATCCAGCCCCAGGGCGCGGGCGGCGATGATCATGTAAGCGCCTTGCAGGGGGACGTTGCGGGCCAGCGTGTCGGCGATCACGGCTTCCTTGCCTGCGAAGGCTGATCGCATGTCACGGCCCGGATACAAAGCGGGCATCAGATCGAAGAACCGGGTGTCTGACGCAACAATCACCGTCACGGGCGCGGACGTTACCTTTGCCACATTGCCGGGATTGACGCAGGGCAGCAGCCGGGCTTTGCCCTCCGCCGAGGTGACGAACACAAACCGGGCGGGGCAGCTATTGGCGGATGTCGGCCCCCATTTCACATGATCATATAACTGGCGCAGCAATCCTTCGGGAACCGGGCGATCATCAAACCCGCTATAGGTGCGCGCTTCATCAAACACCTGTTCGATTGTAATCATGCCGGACTCCCTACCGCGTTGCGGCCTGCACCCGAAAGGGCAGCGCCCTGCCTACCTGTTGGCAGGCGGCCGGAGCAAGCGCGAAGCGCATGTTGGCCGCCTGACACGCATGCCGGAGCCGCCATCCCATGGACACTGCCGATTTTCACCCGCTTGACCGTATGGTCGCCGATTATTCGCTGGTCACGCATGGTTATGCGGGCAACGCCCCTGCCAATCCTTATCCGATGTTTGCGGAAAAGCGCGCGCAATGCCCGGTGATGCACGGCGACATTCTGGTGCAGCACAGCGTGCCCAGCATGGCGGATTACATGATGTCGGGCCGACCCACGGTCAGCCTGTTCCGCTACAAAGACGTCCATGCCGTGCTGATGAACCCCAAAGACTGGCTGAGCTATATTGTTGCCGATGGCTTTGGCGCGGCGGTGGATAACATGCTGCTTACCGCGATGGATGGTGCCGAGCATGACAAGTTCCGCACGCTGATCCAGAAGCCCTTTCTGCGCGGCGAAATCCGCAAGCTGATCGATACGCTGATCAGGCCTGTGCTGATGGAGGAATTTATCGGGCAGCTTCGCCCGCTGGGCAAGGCCGATCTGCTGCGTGATCTGGCCCTGCCCTACCCGATCCGCGCGATCTATGCCTATTTCGGTTTCCCGCATGATCACGAGATTCTGCAAAATCTGGCAAGCTGGGCCATTCAGGTGGTGGCCGCGCCGCAGACCGATCCGGAACTGGCCAAGATCACCATCCCCCAGTCCATGATCGCGGGGCAATCCATGTATGATACGGTGCTGCCCATTGTGCAGGCATATCGCGCGCGCGGGGAAATGAAGGCCGATATTCTGGGCCATATGATGCAGATTGAAGATGACGGTCAGGGCTTTTCCGATGAACAGATTGCGGCGTTCATCCGGATGCTGCTGCTTGCAGCAGGGGAAACCACGACGCGCAGCATTGCCAATATGATGGTGCAACTGCTCGAACATCCCGACGTGCTGGATGAAGTCCGCAAGGATCGCACACTCATTCCCAAAGCGGTGATGGAAACAATGCGCCGCGATCCCACGGCAGGGGCCGTCGCCCGGATTGCGGGCCGGGATATGGAGATTGGCGGCGTGGCCGTGCCGAAGGATACCGCCGTTCTTCTCTCCATCGCGGCGGCCAATCGCGATCCCGAGACGTATGAAGACCCGGACAGGCTGTGGCTCAAACGCCCGATGCGTCCGCTGCTCAGCTTCGGCTTTGGCCCGCATATGTGCATGGGGATGCACATGGCGATCGCGGAAATGGAAGTGGCGCTGGATGCGATGCTCGATCTGCCCGGGCTGCGCTTTGATCCGGCTTACCCCCACCCGGAAATCCGCGGGCTCAACATGCGCGGCCCGGATGCCGTGCATGTGCTGTGGGATGTTTAGAGAGGCAGCCGTGAAGCTTTCAGCCCGGCACCGGCCGGCTTCGCGCGTCTTCCCCATATTGATCCCACCAGGCGAGAAGGGAGTGGATCGTTGGCTCCAACTCCTTGGTCGCCGCCGTCATCGCATATTCGACACGCGGGGGCACTTCCGCGAAAATGGTCCGCGTGATCAGGCCGTCAGCTTCCAGTTCGCGAAGCTGGGTGGTCAGCATGTGCTGCGTCACCCCAGGGATCGCTTTCTTCAGCTCGCCAAAGCGGTGTACTCGGTGGTGGAGCAGCCAGAGGATTTCCAGCTTCCACTTTCCGGCCACCAGCATGAGTGCCTTGCGCAAGGCCGCGTGGCGTTCCGGTTCAACAGTCATATTATCCATACTTACCACGAAAATTCCATCCTACTTGTTCAAATTCATCCTAGAGAATAACCGGCCGGAATAGCAATGCAAAGTTGGTGACCGGCCCTGATGGCACCCTGAACGAAAATGGAGAGCCCTATGGCAAGCATGTTCCCTGCCCCGACGATACCGGCCCATGTGCCGCCTTCGCTTGTTCGGGATTTCCCCTTTGTCTTCGGCATGGCAACCGATGCGGACCCGTATAATGACTGGGTTCCGGAGATTCACAAAGGCCCGGAAATCTTTTACGCGCCACACGCCTATCCCGGTGGAACTCCGGCGTGGATCGTACGGCGTACGGCGGACATGCGCGATCTGTATTTTGATACGGCCACCTTTTCGAGCAAGGATTTTTCTCCCTATTCAAAAATGATTGGTGACACCTGGACCAACCTGCCCGCCGAAATCGATCCGCCGCATCACGCCAAATACCGCGCTTTTGTGAATCCGCTTTTCACGCCCAAAGCGATGACCAAGCTGGAAGGCAAGATCCGGGACTATGCCATCGGGTTCATCGAGGCATTCCATGACAAAGGCGAATGTGAATTCATGAAAGAATTCGCCTTCGAATTTCCGATCAAGATTTTTCTTGAATTGATGGGCCTGCCACTGAGCCTCACCCCGCAATTCCTGGAGTGGGAAACCGGTCTGCTTCACGAACATGATATGGGAAAAATGGCCGACGCCACGCGCGCCGTTGTCACCTATCTGCGTGGCGAGATCGAGGATCGTCGCCGCAACCCGACCGATGACGTCATCACCTATGCCACACAGGCGGAGATTGAAGGCCGCAAGCTGAATGACGATGAACTGGTGGGCTTCACCTTCAACCTGTTCATCGGCGGCCTGGATACAGTCTCCACCAATATGGGCCTGCAATTCCTTCACCTTGCCCGCAATCATCAGCACCAGAGCGAATTGCGCGCGAACCCGGAACGTATCCCGGAAGCGATGGACGAAATGATGCGCGCTTTTGCGCCTGTCACCACCTTCCGCACCTGCATCAAGGAAACCGTGTTCAAGGGCATAAAAATGATGCCCGGTGACAAGGTGGCGATGAGCACAACCATCGTCGCGCGCGATCCGGAGGAATATGACAATCCCAACGAAGTCCGGCTGGACCGCAAGCCCCGCCATCTGTCGTTCGGTTATGGCCCCCATCTTTGCGTGGGCATGCACCTTGCCCGGCGGGAAATGCGGATCGCGATCGAGGAATTTCTGCGCATCATCCCCGAATTCAGCGTGAAGCCCGGCCACGCCATCCGCCACCATCTTGGCATGATCCAGCCGGTCGAACTCCCCCTGGTCTGGGCCACGCGTTAGAAGAGCAGGAAAAGACTATGCCAAACATTACCTTTGTCAGCACTGATGGTGTGGAAGAAACCCATTCGCTCGAGGTGGGGGAAAGCATCATGCGCACGGCCCTCAACAACGACGTCTCCGGCATTGTCGCGGAATGCGGGGGCGCCTGCGCCTGCGCTACGTGCCAAGTGCTGATTGCCCCAGACTGGCTTGCCAAATTGCCGCCCCCGGATGTGATGGAAATCTCGATGATGGATGACGACGCAGGCGAACGCGGGATGACCCGGCGCCTTTCTTGCCAGATCCTCGCAACAGAAGATCTTGACGGACTGGTCGTCCATATTCCTTCAAGCCAGTATTGAGCGGCCTGACATGACCCCGGGCGAATTTGACGGCAAGGTGGTTCTGGTTACCGGCGCGGCTTCGGGCCTGGGGCGTGCGGCCAGCCTCCGCTTCGCCCGAGAGGGCGCGCGGGTCTGCATCGTCGATCTCAATGTGAACGGATTGGCTGATACTGCCCGGCACATCGCCGACAGCGGGGGAACCAGCGTCAGCTTTGCGGGCAATCTGGGCATGCCGGACAATTGCGTGAGCGCCGTCGTGACGGCCATTGATGCGTTCGGACGCCTCGACGTGTTGTGCAATGTGGCTGGCATCTTGCGCTTCCATGCGCTTGCCGATGTTTCCCCCGACGACTGGACAAAGCTGTTCGCTGCCAATGTTACGGCGCCATTCTTCATGATGCAGGCCGCAATGCCCCATCTGATCAAATCCCAGGGCAATATCGTCAATGTCGTTTCCACAGCCGCATTTCTTGGCCAGTCCTACACTGCCCCTTATGGCGCAACCAAAGCCGCCCTTCTCAGTCTGACCAAATCGCTCGCGATGGAATTCATCAAATCGCCGGTTCGGATCAATGCGATCGCTCCGGGCGGAATGATGACCGAAATGGTTCATGGCCTGCAATTTCCCGAAGGCGCGGATACAGACATGATCTTGCGGTATTGCGGCTTTCGTCCGCCTTCGACGCCGGAAGATATCGTTGAACCCCTTATCTTCCTTGCTTCCGATAGGGCACGGTCTGTCCACGGCGCGTGCTATACAGCCGATAACGGTATTACCGCCGGTTAGATTTACATGAGGGAGTAGAAGCCATGGCGTCCAGCCGGGAACGCGTCGTTGTTGTTACCGGCGCGAGCCGGGGCCTTGGGCGCGGAATTGCGCGGGCTTTCGGATCAAAAGGCGCAACTGTTTACGCAACCGGGCGCAACGCGGCGGAACTTGAGGGCGTCGTCGCAGAAATCGAGGCGCGGGGCGGCAAGGGCGTCGCCGCCTTGTGCGATCACCAAGACGATGCGCAGGTGGAAGCCCTGTTTGCCCGCGTGGCGCAGGAAGCGGGTCATCTCGACATTCTGGTGAACAATGCCGCCGCCGTATATCCCGACGCCTTGATGGCACCGGGAGGCTTCTGGGAAAAGCCGCTGAAACTTGCCGACATGATGGATGTGGGCCTGCGTTCAAACTATGTCGCGGCCTACCACGCCGCCCCGCTGATGGTAGCGGCCCAACGTGGTCTGATTGCCAGCATCTCCTTTTATGGGGCGGTATCCTATTTTCACGGCGCGGCCTATGGCGCAGCCAAGGCCGGAACGGACAAGATGATGCAGGATATGGCCGTCGACCTTGCCCCGCACGGTGTGGCCACCGTGTCTCTCTGGCCCGGTTTTATCCTGACCGATGCTGTAAAGGCTATGCCGCCTGAAATGCTGCCGGAAGAACTGCGCGCCGCCTTGCCCTATTGGGAAACGCCGGAGTTTACCGGCCTTGTTATCGACGCGCTATATGATGATCCCGCATTGCCCACCTTGTCAGGCAAGGCATTGATCGGCGCGGAACTGGGCCAAGGATATGGCATCGTCGACATCGATGGAAAACAGCCCCCCTCCTATCGCGACAGCATGGGATCACCAGCCAAAGGAGCGGCAGCATGAACCGTTTCACATCCCGCGTATGCGCGGTTTCCTGCCTGGCCCTTCTGGCATCCTGCTCCTCTGGCAGTGCACCGCACCCGGACAAGGCCATATTCAACGCACCTGCCGACGTCGCCGAGATCTCATCCCTTGAAACCGCCCTCGCGACCGAAACCAGTATGGACAAGCTGATCGGATATTATGCGCCACATGCCATCGTTCTCGATATCTATGCCCCGGGCATCTATAAGGGGCGGGATCAGATTTACGCCGGGTTAGCGCCGCAAATGGCCGCCGTAAAAACGATGACGCACAAAATGGCGGAAATGAATATTGCGTCTGACGGCAATTTCGCGTGCGCCGCCATGCAGATCGAATTCGACATTGTGTTGAAGGATGGCAAAACCCTGTCGCTCAGCGTGCGACAACTGGATGCCTTCAGGAAAATTGGGAGCGACTGGAAAATCGTCCAGCAGCACATCTCGCTGCCGATTGACGGGAAGACGGGCATGGCTGTGCTTGACGGCCCAGTGAAGGCACGCGGCGCGATTACTTGGTCGAAGATGCCCCTGCCCGGCCCGGCTTCAACGCCCGATGCTGCCAAAGCGGCCATCCGGGAATGGATGGATATCGGCGGCGCTTCCACCAGTCTTGACATGCTGATGGGCTATTACGGTCCGGGTGACGACATTCTTGTCTATGACAGTTACTACCCCAGCAACCTGCGCGGTTTGAAGGAAGTCCGGGCCTATTATGCCGCCATCATGGGCAGCTACACCGACATAAAGCTCTCAATGCCGACATTCGTTGCCGATTCAGACGGACTGTTTGGCATCCAGATCGATACCCAGCAAATCACTTTGAAAATGAAAGACGGCAGCACCCGGAAAATGGCGCTTCGGCAAAGTGACTGCATGCGCAAATCGGGCGACAACTGGTATTCGTTCCTTGAGCATGTCTCCGTTGCTGTGGATCCCAAGACGGGCAAGGGCGTCACGGATTTCTGATTTCGGGTTGAGACAGCGACACTGTCACTCACAAAAAAGGCCGCCCCCGGGAAGGGAGCGGCCAATTTTTTAC
>JANOAJ010000008.1:0-4513 GCA_031411035.1 Sphingomonadales bacterium
CAACCCAGCGCGTGATCGGCAAGACTGCGATGGAGGGCGCGCTGCTGATCCACGAATTGCGCGAATGGGCGACGCAGGAACGCTTCTGTTACAGCCATGAATGGTCAACCGGCGATCTGGTGATTTGGGACAATACGGGCACCATGCACCGCGCCGAATGGTATGATCCCGAAGGTGATCGCATGATGGTCCGCACCAAGCTGCAGGGTGAAGAGCCGTTCGCGTGAGCACGTCGCCCGCGTTCGAACCGCTGGAACGCGGCTTCTATCTGGAAGCCCTGCTGATTGACGGGCAACGCATCTGGTACACGGATGTGGTGCGCGGGGGTGTCCGCCTCGCAGGCTCAGATACCGTCCATCTGCCGGAACGCATGCTTATCGGTGGTTTGCTTGCCAATCGGGATGGCAGTTTGTTGGTGGCGGGACCGGACGGCATTGCCTGGGTGCATCCGGATACGGGCGCGTCCGGCATGCTGGTGGAAGGACTGGGTGGCGTGAACGAAATGCGCGCCGACACGCTTGGCGGTATTTACTTCGGCACCATTGACCTGGCCTCGATCATGGCTGGCAAACGCCCTGCACCATCAGCCCTCTGGCACCTTGCGAGCGACCAGACGCTGACGCAGATCAAAGACGGGCTTACCTTCACCAACGGCCTTGGCCTCAGCGCCGATGGCCGGATGCTTTTTGTCAACGAAAGCTTTTCCGCCGTTCGGGCTTACGCTTGCGATGGCGCGGCACCGCTTGGTGAACCACTCTGGACGCTGGAAAAATATGATTGCGACGGTATGGCGCTGGATGCTGAGGGCCATATCTGGATCACCGGATTTTCCTCAGACCATTTGCTTTGCCTGAACCCGCAGGACGGTGGCGAAATCCGCCGGGTGGCACTCCCCGGCCCGGCATGCACCAATATCCGCTTCGGCGGGCAAGGATTGGATGATATGTTTGTGTGCATGGTCGATCATGCCGGCGCGCAAGCACTGGCCGAAGGACGTGTCATCGAGGCGCAGAATTCCTTGCTGTTCAAAACGCGCAGCCCTGTAAAGGGCACAGTCCTGCAACCCGCACGGTTCAGACTCATTCCCTCCTAATAGGATTTGGGCAGCTCCAGCACCTTTTCGGCGATAAAGTTCAGGATCATGTGCGGGCTGACCGGCGCTGTGCGCGGAATCAGGCTTTCGCGGACATAGCGTTCGACATGATATTCCTGGGCATAGCCCATGCCGCCCAGCGTCAGCATCGCGGTATGGCACGCCTCGAACGCAAATTCGCCTGCCAGATATTTGGCAGTGTTTGCTTCCACGCCGCAATCCTCACCCTTGTCGAACAGGCTGGCCGCTTTCATCACCATCAGATTGGCCGCTTCCAGTTGCGCCCAGCATTTCGCCAGAGGATGTTGGATGCCCTGGTTCTGGCCAATGGGGCGGTCAAACACGATCCGTTCCCGCGCGTAACGCGCCGCCCGCTTGATCGCCACGCGACCAAGGCCAACAGCTTCCGCCGCCAGCAGCACCCGTTCCGGATTGAGCCCGTGCAGGATGATCTTGAAGCCTTCCCCTTCCGGACCGATCCGGTCTTCCGCAGGAATCCAGAGATCCTGGATGAACAGCATGTTGGAATCAATGCAGTGTCGGCCCATTTTGTGGATCAGCCGCACGTCGATCTTTGACCGGTCAAAATCGGTGTAAAACAGCGAAAGCCCTTCGGTCTTGCGCTTGACCTGGTCGAGCGGCGTTGTCCGGGCCAGCAGGAGCATCTTGTTCGCAACCTGCGCCGTGGAAATCCAGATTTTCTCGCCATTGACCAGATAGCCGCCCTCCTTGCGTTCCGCGCGGGTCTTGAGTTGGGTCGTGTTCAGCCCCGCATTGGGCTCGGTCACGGCAAAGCAGGTCTTGTCCGCTCCGCTCACGATGCGCGGAATTGATCTTTGCTTCTGGTCTTCGGTGCCGAACAGGATGACGGGCTGAAGCCCGAATATATTCATGTGCACGCCCGAAGCCGCGCTCATCCCGCCACCGGATTCGGCAATCGCCTGCATCATGATGGCAGCCTCGGTAATGCCCAGCCCAGCCCCGCCCAGCGCTTCCGGCATGGCAATGCCCAGCCAGCCAGCATCCGCCAGCGCGCGGAAAAAATCTTCGGGAAACACAGCGTCCCGATCCCGTTCCAGCCAATATTCATCGGGAAACTGAGAACAAAGTTTCAGGATTGCGTCCCGGATGTTCTGCTGGTCTTCGCTGAAGGTGAAATCCACGGCGCTTCGTCCTGATCTGGGAATTTGTCTGGCCTGTGGATAGCAGCCCACGCAACGCCCCTCAATCTTGGCCGACGGATATCGGCCCGGCGAATAGCCGCGCGGCTATTCGCTAACCGCGCGGGCGCGCGCTTCAAGAATATCGCTCAGATGGTTGACCGGATCACCTGCTGTAACCCCGCCTTCCACCGGCAGGGTTATGCCGGTGATCTGCCGCGCGCGGTCACTTGCGAGGAACAGCGCTGCCTCTGCCACATCCTCGGGGACACCCCGGCGCTTGAGCGGCTGGTTCGAGAGATAGACCGCACTGACAGCGGCCTCGACGCGGGCAGCGGCATCTTCTGCCGCTCCCTCCTGCCGGAAGGAGGAGAGGTCGGTGCGGATATGGCCGGGAACAAGGCAGTTCACGCGGATACCATATTGCGCCAGATCAATGGCCGCGGATTTGCTGAACTGGATCAGTGCCGCCTTGGACGCGCGATACGTCATCATCGCTTGCCCTGCCAGCACGCCCGCGATCGAAGCATTGTTAAGGATCACCCCGCCGCCATGATCCTTCATGTGCCGTGCCGCCCGCTGGGTGCCAATCATCGGGCCATAAAGATTGACCGCCATCACCCGCTGGAAATCTGCAAGCGTGTCATCCAGAAAGTGGGGGAACGCCGCGCAAGATATGCCGGCGTTGTTGAACATGATGTTGAGGCCGCCAAACCGCGTAACCGCTTTGTCGATCAGCGCCTGTACCTGCGCCGCATCAGCAACATCAGTGCGTTGGAAGAGGGCCGCCTCGCCCAAAGCGGCCGCAAGCGCCTCGCCTGCAGCTTGGTTCATATCCGCGATAATGACCCTTGCCCCCTCGGCAACAAACAGTTTGGCCGTTGCCTTGCCGATGCCACTGGCACCACCCGTAATGATCGCGACTTTGCCAGCCAGTTCGCCCACAGCCACCGTCACACCCGGCGGGTAAAGGTGATGGGCAAGCGCGCGATGGACTGGGTCGCGACGGTCGGCAGATAGGTGATTTCATCCTCGGGAATGGCGAGCCGGATCGCATCGATCCGGCGGACGATTTCCCGCGCGGCCACCTTGATTTCCATCCGCGCCAGCGCCAGCCCGACGCAGCGATGCACGCCGCCGCCGAACGAGACGTGCCGCCCGATATTGGGGCGGTTGATGTCGAAGCTTCGCGGGCAAGGAAACACGTCTTCCTGATCATTGGCCGAAGCATACATCAGCAGCAAATGCGCGCCTGCAGGCAGCGGCACGCCACCCAATGTCACGTCTTTCGTCGTCATCCGGGAAAGGCCGCGCACGGGTGGTTCGATCCGCAACAGTTCTTCGACAAAACGGTTGAGCAACCGGTCATCATCGACGGAGGTTCTGAGAAGTTCGGCAATCTCTGGCTGCGTCGCCAGAATGTAGAACAGATTGCCCAGCGCCGTGGCCGTCGTTTCATTGCCCGCGATCAGCAGCGCCCGCACCAGCGAGACCGCTTCCTCAAAGGTCAGCACCGAACCTTCGCCATCACCTTCCTTCGCGTGAACAATATCGGAAATCATATCCTCGCGCGGCGCGGCCTGCCGTTCCATCATTTTGCCGATCAGATAATGCTGGAGATCGCAAATCTCCCTGGCGTGCCCAATCATTTCCTCGCGGTTCTGCATCCGGCCGATCTGGGCGGTCACGGCGATCGACCAACGCTGGATGCGATCCTTCATGTCCCAGTCAAGGCCCAGTTGTTCACAGATGATGCGGATCGTCAGCGGCACGGAAAAATCATGGATCGCGTCCGCCGCACCCTTGTCGGCCATGCTCTCGATCAGATCAACCACCACCTTTTCGATGCGCGGCTCCAGTGCCTTGACCCGGTGCGCGGTGAAGGCGCTTTCCATCAGTTTGCGGACGCGCGTGTGGTAAGGCGGGTCAGACATGATCGCGTCCGGGAAATAGCCGCCGCCATCGCGCTTGAGTATCTCCTGAAATTCCTCCTGAAAGCCCGCGGCCTGCTGGCTGTGGTAGCCCTTGTTGACCGAAAAGGTGAGCGGATCCTGCTGGATGGCCAGAATATCCTCATAGCGGGAGATCAGATACATCCCGAGCTTTGCGTCATAATGCACCGGATCATGGCTCCGCATCGCGGCATAATAGGCGCGGGGCCGGGCGGAAATGACCGGATCGGTCATCGACGCGGTGGCAAGCAGTGTTTCCTCTTCTTGAGAGATTGGGCACGTCGCCATTATCGTCTCCTAGACACCCG
>JANOAJ010000009.1:0-16837 GCA_031411035.1 Sphingomonadales bacterium
CTATCTCGCGCAGAGGCGCAGAGGCCGCAGAGGTTCGCAGAGAGTGAATGCAGACCCTTCGACTTTGTAATTCGAAAGCCTCCCCGGCCCGCGCCAGATCATAGGCGCGCTTGCCATCCACTTTCAGCGCGGAAAAGGCGGGCGGCACTTGGTCGATAGGCCCGGTGAAACGGGGCAGCACAGCTTCCACCTCAGCCAGCGTGGGCCGCCCGTCGCTTTCGGCAATGACGCTGCCTTCCAGATCCAGCGAGTCTGTTTGCGTGCCGAAGCTGACGGTAAATTCATACACCTTGTCGCTATCCAGCATCCGCCCGGCCAATTTGGTCGCTTCCCCCAGCGCGATGGGCAGCACGCCGGTTGCCAGCGGATCAAGCGTGCCGCCATGGCCGATCTTGACCTTGGGATAACCGCCTTCGCGCAGCGCGCGCTTTACGGCGCCCACGCCTTGGGTGGATCCCATGCCAAGGGGTTTATCGAGAATGATCCAGCCGTGCATCGGGTCAGCGGCGATAGCGCGCGCGGAAATCGCTGGCGAAGCTGGCCAGACGCGCTTGTGCGATCGCATCGCGCAGCGCCTGCATCAGTTGCTGATAAAACCAGAGATTATGTTCCGTCATCAGCATCGCCCCCAACATTTCGCCGGATTTGACGAGGTGATGGAGATAGGCCTTGCTCCACGGCGCGATCGGCGATTCCGGATCAACAGGCGAAAGGTCTTCCGCGAATTTGGCATTGCGGATGTTGATCGGCCCATCCCAGGTAAAGGCCTGCCCGTTGCGACCCGAACGGGTGGGAAGCACGCAATCAAACATGTCCACGCCGCGCTCCACGGCACCCACAATGTCGTCCGGCTTGCCCACACCCATCAGATAGCGAGGCTTCTCAGCGGGAAGCTGATCCGGCGCATAGTCAAGGCAGCCGAACATCGCGTCCTGCCCTTCGCCCACGGCCAGCCCGCCAATCGCATACCCATCAAAGCCGATGGCCGTCAGCGCCTGCGCGGAACGAAGTCGCAAATCGGGATCAAGCGAGCCTTGCTGGATGCCGAACAGCGCCGCGCGTTCGGCATGTTCACCGCCCGCGTCAAAAGCATCGCGTGACCGCTTCGCCCAGCGCATGGAAAGCTCCATCGACTTGATCGCCGCTTCACGCGAAACGCCATTCGCGGGACATTCATCGAAGGTCATCACGATGTCAGAACCAAGCAGCCGCTGGATCTCCATGGATCGTTCGGGGCTGAGCATGTGCCGCGATCCATCAAGATGCGAGGCGAAGTTCACGCCTTCTTCCGTGATCTTGCGCAGCGCGGAAAGGCTCATCACCTGATAGCCGCCACTGTCTGTCAGGATAGGGCGATCCCACTGCATGAAACGGTGCAACCCGCCCAGCCGCGCCATCCGCTCCGCGCCCGGACGCAGCATCAGATGATAGGTGTTGCCCAGGATGATGTCCGCACCGATCCCGCGCACGTCCGCAGGTTTCATGCCTTTCACGGTCGCCGCCGTGCCGACCGGCATGAAAGCAGGCGTGCGGATATCCCCGCGCTGCATGGCAATCGTGCCGGTGCGCGCCTTGCCATCCGTGGCGGAAATCGTGAACTGGAAGCGGGGAACCGTCATTGCGCCGCTTTGGCGCGGGTGTGCGGGATTGTCGAGGCAGGCGGACGAAATCCCCATCAACGAATGGCGCGGAAAACCGTCTTTCCGTCCTTGATCGTTTCCAGCACGGCAATATCCTTGATCGCATCGGCAGGAACCGTGAGCGGATTGCCGCCGAGAATGACAAGATCGGCGCGCTTGCCGGGTTCGATGGAGCCTTTGTCCGCTTCTTCGCGATACTGATAGGCCGCGTTGATGGTGATCGCCTTCAATGCCTGTAGCGGCGTGATGCGTTGATCCGGCCCCACCGCTTCACCACTTCGAGAACGGCGGTTGACCGCTGCCCAGATCGTGAAAAGCTGATTGATCGGAGCCACCGCATAGTCTGTGTGGTTGGTGGGCCGGAGGCCGGCATCATAGGCCCTTTTCATCGGGCTGATCTGCCCCGCCTGCGCCACGCCCCGGTTCACCTTGTGGGCGTCATAGAAAAAGAAGGTATGTTCAGCGAAAAAGGACGGGATGATATTGTCAGCCTTGAATCGGGCAATCTGATCCGGCCTTGCGAACTGCGCATGAATGGCGATCGTCCGGCGATCCTTGCCGGGATCAGTCGCCGATGCGTCCTCGTGGGCCTTCAGCAGGAAGTCAATCGCGGCATCACCATTGGCGTGCATCATCACTGGCAGTCCATTATCATAACATTTGCGGACAATCCCCGCCATCAGTTCAGGTGGCGCAACGGGGCCGCCTGTCCAGTTCGCTTCGCCGTTGGGGCCGCCGGTCAGATAGGGGGTGGTGAACCAGGCTGTCTTTGCCTGTGGCGAACCATCGACCACGATCTTGCAGCCGCCGATTTTCAGCCCGTGACTATAGCTTCCCCAGTTCCGCGCCGGATTTTTGGCCAGCGCAGCGTCAACATCCGTCATGAAAGGATAGGCGACAAGATCAAGGAACAGCCCGTCTGCCGCCGCAATCCGCTGCAGTTGCGCCAGTTCGCCCGCATGCGTGGCGCCATCCTGCATCGTGGTGATACCCGCAGCGGCGTAGATCATCTGGCCGGCCCTGGCAGCAGCCAATTCGGTTTCCGGGGCCACCGGCGGGATGAGCGCCAGCACCGGCACATAAGCTGCCTCCATCACCAGCCCCTGCAAGTCCTGTGTACCGGGGCTGCGCTGAATTATGCCGCCCGGCGGCGTTGCCATGCCGTCGCGATAGCCAATTTTGGCAAAAGCCGCCGAATTGAGCAGCGCGCCGTGCATCGACACGTGCAGGATCACCACCGGATTATCCGGAAACGCCTTGTCCAGCACATCGCGTGAGAGTTGCTGCCCCGGCGGCATCAGATTGCCATCATAGCCGAACCCGACGATCAGATCCCCCCGCCCGATCTTGTGATCCGTCGCAAAGCGGCGCAGCGCGGCGATGATATCATCGAGCGTCCTCGCCGGACCCGCAGGCGGCGGCCCAATATTGACGCGCGATGCCATCGCCAGAGACATTGTGAAATGGCTGTGCGGGTCAATGAACCCTGGTGTCATTGTCCGCCCGGCAAGATTGTGGAGACGAGTGGATTTGCCCTGCTCTGCCTTCAGGACAGCTGCCTTGCTGCCAACGGCGACGATCCGGCCTGCCTTTACCGCAACGGCCTCTGCCGAAGGTGCTGCATCATTGACGGTAACGATAAGGCCACCAAACCAGATATCATCCGCATTGGCAGCCCGTGCCTGCGTGCTGCACGCGAGTGCCAACGCCGCAATGCCAGCGCCTGTTCCAAACCGTGCCATCGCCCTTATCCTCCCCATCGACGCATAGTGCCGGGGTTGGATCACGGGAGCAACAGGCTGGCATCTCCATAGCTGTAGAAGCGGTATCCGCCCGCAATCGCGTGGGCATAGGCCGCCTGCATCCGCTCCCTGCCCATCAGCGCGCTGACCAGCATGAACAGCGTGGATTTGGGCAGATGAAAGTTGGTCATCAGGCCATCAATGCCGCGAAACGCATAGCCTGGTGTGATGAAAATGGCGGTATCGCCTTCAAAGGGCTGGATCGTGCCCCGTGTATCACAGGCACTTTCGATCAGGCGCAAAGAGGTGGTGCCCACCGCAATCACGCGACCGCCGCCTGCCCGCACCGCGTTGAGGCGGGCCGCCGTGGCAGCATCGATCCGACCCCATTCGGCGTGCATCTTGTGATTGCTTGTGTCATCCACCTTGACCGGCAGGAACGTGCCCGCGCCGACATGCAGCGTAAGCGTTTCATGCGCGATGCCGGCTGCGGCGAGGGACGCCATCAGCCCGGGCGTGAAGTGGAGTGCCGCCGTGGGCGCGGCAACCGCGCCAGGTTCATCAGCAAACATCGTCTGATAGTCTTCGGCATCGCTGGCGTCCGTGGGGCGCTTGCCTGCGATATAGGGAGGCAGCGGCATGGTTCCCGCGCGTGCGAGCAAAACTTCCACGGGCTCATCCCCGACGAAACTGAGAAGCCAGCTGCCATCCTCGCCCTGTTCGGAAGCGGTTGCCGCGACGCCATGTCCGAATTCGATCCGGTCGCCGTCATGAAGCCGTTTTGCATTGCGGATAAACGCGCGCCACGCGCGCAAGCCTTCGCGCTTGTGCAGCGTCGCGCCAACGCGGGCAGCGCCACGTGTGCCTTCCAACTGGGCGGGGATCACGCGGGTATCATTGAACACCAGGCAATCGCCCGCGCGCAACTGGGCGGGCAGATCGCTTACCAGATGATCGGACGTGTCCGCCCCGCGCAGCACAAGGAGTTTGGCTGAGTCACGCGGGCGGGCAGGACGCAGCGCGATGCTCTCTGGCGGCAGATCAAAATCAAACAGGTCAACGCGCATCGCGTCGCCCGATCAGAAAATGCCGAATTTCTTTTTCTTCTTTTTCTTTTCCGGAACCACCGGCGCAGGCGCCGCCGGTGCGGGAGCCGCTTCCGCCGCAGGCGCCGCAGCCGCTGCGCTCAGATCCAACGGGACGCGCGCGGCGTTGGGGCCATCGGCTTCGATCCATGCCTTGACGATTTTTGACGGGTTGGCAGGCGGCTCGCCACGTTCGATCAGATCGACGAACTGCATGCCCGAAATCACCCGTCCGAATACCGTATATTTGCCGTCCAGCCGCATCACCGGCTGGAAGACGAGGAAGAACTGGCTGTTGGCGCTATCAGGTGCGTCTGTCCGCGCCATCGATATGGAGCCGCGCAGATGCGGCAGATCGTTGAATTCGGCTTTCAGATCCGGCAGCGGCGATCCGCCTTCGCCGGTACCTTTGGGATCGCCGGTCTGCGCCATGAAGCCGTCAATCACCCGGTGAAACAAAAGCCCGTCATAAAAGCCAGCACGCGTCAGCAGCTTGACCCGGGCAACATGGCCGGGTGCCTTGTCTGGCCGCATCGCAATCGCAACTTCGCCCCCGGTGGAAAGCTGCAGGTGCAGGATGTTCTGGGGATCGGGTGCGGGCACAGGGGCAGGCGCGGTCTGCGCCAATGCCACGCTCACACTTGCAAGGCCAAGCCAGATCAATGCCAGTTTCAACAAACGCATGGGGGAAATTCTCCGAAGGTTCGGGGGCCGCCCCTAACCGCTTTCAAATGAATGGCCAATGAGTAACTCAGCTTCCCTTGCGACCAAGCCTTTCGACCCGCGCCACAGTGTCCCGCTCGATACTGGGTGTCACGAACTTGCGAATGTCGCCGCCGTAGAGCGCGATTTCCTTCACCAGTTTGGAAGCAATAGGCTGCAATGCGACATCGGCCATCAGGAACACTGTTTCGATAGAGGCATTGAGTTGCTGGTTCATGCCGGCCATCTGATACTCATATTCGAAATCAGCCACAGCGCGCAGCCCGCGGATGATGACGCTTGCGCCCTGATCCTGCGCGAATTTCATGAGCAGCGCATCAAAACCCACCACTTCGATATCGCCCGCAATGTCCGCCACTTCGCGGCGCACCATCGCCAGCCGCTCTTCATCGGCAAACATCGGCGATTTGGAAGGATTGGTGGTGACCCCGATGATCAGCTTGTCCACCAGCTTTGCCCCGCGCCGGATAATATCCATATGGCCAAGGGTTACGGGATCAAATGTGCCGGGGTAAACGCCTATGCGCGGCATCAGCGATTCCTTTCCACAGTATAACGGGCAATGGCGCGCAGCAGATCGGCTTCCGCGCCATAGCTGCCCAGTTGGGCAATAGCCTGATCGACCAGCGCATTGGCCTGCGCCCGCGCGCGTTCGATGCCAAGGAGCGAGAGGAAGGTCGCCTTGCCTGCCGCAGCATCCTTGTGGAGCGCCTTGCCGGCCAAGGCCTCATCCCCTTCCACATCCAGAAGATCGTCTGCAATCTGGAACGCAAGCCCAACATCGCGGGCATAGCCGCGCAGATGCATGCGTCCTTCGGGCGGCAACCGGCCCATGATTGCACCAGCTTCAACGCAAAAGCCGATCAGCGCACCGGTTTTGAGTTGCTGGAGCCGGGTGACGGTCTGGAGATCGAATGTGGCGTGTTCGGCCTCCAGATCCATCATCTGGCCGCCTGCCATGCCATCCGGCCCGCTGGCCCGGGCCAGTTCCAGCGTCAGTTCGGCGCGCACGAACGGATCGCCATGCGTCGCTTCATCAGCGACCAGTTCAAATGCGAGCGCGTGAAGCGAATCCCCGGCCAGAACCGCCGTAGCCTCGTCAAACGCCTTGTGCACGGTGGGCTTGCCGCGCCGCATGTCATCATCATCCATGCAGGGCAGATCATCATGGATCAGCGAATAAACATGGATGCACTCGATCGCGGTGGCCACGCGCAACGCGGCGGCTTCATCCACATGAAAAAGCTGGCAGGCCGCGACGACCAGCAACGGCCGCAGCCGCTTGCCACCGCCAATGGCGGCGTGGCGCATCGCTTCATAAAGTTTGCGGCGAGGATCGTCGGTCAGGGGAAGCAGCAGATCGAACTGGCGGTCAATATCCGTGGCAATGCGATCAAGCGCGGGTTTCAGGATCAGGGACGCCGAAGCCACGGCGCGTCAGGCAGCGTCAAAGGGGCGCGTGCCCTGGGGCTGGCCATCTGCACCAAGGCTGATCGCTTCGATCCGCGCCTGCGCATCCTTCAGCCGCGCCACGCACTGCGCGCGCAAGGCATCGCCCTGCGTGTAGAGCGTAATCGATTCATCCAGGCTCGCCTCCCCCGATTCGAGCCGCGCAACAATGGTCTCAAGCCGCTTGAGCGCATCTTCAAAGGAGAGGGTGGAAAGGTCTTCAGCCATGGCCAGCCTCTCTGACGTTCGTGTGCGGCGGGGTCAAGCGCGCCACGCAAGAGGATGATCGACAAGAGCGCGATCCAGCGTGACGAGGCGCAGATTCTCGACCTTGCAGATTGAAAGCAGGATGCGATCAAACGGATCATTGGTCGTTGGCCAAGGATCCACCGGCGTGGTGGCGTGCTCTGGCGAAACGGCCAACAAGTGAAAACCCGTCGTGGCAAATGAGGCTGGTAATTTTTCCTCCCGGCAAGGAAGAACGAGTTTACCGAGGCGCATCTTGATTGCCATTTCCCATAAGGAAGCGGCGCTCGCGAAAAAATCCGCCTCGCCAGAATTCAAGAAATCGCGAATGACCGATGGCAGTTCGGAGACTGTTTCACGGAGAATGGCCACCAGAATGTTGGTGTCGAGCAACAGCCTCACTTGCCCTTGCGGTCCCAAAATTCCGGCGGCTGGGGCATTATCAAAAAATCCTCGGGCAAGGGATCATCAAAGTCCGGCGAAACCCAGCCGACCGGCCCGGCGGGAATTCCTTGTTCTTCTTTCCATTTGCGAAGCGCCTCAAAATCCAGGCCCCGTTTCCGCTGTTTTGGAGGGCTTACCTCAAATTGCGGCTCACCCCGGTTCGTAACGATAATCGTTTCACCGTTTGCCGCCATCCGCCCAAACTCGCTGACGCGGTTCTTATACTCTTTCATCGGCACATGAATGGTCATGCCGACAATGTGATCTCAAGAGACCTCTTTGTCAACCGAGCGCCAGCCCCACCGCCGCCGCCAGATCGGCCAGCGCCTGATCCTCGCCTGTAACCTTGATCGCCGTCATCCCCAGTGCTGCTGCGGGTTTGCAGTTTACGCCCAGATCATCGAGATAGACGCAGGCCGAAGCCTCTACATCCAGCGCGTCGCACATCATCGCATAGATGCGCGGATCAGGCTTGCGGATGCCGGCCTTGGAACTTTCGATGACATGATCGAACCGCGCCATGATGTCCGCAATGGCCGCTGCCTTGGCCTCACTGCCTGCCATGCCCGGCCCTTTGCCCGAAGGCACATTGTTGGTGATGCAGCCAAGGCCAAACCCCGCAGCCTTCAGCGCATCAAGTGCAGCCACCATGCGCGGGCGGATATCGCCGGAGAGCAGCGCCAGCACGTCGGCCCCGCGAACCTCGGCACCAATCGCGGCGGCTTCCTCTGCAAACAGGGCATCAAAGCGCGCGGCGTCAATCTCGGCGCGTTCGAACAAGGCCCAGGCATTGGTATCGGGATTGGTCGCGTTGATCTGGCGGATGGTATCGGCGGGCAGGCCGCGCTCCGCTTCGTAACGGGCGAACGCCTCGAATGGCGAAGATGTGATCACCCCGCCGAAATCGAAAATGACCGTGCTGATGTCAGACCGCATGATACCAGCGCACTCCCTCACGATCTTCCCGGCGGGCGCGGCCCTGCCGTTCGAGGTGGCGGAAATGAGCGGAAGCTTCGCCCGTTGCCATCCCGCGATTCTCACCGGTGATCGGGCGGTTGAACAAAATGTGGAAACTGTCCACCGTCCGCTTCGGCTCTGCAATAAAGGCCGCCAGATCATCAAGCCGGGCATGATGTTCATCGCGCAACGCCGTCAACCGGGTGTGCAAGCCGTAAAACGGCTCACCATGCGCGGGACAGACGAGCAGATCATCCGGCAGTTCCAGCAAGCGATCAATCGAGGTCAGCCATTCGCCAAGCGGATCGCCCTCAGGCTCGGAAGGCGATATCGAAACGTTGGAGCTGATACGCGGCAACACCTGATCGCCAGAGACCAGCACGCCCGAGGCTTCGTTCAACAGACAGGCATGTTCCGGGCTGTGCCCCGAACCCACGACCACCCGCCACTTATGCTGGCCCAGATCAAGCACATCGCCGTGTTGCACGCGGCGATAGCCCAGAGGCATGGGGTAAATGATGTGCGCGAACCGGCCGAAGCCGCCTTGGCTGGCTTCCGCAATCTCTTCCGCAGTCCAGCCAGACAGGCGCTGCATCGCTATCACTTCGGCAGGAACCGCGTCGCGCGCATCGGCGATCAGCATCCGCGCGGTCAGCCATTCGCCGCGCGTCATCCACAGATCAATGCCACCCTTTTTGCACAGCCAGCCCGCCAGACCAATATGATCAGGATGCAAGTGCGTGCCAATCACCCGGCGGATCGGACGCCCGGCCAGATCGCCTGCAAACAGCGCCTTCCACGCATCGCCGCACATTTGCAGGCGCATACCGGTATCGACGACAGCCACGCCATCGCCTTCGTCGAGCAGCCAGCTATTGATATGGCCAAGCGATCCCGGCATCGGGATCCGCGCCCAGCTTATACCCGGGGCAATCCGGTGGGCCTGCCCTTCGCCGGGCGCAAAATCCCCCAGCGGATAGGTAAGCCCGAGACGCGAGGTAGCCGTGTAGCTTTCGTCCTGCGTCAGCGACGCATCGGGCGAAACAGGCCCTGAGACAATATCGTCTGTCGGGTCTTCGCTCAACGCTTGAACAATGTATCGGCTGTGTGCGCGACCGGTGCGGGGGCGGCTTCCTCTCCCTCGGCCGCCAGCGCGGCTTCGGCGGCATGGGCAGCGGCGGTGCGTTCGGCACGCAGTTCCTCGATCAGGGCCGCGCGATCACCATCAAGCTTGGTATCGGTCTGTGCGGCAAGGCCCTTGAGCTTCGCGGCCTTGGCGACAGTCGCATCCAGTTCGCGCTGGGTACACAGACCAAGCGTCACCGGATCCTTGGGAACGATATCCACAATGTTCCAGTGCGTGCGTTCGCGGATCGCCTGAATGGTGTTGCGCGTGGTGCCGATCAGCTTGCCGATCTGGCCGTCGGACACTTCGGGATGGTTGCGGATGATCCAGGCAATACCGTCCGGCTTGTCCTGACGCTTGGAAACCGGCGTGTAGCGTGGCCCCTTGGTGCGGGTGGCCGCTTCGGGTTCCTTGAACATCTTGAGTTCGTAGTTCGGGTCAGCCTGCCCCTTGTCGATTTCCGCCTGGGTCAGTTCACCGGCGCGGATCGGATCGCGGCCGGTCAGCTTGGTGGCAGCCGTATCATCCGCAATGGCCTGAATTTCGAGGATATGCAGCATGCAGAAATGGGCGATCTGTTCAAAGGACAGTGCAGTGTTATCCACCAGCCATGACGCGGTCGCATGGGGCATAAGCGGCTGAGCCATTGGAAAAACCTTTCAGACAAAAGAAGGGCCGCCCCTTTCGGAGCGGCCGGACATTGGGAACTGGCTTAGTCCGAAGCGGGGGTGAGGGCAAGAGGCTTGGCCGTTCCGCCCGCGATGATTGCCCTCTGGTGAACCAATTGTTATTTTCAGTTCATGCAACCTTTCCATAAGCCGAGCGTTTTTTCGGTGCCATTCAAAGGAGGCAGAGACATGAAACATTCCATTTTGGGTATTGCCGCAGCAGCTACGCTGGCGACATCATTCGGAGCGATCCCGGCTCTGGCCGATCCCCCGCGTCACGCCCCCGCGCATGGCTGGCGCAACAAGCATGATGATCGGCACTCTGATCGCCGTGACCGGGCACCCGTGCGCGATTGGCGGCAATATCGCGGCTATGACTATAATCGCGTCGACCCCTATTACGGGAATTACTATGCTGACCGCTATTACCGGGACGGACGCTATTACCAGCCGCGCAGGCTGACCCGCGCGGACCGGATCTACCGCGGATCGGATGATCGCTATTATTGCCGCCGATCCGACGGCACGACCGGCCTGATCATTGGCGGCGCGATTGGCGGACTGCTTGGACGCTCACTGGATCGGGGTGATTCCCGCACTGTTGGCACCATCATTGGTGCGGGTGCCGGTGCCCTGCTGGGCCGTGAAGTGGATCGGGGCAGCCTCAACTGCCGCTAGACTTTTGCTGACAGCCGGGGGACGGTCTGCGTTCCCCGGTCATACCACAGCACAATCTTTCCCGCTGATTACCTGTCGCGAAGCCGGAACCGGGCTGGGCAAGACGCTCAGGCTGCGATCCCGTCAGCGTGAGGCAGCATTGGGGAAAGCGCCGAGAGAAACTGGCGGGCGCTGACATCCCAGCCAAAGCTGCGACCATAGCTGGCGCAAGCCACCCGGCTTTTCTTCAGGGCATCAGCGATTCCCGCATCAAGGCAGGAATTGAGCGCGCCCGTTTCAGGCGTGACAACATCCACTGGCCCGCTGACAGGAAAGGCCGCAACCGGCGTTCCACACGCCAATGCCTCGATCATCACCAGCCCGAATGTGTCTGTCCGGCTGGGGAATACGAAAACGTCTGCGCCTGCATAGGCCCCTGCAAGGGCCCTTCCGGTAAGCGCGCCAAGGAAGGCCGCTTCGGGAAACCGCGCTTCCAGCCCCTCACGCGCCGGACCATCGCCCACAATCACCTTGCTGCCAGGATGCGCCGCTGCAAGGAACGCCTCGATATTCTTTTCCACTGCCACCCTGCCGACATAGAGCTGGATCGGGCGAGGCAGCGTGGCAAACCGTTCCGGCGGCGGCGCATCCGGCGTGAACTGCACCAGATCAACCCCGCGCCCCCAATGCGCCAGCTTGGCCAGACCCTGATCTCGCAAGCTGGCACGAACCGTTTCCGTGGAAACCAGCACGCGTTCCGCCCGCCGGTGGAACCAGCGGATGTAGCGCCAGAAAAGCGAAGCCGGCAGCCCCGTGCGCTTGGCCACATAATCGGGGAACTGGGTGTGATAGGCGGTGGTGAAGGGAATATCCCGCTTCCGGCACCAGCGGCGCGCGGCAAGGCAGAGCGGGCCTTCGGTCGAAAGGTGGATAGCATCGGGCCGGAACGCCGCGATGCGTGCGCCAACATCCGTCTGCCGCGCCAGCGCCAGACGGATTTCCGGATAAGTCGGACACGGAATCGAGCGGTACAGGTCTGGCGAGATGACCAGCACGTCATGGCCCTGTCGTTCCAGTTCGGCCCGCACCGCCTGCAGGGTGCGGACCACCCCGTTGATCTGCGGGGCCCACGCGTCCGTGACGATGACGATCCTCATGCCGCGATCCTGACGGCGGGATCCGCCGGAGCGCGCGCGGCCATTTCCTCGGCCCAGTGAAGGATTTCCATCCGCCCGTCGAAATGTTCAACCAGAGCCGTGCAGCCTTCCACCCAGTCGCCATCATTATAATAGAGGACGCCACCGATATCGCGGATTTCGGCCGTGTGGATATGGCCGCACACCACGCCGTCCACCCGCCGCGAACCGGCCGCGCGCGCCACCACTTCCTCATAGCGGGAAATGAATTCCACCGCGTTCTTGACCTTGTGCTTGGCCATTTTGGAAAGCGACCAGTACGGCAGATCGAATTGCTGACGGACGCGGTTGACCACCACATTGAGCCGCATCAGCAATCCGTAAGCCGCATCCCCCACGAAGGCGAGCCAGCGGTGCGCGAGCATCACGGTATCAAACTCATCCCCGTGCAGAACCAGCAGCCGCCTGCCATCCGCCGTGGCATGGATGGCCTTTCGGCGGATTTCCACGCCGCCGAAATTGAGACCGCTGAACTGGCGGAACATCTCGTCATGATTGCCCGGGATATAGACGACCCTTGTGCCGCGCTTGGCCCGTTTCATGATCCGCCAGACAATGTCATTATGCGCGGCGGGCCAGTAAAACCGCTTCTTCAGCCGCCAGCCGTCAATAATATCCCCGACCAGATACATGGTCTCGCTGTCGGTATGATCGAGAAAGTCCGTGAGCAGCGCTGCATTGCAGCCGCGCGTGCCGAGGTGGATGTCGCTGATCCAGATCGTGCGGAACCGGCGGCGCGCGTTTGCCCTTCGCGGTTCATCGCGATGTGCCCTGATTGGTGTTGGTTCGGCCACCCGACATTCCCCCGTGCGGAATTGAAGACGGGGGCCAGCCTATCGCGCCTTATTATGACAGGCCAAGGCGGCTTTGGTGACAGACTGGTGACACAGCATCATACCAGAAGCACAATCTTCCCGGCATGATCGCCTGCTTCCATCCGGGCATGGGCCGCCGCGGCTTGGGCAAGGGGGAAGCTCATATCCATCACGGGCTTCAGATTGCCTGCCTCGACATGGGGCCAGACGCTGCGGTTCAGTTCATCGGCCACCAGCGTCTTGAAGCTGACAGGCCGCGCGCGCAGGGTGGAACCGGTGAGCGTCAGCCGCTTTACCATCACAGCCGCGATGTTGATTTCCGCTTTCACCCCGCGCTGCACGGCAATGGTGACGTGGCGGCCATCTTCGGCAAGGCAGGCAAGGTTGCGCGGCACATAATCGCCCCCCACCATGTCAAGCACGGCCTGAACCCCTTTGCCGCCCGTGATGCGGGCCACTTCGGTCACAAAATCCTGCGCGGCATAATCAATGGCGTGATCCGCTCCCAACTCCCGCGCGCGGGCGCATTTGGCGGCAGATCCGCACGTGACGATCACTGTCAGCCCGAAGAGCTTGCCCAGCGAAATCGCCATCGTGCCGATGCCCGATGTGCCGCCATGCACCAGCACCGTATCGCCTTCCATCGCATAGGCCCGTTCGAACAGATTGGTCCAGACGGTGAAGAGCGTTTCGGGCAGAGCCGCAGCTTCAGCCATGCTGAGCGCCGCAGGCACCGGCAGGCACTGGCCGACCGGAGCCACACAATATTCCGCATAGCCGCCGCCGGAAACAAGCGCGCAGACCGGCTGGCCGATCAGCGCGTTATCGGCATGATGGCCCACGGCAACCACAATGCCCGAAACTTCCAGCCCCGGAATCGTGGGCGCGCCAGGCGGCGGGGGATACATGCCGCGCCGTTGCAACACATCGGGCCGGTTGATCCCGGCGGCCGCCACCCGGATCAGCACTTCACTGTCGCCGGGCACCGGCACGGGGCGTTCAACCAGTTGCAGCACTTCGGGCCCACCGGGTTCCGCCGGATCGATGGCCCGCATGATCGTCGGGATATCCGTCACAATTACACCCCCCTTGTCCGTTTTCCGCTTATCGGCATGGGCAGCGTTCGCGTCAACGCCGGTGTAAGAGGCCGCAATTCACGATCCGATCTTCATTCGAGGGCAACGCGCCAAATCAGCCACCATAAAATCGTCCATTCTTGACTTGATCCGCACGGCAGGTCACATTTGCGGCATGGGCACCCTCGCTTTCCGGTCGAGATCTTTCATCCTGTGACGGCGCTCTGGCTTGGTTTCGCCGGGTCGGTCGTTCTGACGCTTGGATTGGGCGCATTCGAGACCGCCAAGACGCTCGACAGTGCAAAAGGGGACCCCGGCTCCGCGCCAAAATTCCAGACCCGGGCGCCAGCCAAACGCATTTGGCCGAACGAGCCCAGCGACGCCACTTTGCGCCTCAGTGCCTCAGCCGATGGGGAAACCCTGTTTCTGATCGGTCGTATCGATCCTGGAAGCTACGGAAAGTTCCGTCGCTTTGCGACGGCGCACCCGAAAGCGGAGACCTTGTTCCTGGGCTCTCCGGGAGGCATTGTTCTGGAAGGATACCTGATCGGTGTCTATGTGCGGGAGCAACGGATAAAGACGTATGTCGGTGCGATCTGTGCATCGTCCTGCACACAGATACTTATTGCCGGCACTGATCGGGCCGCAGCACCTGGTGCGCACCTTGGTTTTCACGAATCCTGGCGGCTGGGTGACGACGGAATAGCTGTTGGATCGCAAACCGGAGAGAAGCATCAGGATGCGATCATGCGCGCGGCCTATGATCGATCCGGAATCGATGGCGCTTTTGCCGACCGCGCACTCAGCACCTCTTTCAAAAGCATGTGGTATCCGTCGCTCGAAGAGATGGAAAAAGCACATGTTCTCACGCGGCGATCACTTACCAATGAAATTGTCCCTCCTCTCGCTGCCGACATTTCAAAATCGGCTATCGGTGAGAGTCTTCTGAAAGACCGGATGTGGCAACTTCTGCAGCAAGAGGATCCCAAACTCTATCGCGATTCCGTCGACGCAGCGTGGTATGCCGCTCAGGGTGGCGTCGATCCCACGCTTTTGGGCGCGATTGCGCAGGAAGAAGTGTCAAAGGTCATATGGCCCAGAATGGCGGTTGCCTCTGATGAAGCAGTGGAGGCAAGTGTATCCCTGATTCTCGATCAGGTTCGAATACAGAAAGCGACCAGCGGAGGCCGTTGCGCGGATACCACCGACATGGACTGGGATTTCGTGCCGGACGCTGGCTTGCTCGAGCGGGAGAGAAACGTCTATCGCCTTGTTCTTGAAACCACCACTATGCAAAAGCCGATGACGCAGCCGAAAGCGCTGAAGAAGTTGAGACCGGTGATGATGCGGTTGCGGGCAAAATTGCCTCACTATACCCAGGAGGAAGCCACGCGCAGCCCGGCAGCCCGGTGCGCCCGACTTTCGGCCATATTGGAAGAAATTGCGGCGGCACCCCTTTCCGACAGAATTTCAATGATGCGGGCCTTGATGACTTTGGGTGATATAGGTCAGGATGAGAAGAGCGAGTAACGGCGGGATCGTGCCACCCGCCATCGATTAGTGCTTGGCGTAATGTGAAGGGGGCAATCTTGAAAAGGCTGATGGCAATGGTCGGCGCCTTGTTATGGCTGCCTGTGGCCGCATATGCGCAGACCCCGAGAGAGGAAGTCAGCGCGGGGCTTGGCCCCGAGGACCATGCTTCCCCGGAAGCGCAGGCGGCGATGAAGTCTCTGGACGATGCGGAAACGCTGTTTCGAGAGAACAAGCTGCCCCGGGCAGCGGCGGCGTTTGACCAACTGGCAGCGCGTTACGCTACTGCTACGGATGTCGACCTGCAGCGAATTTGCGTATTGGCAATGATCGGCCAGGGCAAGGTGGCACAGCAAAGCGCCAAACACGAAGATGCGCTTCGCTTGTTTGATGAGGTGCTTGGACGCGTTCCTGCGTTGCAGACGGGCGATCTGGAACTCATCTTGGGTCAGGCCATGATGCTCCGGCTGGGCAGTTTGATGGAATTGAAGCGCTTCGCATTGGCAAGCGAGCAAAGCCAGACGATCGTTGATCTGTTGGGCAAGAACCAAGATCCCATGCTTCGGGAGCTCGCTGCGCTGGCCATGTCCGCGCAAGTGGCGGTTCTGGCAATGAATGGCGATACATTGGCAGCCGAAGCCAAGGCAGATGCGCTGATAGCGAAATTTCCTGCCGTTTCCGGGCAAGACCTTCAGGAGCGGTTGCAGGGCGCTATTTTTCTCATTCCCGCTGTTCTCGATGAAGCGGGCAAGTACGAGCAGGCGGCCACGGCGTATGCCCACGCCGCCGAACGCGCGGAAAAAGCGGGCTGGTCTGAGGGCGGCGAAGCGCTTGCCCGGGGCTTGACAGCGCGAGGCAGGGTTCTGGAAAGGCTGGGCCGTGACGACGAGGCGATGGCGGCGTATCAGGCGGCCATCAATCGATTCCCCACAGCGAAGGAGCCGTGGATTGTCGGCCAGATGGCTCTGTGCCACAATCGGCGTGCCGGCCTGTTTGCCAAGCGCGGCCTTAGCGAAGATGCTATCGCCGAGCTCAAGGGGGTGTTGGCCTTGGGGCGCAGTCTGGACATTGCCACAATCAGCGAACAGCCCAACTTCAGGCCGCTGTTCCGAAATGCAGCTTTCATTTTGTTTTTGCGGAGCAACGGCCGTCGTTAGCCTCTAGTCGGTAGCGTTGCCGGACAAGACGGGAATTTATTCGGATCTGGCGTGTTGCGCCTCATATTGACATCCCGCGGCTTTCCGTCAACTTTCCCGCCATGGACATGGACGAGATATTTGCGAAGCGCCCTGGCGATCCGCTGTCCTTGCTGGTGAAGCAGGATCTTGATCCCCTGTCCGTAACTGAACTGAGGGAGCGGGTGGCTGTGCTTGAGGCGGAAATCGTCCGGGTGACAGCCAAGATCGAAGGTGCCGTTAACCATAAGGCAAGTGCCGACGCCTTATTCAAACGCTGATCTTGATGTTTGGGCGGCAAACCCCGA
>JANOAJ010000010.1:0-11933 GCA_031411035.1 Sphingomonadales bacterium
CACCACCCAGACCCAGACGATCTACAAGCTCGATCTTCCCGGCGCGACGCGGGAGGGGCTGGATGAAAGTGTGAAGATGCTTTCGGGCATGATGGCTGGCCCTGAAATTTCCGAAAAGGGCGTGGATACCGAGCGCCGCAACGTGCTGTCCGAAGCGCGCGAACAGCCTGGGCCCTCGGTGCGGGCGGGCGATGCCACGCGCGCCTTGTTCTTCACCGGCCAGTTGCTTGCCGATCGCCCGCCCATCGGCACCACACAGGCGCTGAACGCGGCGACGGCAGCGAGTTTGCGGGCGTTTCACGATCGCTGGTACCGGCCGGAGCGCGCTGTGGTGGTCATCGCGGGCGATGGCGATCCGGCGATGTTCGAACGGTTGATCGTCAAATATTTTTCCGACTGGAAGGGCGTGGGCCCATCCCCGGCCGATCCTGATTTCGGGCGGCCCAGGCAGGAGGCGCCGGTTGCGGCAACGCTGGTGGAACCGGGGCTGCCGCTTACCGTCAGCATGGTTGTTCTGCGCCCCTGGTTCCAGAAGAATGACACGGTTGTCTATAATCAGGGCAAGCTGGTCGATATGGTGGCGCTGCGCCTGATCAACCGGCGTCTCGAAGAACGCGCCCGGGCGGGTGGCAGCTTCCTTCAGGCATCCGTTGATCAGGAAGATGTCGCGCGCTCGGTTGATGGCACATTTGTGCAGGTTGTGCCTCTGGGCGACGACTGGCAGGCCGCGCTGCGCGATGTGCGCGCGGTGATTGCCGATGCCCTCGTCAACCCGAGCGACCAGGCCGATATCGACCGGGAATCCGGTGAGTTTTTCTCCGTGCTGCAACAGGCCGTGGAAACCCAGCGTACCGAAGCGGGATCAAAGCAGGCTGATGATCTTGTGGAAGCGGTGAATATCCGGGAAACCGTGGCCTCCGCGCAGGTCGCGCTGGATGTGTTTGGTGGCATCAAGGACCGGATTACACCTGCGGCTGTTCTGGCATCGACCAAAAAACTGTTCGAAGGCGCACCGCCAAGGGCCCTTCTGATCAGCCCCGCCGATCTTCCCGATGCCAAAGCGAAACTGGCGGCGGCGCTGAGCGAGCCCGTAACGGCACTGGCGTCTGCCGGCAATCGCGGGCCGGTCAGTTTCGATCTGCTTCCCGCTCTTGGTAAGCCGGGTACCGTAAAGAAGCGCACGCCGATCAAGGATCTGGGCATCGAGCAGGTGGATTTCGCCAATGGCGTGAAGCTGCTTGTTTTTGCCAATGATGGCGAAACCGGCAAAATCTATGTCAATGTCCGGTTCGGCCGGGGGTTGCAGGCCTTGCCGCGTAATCGGCAGACACCGGCTTGGGCGGCATCGGCCGCGCTCCTGACCGGTGTTGGCGACCTTGACCAGAATGCGCTCGACCGGCTGATCAGCGGGCGAAAGATCGGGGCCAATTTCGATATTGGCGACAATGCCTTCTCCCTGCGCGAGCAGACCCGCCCGGCGGATTTGCGCGATCAACTCAAACTGCTGGCGGCTTTGCTCACGTCGCCGCGCTGGGATGCGGCACCAGTGCTGCGGGCCAGGGCCTCGTTCCTCACGGGGTATGACACGCTCGATTCCGGTGCGCAGTCCGTACTGTCACGCGATCTTGCAACGGTTCTGCACAATGGTGACATGCGCTGGTCCACCCCGACACGGGAAGACATTGCCGCGCTGACACCCGCGGCGTTTCGCGCCTTCTGGGAACCCCTGCTGAAAACCGGGCCGATCGAAGTGATGGTGTTCGGCAATGTCAGCGCGGAGGAAGCGATCGATGCGGTCGCGGGAACGTTCGGGGCGATCAAGCGCCGTTCCGCTGGGCGGATCTATCCCGGCAGCGACGCGGCGGCCAGCATAAAACCAGGCCAGCCGGTGATCGTGCGGACGCACAAGGGCGATGCGGATCAGGCGGCGGCAGCGCTTGTCTGGCCTACGGGCGGCGGTATCGCCAAGGTCTATGAAGCGCGGAAACTTGAGCTGATCTCGGCCATTTTCAATGACCGGCTGTTTAATCAGCTCCGCGATCAGGAAGGGGCCAGTTACAGCCCGCAGGCCAACAGCCAGTGGCCGATGGGCCTGAAAGGCGGCGGCAACTTCCTTGTCCTGTCGCAATTGCAGCCGGACAAGATTGATCTGTTCAGCCGTGTTGCCAAAAGCATCGCGGCGGATCTGGTCGCCAAGCCGGTAACGGGCGACGAACTGACACGCGCGGTCCGTCCGCTGCTGGAACTGATTGCCCGGGTTTCCACGGGCAACAGTTTCTGGCTGGGCCAGATGGCGGGGGCCACGCAGGACAAAAGACGGATCGAGGCGCTGCGCTCGCTCGCCAAGGATTATCAGCGGATCACGCCAGCCGAATTGCAGGCGGCGGCAGCCAAATGGTTTTCGCCCGACAAGGCCGTGCTGTTCACGGTCTTGCCGGACAAGAAATAGATCGACGCACTCAATCACAGACAGTCAGAGAATTCGTTCCTTCCCATGAGGGAAGAGCGGTAAAGTGCCACCCATAACCAAGGAGGATTTGATGGGACTCGCAGGAACCAAAACTGAGGAAAATCTGAAAGCTGCCTTCGCCGGTGAAAGCCAGGCGAACCGCCGCTATCTTTATTTCGCCCAGAAAGCCGACATTGAAGGCTTCAACGATGTCGCGGCTGTGTTCCGTTCGACAGCAGAAGGCGAAACCGGACACGCCCACGGCCATCTTGAATTCCTTGAAGAAGTCGGTGATCCCGCAACAGGCGAACCGATTGGCGATACGGTGGCCAATCTGAAAGCCTCGATCGCGGGTGAAACCCATGAATATACCGATATGTATCCCGGCATGGTCAAGGATGCGCGCGAAGAAGGCTTTGATGAAATTGCCGACTGGTTTGAAACGCTGGCAAAGGCCGAAAAAAGCCATGCCGGCAAGTTTCAGAAAACACTGGAATCGATCCTCTAGTCGGTTGCTCTTCCCCTCCCGTAACGGGGAGGGGCTCAGGGGGTGGGCAGCAACGACCCCCTTCCCCGCCAATGCCCACCCTCTAGAACCTAATGGGGACACTCTTCGGAGTGTCCCCTTTTTCAACAGGATAGATGCTGATGCGCGAAGGCAGCCTCGACGCCCCCACACGCCACCCGATCCCCTGGGCCGAGGAGGCGTTTTACGATGAAGCCGATCTCGATTCCGAACTGCGCCGGGTGTTTGATATCTGCCACGGCTGTCGCCGCTGCTTCAACCTGTGTGACAGTTTTCCCAAGCTGTTCGACCTGATCGACGAAAGCGCGGACGAGGATGTCGAACATCTCGCCTCGGAAGATTTCCAGCCTGTCATCGATGCCTGCACCCTGTGCGATATGTGCTTCATGACCAAGTGCCCCTATGTCCCGCCGCACGAATTCAATCTGGATTTCCCGCACCTGATGCTGCGCGCCCGCGCGATCGAGCATCGCAAGGGTGAAACCAGCTTCATGGACACGCAGCTTGCCCAGACGGATCGCAACGGAAAGCTGGGCAGTGCCCTGTCTGACTTTGCCAATCTGGCGACGAAGCAGGGCGGCATGTTGCGCGGCGCGATGCAGGCGGTAACGGGCATCGACAAGCGCGCCTATCTTCCCGAATTTGCCGATATGCCGCTGACCAGCAAGGCCGCCGTAACCCGGCCCGCGCCCAATCCTGATGCGCCTGCCTTTGGCCGCAAGGCGGTGCTGTACGCGTCCTGCTATGGCGAGTTCAACGACCAGACGGTCGGCGAAGCTGCGATGAAGCTGCTGGCGCACAATGGTGTCAACGTGCGGGTGGAACATCCCGGCTGTTGCGGGATGCCCAAGTTTGAAAATGGTGATCTGGGCGCGGTGGCGGGCAGCGCGGAAAGCGTTGCTGCCTTCTTTGGCCCGCTGATCGATGACGGTTATGACATTGTGCCGCTGACCACCAGCTGCGCGCTGATGCTAAAGTTCGAATGGCCCTTGCTGCTGCCCGGCAACGAAGCGGTGGCAAAACTGGCCAAGGCGACGTTTGACCTTTCGGAATTTGTCGTCGATCTTTCGAAGAAGCACGGCCTGATGCCCATCGCGGCGATGCCCTCTGCCGTCGCCGTCCATTTCGCCTGCCACGCCCGCGCGCAGAATATGGGGGCGAAAGCGGTGGAGATGCTGAAGCTGATCCCCGAAGCCAAACCCACCGTGGTGGAACGCTGTTCCGGGCATGGTGGCAAATGGGGCATCTTTGCGGACAATTTCGATGCCGCGATCAAGGTCGGCAAGCCAGCGGCGCGCGCCATTGAAAAGCTGAAGCCCGATTACGTCGTTTCCGAATGTCCGCTCGCCGGGCCGCATCTCAAACAGGTGCTGGAAGCGGTGGGATCGGAAACTGTTCCCGAACGCATTGGCCATCCGGTTGAAGTGATGGTCAAGGCGTATGGATTGTAACACCGCATAGGGACAGTCAGCACGTGACAGTCCCCGCCCTTCATCGACTGAGAACCCTCAATGCCCCGCACCACCCGATCCATCACCGAAGCTGATATCCTCCCCCTCACAGAATGGGCCAAGGTGCGCGTCGCACATCGCAAGTCCCTGTCAGAGCGCAAGAAGAACCGCCGCGTCGCCATCGGCCCGCATGCCACGCTCTATTTCGAGAACTGGGATACGATGTGGTATCAGGTGCAGGAAATGCTCTGGATCGAAAAGGGTGGCGCGGAGCAGCTTCCCGATGAACTGGCCGCCTATAACCCGATGATTCCCCAAGGCAGCGATCTTTCCGCCACGCTGATGTTCGGCATTTCTGACGAACTGAAACGCCGCACCATCCTGGCCCAGCTTGGCGGCGTAGAGGAAACGCTCAGCATCAGTATCGGCGGAGACAGGGTGAAAGCTGTTTCCGAAGAAGATCTGGATCGCACCACGGCAGACGGCAAAACCTCCAGCGTCCACTTTCTCCACTTCCCCTTCACCCCTGCCCAGATCGCAGCGCTGCGCGATCCGGCAAGCGATGTGCTGATCCGGATCGATCACCCTAATTATGGTCACGCGGCGATTGTGGGGGATGCGGTACGGGCGGAGCTGCTGGGGGATTTTGGGTAGGGGCGGGATTGTTTCGGAAGTTACCGGATCAATTCCACCATCACCCCCATCTCCGCACCAGCCTCCCCCCATTTCCTGTCACTCGTCATCGCCGCCACACCTTTTTGCGCGGCGAGCGCCAGACAAAAGCGATCTCCGAGCGATAGTCCGGTCTTGATCGTCAGCCCGCGCAAATTGCCTGTTGCGATGGCGAGCGCGGCATCCGGTTCGACATAGGTAAGGGGGATGCTGGCCAGAATGGTGTTTATGTCCGCAGGCGACAGCCCCGCCTTCGAGAAATAGCTGACCACTTCGGCAAGATTGACCGTGGACATCACCGCATCGCCAATCACCGCGTCCACGCGTTCCTTGCCGGGTTCATCCAGAAGCGTGGCAAGCAGGGCCGAGGAATCAAGTACGACCATTACAGATCGCTCGCAGCCTCGTGCTGGCGTTCGGCCAGAAAGTCATCCACGCTTGCCTTGCTGTTTTTGCCCAGCAACTGACGAGTGAGGGCACGGGCATCTGCCATTGCGCTTTCCACCGCGCGCACCCGGATTTCGCCATCCGCCAGTTCCAGCACAACATTGCCACCCGCTTCCAGCCCGAGAGCCTGACGCATCGCCAGTGGCACCGTGACGCGCCCATTGCCTGCCATTTTGCCAGCGATCATATTCATGACAATACTTCCATTCTGACATTTTTGAATAAGTGTCATTATCAGAAACCAGGGGCGATGAAAACAAACAAACGCCCGCCGGAGTTTCCTCCGACGGGCGCGCTTTCCTCCCCAGGAAATGGTAAAATCTGTCGTGGTGCGCGGGGATGTCACCCCTTGGGCATCGCACTCCCCAGCCGGTGATACAGGCGGGAAAATTTGATCGATTCCGGCTTGTCCTGCACCACGGTCAGATAGTGGAGCACGGCTTCGCGCAGCAATTCGAAATCTTCCGTGGACAGGACGGCGCGGGAACGGGCTGGTTCTGGCATGATAGTCTTCCTTCTCGTCCGGGATCAGCCGAACTGGTTCATCGTGTTGTGCGCGCCACCGGCTTTCAAAGCCGCTTCGCCAGCGAAATATTCCTTGTGATCATCACCGATATCGGAACCCGACATGTTCTGGTGCTTCACACAGGCAATGCCCTGACGGATTTCCTGACGCTGCACACCCAGTACATAGCCCAGCATTCCGGCTTCGCCAAAATATTCCTTCGCCAGATTGTCCGTGGAAAGCGCTGCCGTGTGGTAGGTGGGCAGAGTGATCAGGTGGTGGAAAATGCCTGCCCGCCGGGCGCCATCGGCCTGGAAGGTGCGGATGCGCTTGTCGGCCTGTTCGGCAAGCTCGGTGCCGTCATATTCCACGCTCATCAGCTTGGCCCGGTCATAGGCCGCCACATCCAGCCCTTCGGCCTTCATCGCGTCATAGACCTGCTGGCGGAAATTGAGCGTCCAGTTGAAGCTGGGTGAATTGTTATAGACCAGCTTTGCCTGCGGGCAGACTTCGCGGATGCGGTCCATCATTCCGGCAATCTGTTCGACATGCGGCTTTTCGGTTTCGATCCACAGCAGGTCGGCACCATTTTGCAGCGATGTGATGCTGTCCAGCACGCAGCGATCCTCACCAGTGCCGGGGCGGAACTGGAACAGGTTTGATGGCAGGCGCTTGGGCCGCATCAGCTTGCCATCGCGGTTGAGGATCACATCGCCATTGCGGGCGGTTGCCGGATCAATCTCTTCGCAATCAAGGAAGCTGTTATACTGGTCACCCAGATCACCTGGCGCATGGCTGACCGCGATCTGCTTGGTGAGCCCCGCGCCCAGCGAGTCAGTGCGGGTGACGATGATGCCATCCTCAATGCCCAGTTCCAGAAACGCGTAGCGGCAGGCGCGGATCTTCGCGAGGAAATCCTCATGCGGCACGGTAACCTTGCCGTCCTGATGGCCGCATTGCTTTTCATCCGAAACCTGATTTTCGATCTGGAGCGCGCAGGCACCGGCTTCGATCATCTTCTTGGCAAGCAGATAGGTGGCTTCGGCATTGCCAAACCCGGCGTCAATATCGGCAATGATCGGCACGACATGCGTCTGGAAATTCTCGACCGCATTCAGCAAGGCCTGTTCCTTGGCCGTGTCGCCAGCCGCGCGGGCCGCGTCAATATCGCGGAACAGCAGGTTCAGTTCGCGGGAATCGGCCTGCCGCAAAAAGGTATAAAGTTCCTCGATCAGCGCGGGAACGCTGGTCTTTTCGTGCATCGACTGATCGGGCAGGGGGCCGAACTCGCTGCGCAGCGCGGCAACCATCCAGCCCGAAAGATACAGATATTTGCGCTTGGTGGTGCCGAAATGTTTCTTGATCGAAATCATCTTCTGCTGCGCGATGAAGCCGTGCCAGCACCCCAGCGACTGGGTGTATTGCGATGAGTCCGCATCATAGGCGGCCATGTCTTCGCGCATGATCTTCGCGGTGTAGCGGGCAATGTCCAGCCCGGTGTGGAAACGGTTCTGCAACCGCATCCGCGCCACGGATTCAGCGTCGATCCCCGTCCAGGTGCCGTTCTTGCTTCCGATAAGCTGGCCGGTATTGGCGATATGATCCTGATATTGGGTCGACATTGTCATGGCTTTCACAAAATTGTTACGAGGGTCGTTGCCCCCAGGCATCCTTATGCGCTGACAAGTGCGTGTGCTGGCCGCGATTCGCCACAGAAATTGACAAAAATCCCTGTTGTGCGGTGCATCATCATTGATTTTGATATGTAATGTTGTAAATAAATGACAATGGCAGAACAGAAACTTTTCGCGGGCCACCGCATCCGGCGCCTGCGCCGGGTGGAAGGGCTGACCCAGGCGGCCATGGCGGAGCAGCTCGGCATTTCCCCCAGCTATCTGAACCTGATCGAGCGCAACCAGCGTCCGCTCACAGCCTCGCTGATGCTGGACCTCGCCACGCGGTTCGATTTTGATCCGCGTTCGCTGGCCGGCGAGGAGCCGGGCGGCGGAACGGAAGGGCTGCGGCGGCGGCTGGCCGATCCGCTCTTTGCCGATCTGGGAATCGATCGGAACGAGATTGAGGAATGGCTGGCCGCAGCGCCGGGCGGCGCGGAAGCCTTTGCCCGGGCGTTTGATCGTGCCGGGGCGTCACCAGGCACACCCGCCAGCGATCCGGTGGCTGAAGTGCGCCGGGAAATCGAACGCTGGCGCAATCATTTTGCCGATCTGGATGCCGCTGCGGAATTGCTGGCGGACGAACTGCGGCTGGACGCGGGTGATCTCTATGGCGCGATTGCCGAGCGGCTGCGGGTGAAACACCAGCTTTCCATCCGTATCCTGCCGGTCGATGTGATGCCTGATGCGCTGCGTCGGCTTGATCTCCACGCCCGGCAAATCCAGCTTTCCGAACTGCTTGATCCGGCCAGCCGCACTTTCGGGGCGGCGTGGCAGCTCGCCCAGCTTGAGGCGAAGACGGAAATCGACGCGCTTGTGCGCGGGGCTGATCTGGCCGAGCGCGCGGCCGAACGCTTTTATCGCCGCCATCTGACAAGCTATTTCGCCGCCGCCCTGATGATGCCCTATGCCCGCTTCCTGCGTGCCTGCGAGGCGACCGGATATGATATTGAATTACTGCAACGCCGCTTCGGCGCGGGCTTTGAACAAGTCGCCCACCGGCTGACGACGTTGCAAAGGATCGGCGCGCGCGGCCTGCCTTTCTTCATGGTGCGGATTGACAGGGCGGGGCAGGGTTCAAAGCATTTCAGCGGGGCGAGCGGATCGCCGCTTGCCGAAACGGCGGCGCGTTGCCCCTTGTGGAATTTGCATCAGGCGTTCGACACGCCGGGCAGACTGGTGACGCAACTGGTGGCGCTGGAAGATGGCAGCCGCTGGTTTACGCTCGCCCGCACCGTTCAGCCCCAGGGCCAGCGAGTGGGCGGCATCCGCGCGGAATTCGCCATCGGGCTGGGCGTAAGCGCGGAAGCGGCAGCCACGGTCGCTGCGGCGCAGGGCGTTGATCTGAAACGCGGGGAAGCCGTTCCGATTGGATTGGGCTGCCGCGCCTGCGCCCGTCCCGCCTGCCCCCAACGCGCCGCGCCACCTTCAGGCAGGGCGCTGATCTTCAACGAACGGGAACGGGGGATGACGCCGTTTGTGTTTGCGGGGGATTGAGCTTCACGCTCACCCCCGCGCAGCAACAATCTCGTCACGGGCGTGAGTGACCGCCGCACCCAAACCGGCAACGGGTTCTGTTTCTGCCCAACGCGAAAGTCTCAGCCTGTTCGCGCCTGGATCAAACCGGTATTCGCCCAGCGCGCAATTGGCGATGTCACCTTGCGCATCAATGGCAAGGATGCCGTGTTCGTCAAGATTGTCGAGGATGTAGCGCAGGCAGAAGACAATCACTTCATGCGCCACGATCAGCACGCGTTCCCCGGCATGATGCAGGGTGATGCGATCCACCAGCCCACGCAGACGCTGGATCACATCACACCAGTTTTCTCCGCCGGGCGGGCGATGATAGAATTTGCCGATCAGCGCGCGCTGTGCTGCCTGATCCGGGTGGAGCGCGGCGACGCCGTCCGGAGTCAGCCCGTCCAGTATCCCGCATTCCTTTTCGCGCAGCCGTTCGTCCACAAGGATCGGTGTCTGCCGATGCGCGCCGCCACTCGCGTGAAAGCGAAGCGCCGTTTCCCGTGCGCGGACATAGGGGCTGGCCAGAATCACATCGGGCCTGGCACCTGCCTGCCCGGCGGCAAACCAGCGCCCCAGCGCATCGGCCTGTTCCTCGCCGCGCGGAGAAAGCGGCACATCGGCATCCCGGATATCCAGCCGGAACCGGTGATCGCCTGACTGGCTCTGACGCGAAGCCACATTTCCCGCGCTTTCGCCGTGGCGGGCGATCCACAGGATTTCGGGCCAGCGGGCGGGAGACGAAGCAGTCTTCATCTCCCAAGCCTACCGGGCGGTGCTCAGCGTGTCACCATCCGCATTTCACGCCCTTGTTCTGCTTCTGCAGCCAGGTCATCAGCGGTTTGAAATAGGCGATCATGGCTGTGCCGTCGATTTCGCGCTTGCCAGTGAAGGCTTGCAGGGCATCGGGCCAGGGCTTGGACGCCCCCATTTCGAGCATCGCGTTCAGCCGTGCGCCAACTTCCTTGTTGCCATAGAAGGAGCAGCGGTGGAGCGGCCCTTTCCATTTCGCAATGTCGCAGGCCGCTTTGTAGAACTGGAACTGGAGGATGCGGGCAAGGAAGTAGCGCATGTAAGGCGTGTTGCCGGGGATGTGATATTTCGCCCCCGCGTCGAACTTGGTTTCGTCGCGCGGTACGGGCGGGATGATGCCCTGATACTGGACGCGCAGATCTGTCCATGCCTTGTTGTAGCCGCTGGTTGGCGTTGCACCGGAAAAGACGCCCCAGCGCCATTTGTCGACCAGCAAACCGAACGGCAGGAAGGCCACCTTGTCCATCGCCTGACGCAGCAGCAGGCCGGTATCCTTGTCCGCGCTGGGCACCTTGCTCTTGTCGAGCAGCCCGATCTGGACAAGATATTGCGGCGTGATCGACAGCGCGATGAAATCGCCAATTGCTTCGTGGAAGCCATCATTCGCGCCGTTCAGATAGAGCAAAGGCTGCTTGTTATAGGCACGCTGGTAGAAATTGTGCCCCAGTTCATGATGGATCGTGCGGAAATCGCCGCTGTTGACCTTGGTGCACATCTTCACACGCAGGTCTTCCTTGTTGTCGATATCCCAGGCCGAAGCATGGCAAACGACTTCACGGTCAAGCGGCTTGGTGATCTGTGAACGTGTCCAGAATGTATCAGGCAGTTTGGCAAAGCCGAGCGAGGTGTAGAAGCCTTCGCCAAAGCGCATCATCTTGGTGGCATCATCGCCATGCGCTTTCAGCAGTTCGCCGACATCATAGCCAATGTCCCCCGCGCCTGCGGGCGCAACGATGTCATAAATATCGCCCCATTCCTGCGCCCACATATTGCCGAGCAGATCCGCACGGATCGGGCCGGTCTTGGGCTGCACCGCATCACCGTATTTTTCGTTGAGCTTGGTGCGGGTATAGCAATGGAGCTGGTCATACAGCGGCTTCACTTGCAGCCAGAGCTTGTCCACCAGCTTGGCGAAATCGTCTGCCGGCATATCATAACCCGAACGCCACATCGCGCCGACATCGGCATAGCCCAGTTCGCGCGCGCCGGCATTGGCGATCTCGACTTCCTTGGCATAATCGCTGCGCATCGGCGCGCCGACATTGTCGTGCCAGCTGGCCCACATTTCGGCAAGCTGGGCCGGATCGCGATTCTCGCCCATTTCGGCTTCGATGTCGGATCCATTGATCGGCTGACCTTTCAGCGTACCCTTGCCCTTGCCATAGGTGGAATTGAGTCGGGTCGCGATATCGTTCAGTTCCTGCGCCGCGCCGGGCGTGGTGGGGGCAGGCAGCGTCAGCCCGCCGCGCAGCAGGTCAAGCTTGCGCTTGGTGTCATAGGAAAGGCCGGGCAACGCCTGAAACTTTGCCGCTTCGGTGGCGAATTTTACTGCCATTTCCGTGCCCTGCGCACCAACACGGGCGGCGACGGCATCGGTATCATCGGTGATGTAGGTGTTGTTGATCCAGCTAACCTGCGCATTGTAAACCGTGAAATCGCCCAGTTCCTTTTCGGCGGCGGCGACAAATTTGTCCGCGTCGGCCGTGGTTGGCGCGCTATCGGCCAAAGCAGGGGTGGCAGCGCCCAGCACAAGCGCCAGCGCGATCAGGCTTGTTTTCTTTAGTTTGCATCCAATTATTTATATTTCTTTGCGTGCCAGAGTGCCGCGCGCGCGGCTGCGGGTCAAGCAAAGGCGCGGGATTTTTCGACAAACGACGGC
>JANOAJ010000011.1:0-2120 GCA_031411035.1 Sphingomonadales bacterium
GGCGAAGGCCGGGGCCGGTTTGGGAGGTCGCGCCAACGTCCGCGCGCGCCTCCATAAAGGCCCCGGCCTTCACCGGGGCGACGCGTCTCAAATCATGTTCATTCCGCCGGCAACGGATACCGTCTGGCCGGTCATGAACGAAGCATCATCAGATGCGAGGAAGGCGACGATTCCGGCATAGTCTTCCGGCTCGCCCATGCGCTTCAGAGGGATGCCGCGCACCATCGCGTCTTTCCACTTCACTGCCGCTTCGCCTTCGCCGAGAACACTGGCCATCATCGGCGTGTTGGTGGGGCCGGGGCAGACGACGTTCAGAAGCACGCCCTTGTTCGCCAGTTCGCGCGCGACCGACTTGGTGAAGCTGATGACGCCGCCCTTGCAAGCCGAATAGACCGCTTCCGTGCTGGTGCCGACGCGCGCCGCGTCTGACGCGATATTGATGATCCGGCCCCCACCGCGCGCCACCATCAACGGAGCGACGGCGTGATGCGTGTAAAGTGGGCCATACAGGTTGATGGCAATGATCTTGTCCCACAGCGGCTTGTCCGTCAGCAGGAACGGCTTGGGCAGATCCCAGCCCGCATTGTTGACAAGCACCCAGATCGGGCCAAGATCCGCCTCAACGGACGCCACAGCGGCCTGCACGGCGGCCTGATCAGTGACATCGACGATATAGGTTTTCACCTTGGCATCGCCTGCGAGCGTTTCGGTTTCCGCGCCTGCAGCCGGGTTCATATCGAAGATGGCGACTTTGCATCCCTCTTCCGCCAGGCGCAGCACCAACGCGCGCCCGATGCCTTGCCCGCCACCGGTTACGATGGCTACCTTGTCTTTCAATCCACGCAATTCCTGTCCTCCTGAGTAGCTAATCGAGTGTGTTGATCTCCGCCCGGTCATCGTCCGCTTCATCGACATCGACCATTTCGAGCAGGGTGTTCTTGAGTGCCAGCAGCGTTTCCGCGGCATGATCCAGGTCCTTTTCCGGAATCTGGCTCAGAATGCCGAGCTCAACCTGTTCGACATTTTCACGGATGGTGGAAACGAGCCTCGCTCCCGCCTTGGTGAGATAGACGCGTCGGGCGCGGCCATCGCTCGGATCGGCACGGCGCTCAACCAAACTGCCGGCTTCCATCCGGTCGAGCAGGCCGCCAATGGCAACCTTGGTGAGGTCGAGGTCGGATGCGAGCGCGGTTTGCGTCATGCCGTCGCGGCGCGACAGAAAGGCGAGTACCCACCATTGCGAGCGGGTGATGCCAAGCGGCTTCAATGCCCGGTCCACCACGATCCGGCGCAAGCGGGACACATCATGGATCAGGAAGCCGAAACGCAGGCTGGAATTCAGATCTTTTTGCACGGGTTTACCTTCGAGTTGCGTGGAACGCCCCTCGTGTGGCAAATCGTGCAAAGTTTCCAGTCCCAGCATCATGGATCAGTCCGATTTCCGGCCTTTCAGCCGCCCTTTGAACATTTCGCGACTGATAATCGTCTTCATCACTTCGATGGAGCCGCCTGCGATCTTGACGATGCGCGCGTCGGCATAGGCGCGGCAAATCGGATATTCCCACATATAGCCCCAGCCGCCGAAGAGTTGCAGGCACTTGTCCGCTGCCTCGCAATGCAGTTCGGACGTCACCATCTTGGCCATGGCGGCATCGACCGGGTCGAGTTTGCCTTCCATGAACAGTTCGATGCACTTGTCCGTAAACACCCGCGCCATCACGGAGCGCGCTTTCAGATCGGCCAGCACAAACTGGGTATTCTGGAAATCGGCAATTGACTGGTCGAATGCCTTGCGCTCGGCCGTATATTCCACCGTCCAGTCGAGCATGGTTTCCACAACGGTTGCTGATCGGACTGCCTGGGCGAGCCTTTCTTGCGGCAGCTTGCCCATCATCACGCCAAATCCGCCGCCTTCCGCGCCCAGCATGTTGGTGGCCGGAATACGGACATTTTCAAAAAACAGTTCGGACGTATCCTGCCCCTTCATCCCCAGCTTTTCGAGATTTCGGCCGCGGCGGAACCCTTCGCGATCCCCTTCAACCAGGAACAACGTGACGCCCTTCGCGCCCGCCGCACTGTCGGTCTTGGTGGCGAGTACAAGGATGTCGCACATCTGCCCG
>JANOAJ010000012.1:0-8195 GCA_031411035.1 Sphingomonadales bacterium
CCGACTATATCTATCCAGCCCTTGACCAGTTGGTGAGCGAAGCCGCGCGCATCCGGTACCGTTCGGCCGGGGACTGGGTGATGCCCATCACCGTACGCTCCCCCTTTGGCGGCGGCATTTTCGGCGGACAGACGCACAGCCAGTCGCCAGAAGGCATTTTCACACATGTCTGCGGCCTCAAGACCGTCATCCCGTCCACCCCCTATGATGCCAAGGGGCTGCTGCTCGCCGCGATCGAGGACAATGATCCGGTGATCTTCTTTGAACCCAAGCGCATCTATAACGGCCCGTTTGACGGCCATTATGACCGCCCCGTCCAGCCCTGGGCCAAACATCCGGCAAGCGAAGTGCCGGACGGCCATTATACCATTCCGCTGGGCAAGGCTGCGCTGGTGCGGGGGGGGCAGGATCTGACTGTGCTCGTTTACGGCACGATGGTGCATGTCGGGCTGGCGGCGGTCGAGGAACTGGGCGTGGACGCGGACGTCATTGATCTGCGCACGCTGATGCCGCTGGATTGGGATGCCATCGAAGCGTCAGTAAAGAAAACCGGCCGCTGCATCATCATCCACGAAGCCACCCGCACTGGCGGTTTCGGCGCGGAACTGGCGGCGCTGGTGCAGGAACGCTGCTTCTACCATCTCGAAGCCCCGGTGGAACGCGTCACCGGATTTGACACACCCTATCCGCACAGCCTGGAATGGGCCTATTTCCCGGGGCCGATCCGCATTGGCATGGCGATTGAAAAAGTGATGAAGGATTGATCGATGCGAGCAAAATCCGCCTTTCCGAGCGAAGCCGAGGAACTAAGCCGAGCGAAGTCGAGGCTTTCGACAGCGGCTGTTCTCGACTTCGCTCGAACTAGTCCCTCGACTTCGCTCGGGAATACGGAGAGACTCTGATGGCACGCTTTGAATTCCGCCTGCCCGATATCGGCGAAGGTATTGCAGAGGCTGAAATTGTCGCCTGGCATGTGAAAGTGGGGGACCGCGTTTCCGAAGATCAGGGCGTGGCCGACATGATGACCGACAAGGCGACGGTGGAAATGGAATCCCCGGTTTCCGGCGTGGTTCTGGAACTGGCCGGGGCCGAAGGCGATATGGTGCCGATTGGATCGACCCTGCTGGTGATTGAGACTGAGGGCGAAGAGGAGGAGGTCGCCCCGGCGAAGGCCGGGGCCGCTACGGAGTCTGCCACGCCGTCAGAGCCAGAACCCCAGCCCGGCCCCAGCCTCCGCCGGGGCGACGAGGAGGAGGCAACTCCGCCGCCCCATTACATCCCCGAACCGCACCCCGAAGCGACCGAGATCAGTGTCCCGACACCTGCGGCACAGGCCCTCGCTTCCCCCGCTGTCCGCGCGCGGGCGAAGGAACTGGGGATTGACCTTGCCTCGGTAAAAGCGCGCGAGGATGGCCGCATCCGCCACGCTGATCTGGATGCCTTCCTCACCTATGGCGCGGCGCAAGGTTATCGCCCGGCCGGAGCCGCCCGCGCGGATGAGGCAATCAAGGTCATCGGGATGCGCCGCCGCATCGCGGAGAATATGGCCGCCTCAAAGCGCCACATTCCGCACTTTACCTATGTCGAGGAAATCGACGTCACCAAGCTGGAGGATATGCGCGCCGATCTCAACAGCACGCGCGGCGACCGTCCCAAGCTGACAATGCTGCCGCTGATGATTGTCGCGATCTGCAAGGCAATCCCCGCCTTCCCGATGATCAACGCCCGCTATGATGATGAAGCGGGTGTGGTCACGCGTCACGGCGCTGTCCATCTGGGCATGGCGACGCAGACCGATGCCGGGCTGATGGTACCCGTCATTCGCGACGCACAGGCCAAGAATGTCTGGCAATTGGCAGCCGAGATCACCCGCCTTGCCGAGGCCGCCCGCACCGGCAAGGCAAAATCGGAGGAACTTTCCGGCTCCACCCTGACTGTCACCTCGCTCGGGCCGCTGGGCGGCATTGCGACAACGCCGGTCATCAATCGCCCGGAAGTGGCGATCATCGGCCCCAACAAGATCGTCGAACGCCCGGTATTCCGTGGCAAGGAGATTGTGGCGGCCAAGCTGATGAACCTCTCCATCAGTTGCGATCACCGCGTCGTCGATGGCTGGGACGCGGCGAGCTATGTGCAGGCAGTGAAAAAGCTGCTGGAAACGCCCGTGCTGCTGTTTGCGGATTAGTATTTTTACCGCGCATCCGGACAGGGGAATTGCCATACTGGAAGAAGTCGGTTAGCTTTTCATGGCAATGGGGAGCATTGTCCGGATGCAGCATAATAATCGTAACATCGGCTCTGTAACACAGATTGTAGGGATAGTTTTCTACTTTGCACTTGCGACTGCGGCCGTAGAATCATTGATTGGCGCAGCTATCTTGACTGGAATTCAATCGCTTACACCTATATTTTTATGGGTCCAAATTGCATCATTAGTAACGCTTGTTGCATCGGTCATTGGATACAGTATCTGGATATATCGGGCAAATTCCAATTTGCACGACTCGTATGAGCTCGAATTCACCCCCGCCGCCTGCATCTGGTGGAACATCGTTCCCATCGCCAGCTTGTTCAAGCCCTATCAGGCGATGCGGGAAATCTGGAATACGACGCTAGGATCATCCAATGACTTTGGCGCGGATGACCATCAGACATTGAAACTGTGGTGGGGTTTCTGGATCACCACCAACATCTTGGGCAACCTAAGCTTCCGCATGCAAGGCCAGTTCGACACAACCGTGATCGACACGATTTCAGCATTTTTGGACATTGGCCTATTCTGGTTTGCGCACAAGATCGTCACCAAGATTGGCACCACGCAAAGTCAGGGCATCTCAAATTTACGCAGGGTTTTCGAATAAGGGCAGCAGACGTGCAGGCACCAATCGCATTTGCCAAATGCCGCACCGCAGCATAAAAGCACCTGATGTCCTCTCCCACGCCTGAAACCGCCGCTGGCCCCGGCCAGACCGAATTTGTGCTGCTTGTCTCCTGCGTGATGATGATTGTGGCGTTTGCCATCGATTCGATGCTGCCCGCCTTGCCCGCCATCGGCAATGCGCTGGGGGTGGGGAATGAGAATGACCGGCAGTTCGTAATCAGCGCCTTTCTGGGCGGGTTCGGGGTTGCGCAGCTATTTGTCGGCACGCTTTCGGATCGGTACGGGCGGCGCGGGCTGATGCTGTGGGCGCTGTTCGGCTATGGTGTCACCAGCCTTGCGGCCTCGCTAGCGCCGAGCTTCACCCTGCTGCTCCTAGCTCGCGCTGCGCAAGGGGTGATGGCGGCAGGCGCGCAGGTGATTGTCCGTTCGGTCGTGCGGGATCGCTTTTCGGGCCGGGCAATGGCGCAGGTGATGAGCCTGGCCAGTACCATCTTCATGGCCGCGCCGATCCTCGCCCCGTCAATGGGCACGCTGGTGCTGGCATTCGGCCCGTGGCGCTGGATTTTTGGCACATTGGCCCTGATCGGCTTTAGTGTCTGGTTGTGGGTTCTGGCCCGCATGCCGGAGACGCTTGCGCCCGTCGATCGATCCCGCATCGACACGGAGACGATCCTTGCCAGCGCGAAGCAGGTCATCACGGACCGCATGTCCCTGGGTTACAGCATCGCCAGCGCCATGATCAGTTGCGCGCTGTTCGGCTTTCTCCTGTCGGTTCAGCAGATATTTGAACATGTGCTGCACGATCCCACCTTCCTGCCTGCAGGCTTTGCGATCATGGCAGCGGGGATGGCGGCGGCTTCGCTGCTCAACGCGGCCATCGTCAAGCGGTTCGGAATGCGCCTGATCGGCCATATCGCCCTTATCTATTTCACGGTGATGGCGGCGATCCATCTGGGCGTCGCCTTGTCCGGCCATGAAACCCTCACCAGCTTTATCGGCCTGCAGATGCTGATGATGATGGGCTTTGCGCTGTGCGCGGGAAATTTCGGCGCGATGGCGATGGAAAATATGGGCCGCGTCGCCGGCATGGCGAGTTCGCTGCAGGGCTCGCTTGCCAATCTGGCGGGGATTACGATTGGCACGCTGATCGGTCAGTCCTTCAATGGCACGACCGTGCCGCTTTACACCGGCTATTTCCTGTGCGGGCTGGTTGCGCTGGTCGCGGTGTTTGTGACAGAGGGCGGGCGGTTTTTCGTCGCGCGCAACGCGCCCCAACCTGCGGAGTGAGTGATGGCCCATTGGCTGATGAAGTCCGAGCCGTTCAAATATAGCTGGGACGATCTGGTAAAGGACGGATCGACCTTCTGGAACGGCGTCCGCAACAATCAGGCCGCGCTCTATCTGAAAGCCATGCAAACGGGCGATGAAGTATTTTTCTATCACAGCAATGAAGGGCTGGCCGTCGTGGGAATCGCCGCGGTGGTCAAGCAAGCCTATCCCGATCCCAGCGACGAGAAGGGCCGGTTCGTGATGGTCGATATCGCGCCCGTCCGTCCGCTGGCCAACCCGGTTACGCTCGCGGCGATGAAGGCAGAGCCCCGGCTGGCCGGGATGGCGATGTTCCGGCAGTTCCGGCTTTCGGTCTGCCCGATTACGGACGAGGAATGGGACGTGATCCTGAACATGGCCGCCTAAGCCAGATTTCCACATAGCATACCAGGTTGACTTTCTGGCAAAGTTAAGGCTTGCCAGAATCATGCGGACGCGCTTTACGCGAACGTAAACCCAATCAGGAGATGCCTCATGTCTGAAGCCTATATCATCGACGCTGTCCGCACCCCGCGCGGGATTGGCAAGCCCGGCAAGGGCGCGCTTTCGCATCTCCACCCGCAGCATCTGGCCGCAACCGTGCTGAAGGCGCTGAAGGATCGCAACAATATCGATACCGCACAAGTGGATGACATTATCTGGTCCACCAGCACCCAGAAGGGCAAGCAGGGCGGCGATCTGGGCCGGATGGCAGCGCTGGATGCCGGTTATGACATCAAGGCCAGCGGCATGACGCTGGACCGCTTCTGCGGCGGCGGCATCACTTCGGTAAACCTTGCGGCAGCGCAGGTCATGTCCGGCATGGAAGATGTGCTGATCGCGGGCGGCACCGAAATGATGTCCTACACAGCATCCATCGGGGCGGAAGAAATGGAAGCCGGTCTGAAGCCGATGGGCATGGGATCGGGCAACCGCCATTTGCAGGCCATCCACCCGCAATCGCATCAGGGCGTGTGCGGGGACGCGATTGCCGCGATGGAAGGCATCACCCGTGAAGAACTGGACGCGCTGGGCCTGGAAAGCCAGCGCCGTGCGGACATAGCAATCAAGGAAGGCCGCTTTGACAAAAGCGTGGTGCCAGTGCTGAATCTGGATGGCACAGTCGCGCTCGACAAGGAAGAATTTCCCCGGCCCCAGACCACGGCCGAAGGGCTGGCATCGCTCAAGGCCTCATTCGATGGCATTGCCGATATGTCGATCCAGCCGGACGGCCAGACCTTCCGCCAGTCGATCCATGCGAAATATCCTGATCTCAACTGGCACAGCGTCCATCATGCCGGGAACAGTTCGGGCGTGGTGGATGGCGCGGCGGCAATCCTGCTGGCGTCCAAGGCTGCTGTTGAAAAAAACGGCTGGAAGCCGCGCGCGCGGATCGTGGCGACGGCCAATATCGGTGATTGCCCCACGCTGATGCTCAACGCCCCCGTGCCCGCCGCAAAGAAGGTGCTGGCCAAGGCGGGGCTGACGGTGGACGATATTGACCTGTGGGAAATCAACGAAGCCTTTGCGGTCGTTTCGGAGAAATTCCAGCGTGACCTGAAACTTGATCGCAGCAAGGTGAATGTGAATGGCGGCGCCTGCGCGCTGGGCCATCCGATCGGTGCCACAGGCTCCATCCTGATCGGCACGGTGCTTGACGAACTGGAGCGCACCGGTGGTCGCTATGGTCTTGTCACCATGTGTGCCGCCGGTGGCATGGCCCCCGCGATCATCATTGAAAGGCTGTAAGCCATGTCGGAACTTCTCTCCGAAATTCGCGGCGGCATATTGATCGTCACGCTCAACCGCCCCGAAGCGAAGAATGCTGCGACCAAGCAACTTTCCGAACTGATGGCAGCCGCAATGGATCAGCTTGATGGTGATCCCGCCCTGCGCGTCGGCATTATCACTGGCGCGGGGGGCACATTCTGTTCGGGGATGGATCTGAAGGGCTTTCTGCGCGGTGAGCGTCCCCATGTGGCTGGGCGCGGTTTTGCTGGTCTCACTGAAGCGCCGCCGAAAAAGCCGCTGATTGCGGCGGTGGATGGCTATGCGCTGGCCGGTGGCTTTGAAATCATGCTGGCCTGCGATCTGATTGTGGCCAACAAGGATGCCAAGTTTGGCATTCCCGAAGCCAAGCGCGGCCTTGCCGCAGCCGCCGGCGGCCTTGTCCGCCTGCCCCGCCAGGTCAATCCGCGTCTGGCGATGGAACTGGCGCTGACCGGCGATTTCATCTCTGCCCCGCGCGCCTATGACATTGGCCTCATCAACCGGGTAACCGATGGCCCCGCATTGGAGGGCGCGCTGGCGCTGGCGGCCAGCATCACGGCGAATGGCCCGCTGGCTGTGGCAGCGTCCAAGCGGGTGATTGTCGAATCGCGCGAATGGAGCGAAGCGGATATGTGGAAGAAGCAGGCCGAAGCACTGGGTAATCTGTTTTCCACCAATGACGCCCGCGAAGGGGCCGCTGCCTTTGCCGAAAAGCGCGCGCCGAACTGGACGGGCACCTGAGCGCACACACCTATCTGATCGCCCTCGGCTCCAACCGCCGTCACGGACGGCTGGGCGGCCCGCGCGCGATCATTCAGGCCGCATTCGGCGCACTCGATCAGGACGGGCTGGCGCTGGTGGCAGAATCCCCGGTCATCGCTTCCCGGCCGCTGGGCCCTTCGCTTCGCACCTATGCCAATGCCGTGGCGCTGGTCGAAACAGACCTTGCGCCGCCAGCCCTGCTTGCGCGACTGAAAGCGACGGAGCAGGGCTTTGGCCGCCGCCGCAGCGGCCAGCGCTGGTCCGCGCGCGTGCTGGATCTGGACATCATCCTGTGGTCCGGCGGCATCTGGGCCAGTCCCGGCCTTGGTATTCCCCATAGTGCCTTCCGCGAGCGCGCCTTTGTTCTGCGCCCGGCATCCAGGATCGCGCCGGGGTGGCGTGATCCGCTCACCGGGCGTACCCTGCGCCAGCTCTCCGCCCGCCTTGCCCGCCCGCACGAAAGGCTCGACATCGGCAGGCAGCCCGATAAGGATAGGCCAAAGCGTTTCGGGGAGCCTGTGCGTTCATGCAGCATTATCTGACCGGCCTTGCCGGCATCGTCCTTATCCTGCTGGTGGCGACGGCCCTGTCTTCCAACCGGCGGCATATCCGGCTCCGGGTGGTGGGCGCGGCCTTCGCGTTGCAGGCGGCCATCGCCTTTCTGGTGCTCTATGTGCCTGCGGGGAAAGCGGTTATCTCCGCCATGTCCGGCGGCGTCGCGAACCTGCTGGGCTATGCCCATGCCGGGGTGGAATTCATTTTCGGATCCCTCGCCACGCCGGAGATTGGCGGCAACAGCTTCGCGATTGCGGCGCTGCCGGTGATCATCTTCTTCGCCTCGCTGGTCTCGATTCTCTACTATCTGGGCGTGATGCAACTGATCGTGCGCTGGGTCGGCGGGGCAATCCAGAAAGTGACAGGCGTTTCCAAGGTGGAATCGCTGTGCGCGGCGGCCAACATTTTTGTCGGGCAAAGCGAAAGCCCGCTGGTCATCCGTCCCTATCTGGCCGGCCTGACGCCTGCCCAGCTGTTCCTTGTGATGACTTCGGGCATGGCAGGCGTGGCCGGCACGATCCTGGCGGCCTATGCCTCGATGGGGATCAAGATCGACTATCTGCTTGCCGCCAGCTTCATGTCCGCGCCGGGCGGGATTTTGATGGCAAAGATCATGATGCCCGATGACCCGAAGGATGCCGAGATCGAGCCGATCATTCTGGCCGAAGCCAGCCATGACGAGGAAAAGCCCGCCAACCTGATCATGGCCGCCGCCCAGGGCGCGCAGACGGGCGTGAAGCTGGCTGTGGCTGTCGGGGCGATGGTGCTGGCGTTCGTCGCCTTGGTGGCGCTGGCGAACGGGATGCTCGGCGGCATCGGTAGCTGGTTCGGCTATCCCACGCTCAGCTTTCAGGAAGCCCTGGGCTGGGTATTCAAACCCGTAATGTTCCTGCTGGGCGTCCCCTGGAACGAGGCCGGG
>JANOAJ010000013.1:0-1544 GCA_031411035.1 Sphingomonadales bacterium
TCGGTCACGCATTGCCTCCGTCTTTTCGCGATTTGCGGATAGCCCCCGGCGCGCGCTCCGGCAAGCCGCGCAAAAAAGTGTGGCATTTGGGTTGAGGCGTGGCAAAACCGCGCGTATAGCCCGCCGCGACGGCGGTCTGGGAGGGAACAGGCCACTGCGCGTCCTGCGGCTTTGCGCCAATGGGGGATAAGGTACGGAAAGCAGATATGAAGATTTTGAAACCCGCCCTTTTTGCGATCGGATTGATGCTGGCACCTGCCGCCGTAATGGCCCAGGCACCGGCCACAGTGGCAGCGCCCGCGCCGGTTGCGGCGCCAGAGATGACGCCTGCTGACAAGGCGGTGCCTGCCAAGGCGGATGCCGCGGCCACGCCCGCCGAAACCGCCATCGGCACCTCCAAATCCGATCCTGCCATTGGCCAGCCCGTGTTCGAGAAAATCGGCCTTCAGCCGCAAGTGACCAAGCTGGGCCAGGATGCGCTGTGGATGCATGATTATATCCTGATGCCGATGATGGTGGGTATCTCTCTTCTGGTTCTGGGCCTGATGTTCTGGATTGTTGCCCGCTATCGCCGCGCGGCCAACCCGGTCGCTTCGGGCACAACCCACAACACGCTGATCGAAGTGATCTGGACACTGGTCCCCGTGCTGATCCTGGTCGTGATCGCCATTCCTTCGATCAAGCTGCTTGCGGCACAATATGCGCCGCCCCCCAAGGATGCGGTGACGCTGAAAGCCATTGGCAACCAGTGGTTCTGGGAACATGAATATCCCGATTATGGCGTGAAGGTCACTTCCAACATGCTTTCGGATGCGGATGCCGCTGCCAAGGGCGAACCCCGCCTGCTGGGCGTGGACAACCGCATTGTCCTGCCGGTCAACACGCCGATCAAGCTGCTGACCACTGCCAATGATGTGATCCATGCCTGGGCGATCCCCGCGTTCTGGATCAAGCTTGATGCTGTGCCCGGCCGGATCAACGAAACCAGCTTCACAGTGGAGAAAACCGGCGTCTATTACGGCCAGTGTTCGGAACTGTGCGGCATCAAGCACGGCTTCATGCCGATTGCCGTGGAAGTGGTGTCGAAGGAAGATTTCAACACCTGGATCAAGGCCAAGGGCGGCAAGCTGCCCGGTGAAGAGCCCGCCGCCAGTGCCGCGCCTGCGGCTGCGGCCGCCCCCGCACCCGCTGGCGCCCCTGCCGCAGCGCCTGCTGCCGCATCGAAGTAAGGAAGACCGAGCATGTCTGAAGCTGTCGCCACGCCCCATGCCTTTGAAGGGCATCACGCGCACGATCATCATCACGATGCCGATCACAAGCCAGCCTTCTTTGCCCGCTGGTTCATGTCCACCAACCACAAGGATATCGGCACCCTCTATCTGATTTTCGCGATTTTCGCGGGTATCATTGGCGGCGCGATTTCCGGCGTGATGCGGCTGGAACTGGCCGAACCCGGCATCCAGTACCTGCCCGGCCTTGCGGCCTGGCTGCACGGCGGATCGCCCGATACGGTGCAGGGCCTGCACATGTGGAACGTGCTGATC
>JANOAJ010000014.1:0-5298 GCA_031411035.1 Sphingomonadales bacterium
CATCGGCTCAATCACTTCGCCCGACAGCTTGGAAGCCCAGCCCGCCATATAGCGGAGCTGGCCAATCGTGCCGGGAATATCGACAGCGGCGGCCATGCTTTTCGGCTTGCCCACGTCGATCGCTTCCAGTTCGGCGAACTCGTCGGCGTGCCGCTCCAGCAAGTCGGCCAGCCGGTTGATCATCCCTTCGCGGACAACAGGCGGCAGATCAGACCAGCGGCCATCATCAAACGCCGCCCGCGCGGCCGCTACAGCGCGATCCACATCGGCATCCGAAGCATCCACAATCCGCGTGATTTCGCGACCCGAGGAGGGATCTTCGACTGCCAATGTGTTATCCTGGGAGGAACGCACCCATTCATTGTTGATGAACAAAGCCGGAGAACGCGAAAGCGCCTTCTTTGCGGCATCCGAATAGTCACGCTGTTCCAGCCTGATCGCGGTCATCTCATTCATGGGAATCTCCTCTCTCTCGTTGCCGGAGTGCGTAGCAGATTATTGTGAGTGTTGCATACAATTTTTACGAAGATTGCCACAGGGGTCACGCCGACAATCTGGTACCAATCCGTCAGTCCGGAGGGTGACCGTCGCCCCAGCAAGGGGCGACGGAGACAGCCCTATCCCCCCAGCGCCTTGTCTTCGTTCGCCCGCTTGATCAGATAATGGCGAATGGTTTCGGCGGCTTCGGGCGTTACGTCCGGCTTGAACGAAACCATGCCGTTATGCTGCAACGCGCCGTCGATCACGATCATGCGGAAATTGTCTGCTTTGTTGATCATGCCGCTGTGGCGCAGATCAGGGTTGAGCCCGCCTGCAATCGCGGCATCGCCGTGGCAGACCGCGCAGTAGCGGGCGAAATTATGCGCCCCTGCCGTGATCTGTGCGGGCGTGCCGGTGACGGGTGGGGGATCAAGCACCATCTTGGCGAGCGGCGGCGGCGGCGGCAACCGGCCCTTCGCCCCCAGCTTGAACACCAGCAGTCGGCTGATGTTGCGGGTGGTGCCAGACTTGTCTGCCAGCGCGCCGGTGGCAATATCCCACACGCCGCCCCAGCCGACAAGGATCGCGACATATTGTTCACCCTTGACGCTGTAGGTCATCGGCGCGGCAATCACCCCGGTTTGCGTGGGGAACGACCAGAGCTTCGCGCCCTTGTCCGCCGAATAGGCATTGAAGCTGCCGCTGGCCGTACCCTGAAAGACGAGATTGCCTGCGGTCGCCAGCGTGCCGCCATTCCACGGCCCTTGATACGGCACTTTCCATACCGCTTTCTGGGCCACAGGATCCCAGGCGAGCAATTCCCCCAGCGTGGCCGATGCCGCCCCGGCGCGCGCAGCCTTGTCTGCAGGCATCGCGGTTGCCGCCCCGTCAAGCCCGGTCTTGAAACCCTTGGTCGGCGGCGTCCAGCCCTTGGCGGCAGCCTTGTAAGGGAAGCCCGCAATGTTCACCGGAATATAAACCAGCCCTGTTTTCGGGCTGTAGGACATGGGCTGCCAGCTATGCGCGCCAATCGCGCCCGGAATCGACACAAAGGCGGCATCCGTCTTGTCATAAAAGGCTGCCGGGTTGAACTGAGGGTATCCTGTCACGGGATCAAGCCCGGTCGCCCAGTTGATGCCATCGATAAAGGGCTTGCCTGACAGGAACTTGCCGGTGGCCGCGTCCAGCACATAGAAGAACCCGTTCTTGGGCGCGTGCATCACCACGCGGCGATCCGCGCCGTCGATCTTGAGCGTGGTCAGGATGATCTGCTGATCGGAATCGAAATCCCAGCGATCCTGCGGCGTTTCCTGAAAATGCCATTTATATTCGCCGGTATCCGCGTCCACTGCCACGATGGATGAGGTGTAGAGATTATCCTCACCCTTGGGGCTGCGATCTGATCCGTTCCACGGTTCGGCATTGCCGGTACCGAAATAAACAAGGTTGAGGGCGGGATCATAGCTGATCGAATCCCATACGGTGCCGCCGCCGCCCAGTTTCCACCATTCGCCGGTCCAGGTTTTGGCCGCGCGTTCCATCGCGGGGTTTTCAAACCCGTCTTTGGGATTGCCCGGCACCGTGTAGAAACGCCACACCTGCTTGCCGGTATTCGCATCATAGGCACTGATGAAGCCGCGGGCATTATATTCCGCTCCTGCGCTGCCGATCAGCACCCGGCCCTTCACGATACGCGGTGCGCCAGTGATGGTGAAATCGGATTCGAGCGGGAAAGTACGGATGTTCCACACTTCTTTGCCGGTTCCTGCATCAAGCGCAATCAGGCGACCGTCCAGTGTGGCGACGATCACCTTGCCTTCATAGACGGCAACGCCCCGGTTCACGGCGTCGCAGCAAACCTTGACCAAAGTATCGCGCGGCACTTGCGGATCAAACTGCCACAGCGGCTTGCCGGTTGCGGCATCATAGGCTTTCACCATGCTCCACGCGGTTGAAACATACATCACGCCATCAACGACGATGGGCGTGGCTTCCTGCCCACGCCCCGTATCCATATCGGATGACCAGGTCAGACCCAGTTGCGAGACGTTACCTTCATTGACCAGTTCGAGAGGGCTGAAGCGCTGCTCGTCATGCGTGCGCCCATAGGACAGCCAGTTTGCTCCGTCCGCATCCGCCTTCAGCAACCGTTCGGTGGTAACGGCGGCGGGGCCACTGGGATCAAATCCCTTCTGGCACGATACGAGCAACGCCAGCGCCGACAGGCCGAGCACAAACTTCATCTTCATTCCGCAATCCCTCTCCCCGCGCCGGCCTAGTTCACCATGCGCGCATTCTCACCCCAGTGCTGCACACGCAGCGCCTTCTTGTCCATCTTGCCCGCTGCCGTGCGCGGAATCGAGTCAATAAATTGCACTGATTTCGGGGCTTTAACACTGCCCAGCCGTGCTTTGGCGTGGGACATGATTTCCGTAGCGTCAATATCGTCGGCAACAACGATGGCGTGCACCTGCTCCCCCCATTTTTCGTGCGGGATGCCGATCACGGCACACTCACGAACCTGGGCAAGCTCTGTAATCGCAGCTTCGACTTCGGTGGTGAAGACGTTGAACCCGCCCGACACCACCATGTCCTTCTTGCGATCAACGATGTAGAGATAGCCATCCCTATCAAATTTCCCGACGTCCCCGGTATGGTGCCAGCCAAACTTGCGCACCTCAGCCGTTTCTTCGGGCTTTTCGAAATAGGAATGCGAGACAAGCACCCCGCGCGCGCAGATTTCCCCGCTTTCGCCCAGCGGCACCTGATGGCCGTCATCATCAAGCAGCGCGACTTGCACCGACCGGCTGACCTTGCCGCAAGCGGCCAGCTTTTCCGGCGCATCCTTCGCGAATCGCGCGACATCTTCGGGCGGAAACCAGGCGACGATCATCGGGCATTCGACCTGACCATAGCTTTGGCACATGCACGGCCCGAACGTTTCCACCGCCAGCCGCAATTTCTCCGGCGAACAGGGCGAGCCGACCAGAATGAAGATGCGCAGGCTGGAATAGTCATGATCGCCAATCTCGGGCGACGCGAGCAACTGATAAAGCGCGGTTGGCGGCAGATACATGTGGCTGACGCGATACTGGCTGATCGTGCGCAATACCTTTTCCGCATCAAATCCCGGCAGGATGATCTGCGTCGCCCCGAAGCTCATCGTCGAAAGCGAGATGGGGCCCGCCGCATGCGTGATCGGGGCGGATACCAGCGCCACCGGATTGTCCGTGCGCCCGCCCATCGCGTCCGCTGCGGTTTCGATCATCGTCCCCCAGCCCAGATTGGTGACATTCGCGCCCTTGGACGGGCCGGTTGTGCCGCCAGTGGGAAAGATGCCGACCATTTCCATCATGTTGCCGAACGCATCGATTTCCGGCTCAACAAAGTCTGACGCGCTGACGCCATCCATGAACTGGTCAAGCGAAGCATCATCCCCCAGCGGTTTGTCTATACAGACAAACTTTGTGAGCGTCGGGCACTGCGCGCGCAGTTCCGCCACTTCGTGCGCCAGGCTGGAATGATAGAACATCCACTGGCAGCGCACATAGTTGATATAGCCCGCATTGGCATCAATCGCGTTGCGCGTGTTGACGGGAATCCATTTGCCGTTCGCCCGCCATATGGCGAGCAGCACAACAAGGATCATCGCGCCATTGGGGCCATAAAGCGCCGCCAGATCCTGATTCTGGAAGCCGCCCTTCTGCATGGCAGCCGCAATCCGTTCGGACAGCGCCTTTACCTCAGCAAAGCTGAGCGACAGGCCCGACGCGGTATCCACCACAGCCGCGCGTGCCGGGTTCAGATCATGCCCCCGGTCGAAATAGTCTATGGCTCTCATATCAGGTCATCCCCACCGGTTGATTTCAGGCCCCGGCGCCCAGGCAGTTTCCGGGTTGGGGCTTTTCGCCCTGGCAAGGGCAGCCTGCACCGAAGGACGCGCGCGGACGCGTTCCATCCAGGCAGTGGCCCGGCCCTTGCCTTCAAAGGCATCAGGCACAAGGCCCGGCATGCCGACCAGCCAGCCATAGGTTTCCAGATCCGCCAGTGTGAAATCGCCCATCAGCCAGTCCCGCCCGTCGGCAAGCTGATCATCAACCAGTTTCACCGCATCGCGCACCTTGGTGCGGCTGTCCTCAATCTGGGCATCGGGAAAGTCCCCTGCCCGCACGGCGAACCAGCGCGCACGCAGATCCTCACTGGCAATAGTGTCCGAAAGCGCAGCGAAACGCGCGCCATCCAGCGCCGAAAGCACAGGCTGTGCATTGGCCTGGCACCCAAGAAAGTCCGCCGCAGGCGCGCAGCGTTCGGTGATGCGGCGGCACCACATCAGCATTTGCCAGTGAGCATAGGCATCTTTCGGCTGGAGTGTGCCTGCCCCGCTTTCATCAAGGAACTGCGCGATGAACACGCTTTCCGTCATCGCTTCGCCGTCGATCACCAGCACCGGGCCTTCGCCTTCCACGCCCATATTGCGGGCAACCGGTTCAGTGACACCCGGAAGGCTGTGGCGCTCCCCCGCCAGCAGGTCGATTGACCGGCAATCGGCGACAACGCCGCTTTCGCCAAGGGCTGCCAGCACCGCAAGCGAGGGGCCGTTGGGTTCACCGTGATAGAGGATCATGTTGCTCATGCTCACCGTACTCCGCTCGCAATGCCTTCGGACTCGGCCCGTGGCGGGATATAGTCCTGCTCCAGTATCTCGACGCGGCTGGCCATCTGGGTGCGCCCCAGTTTCCAGCAGGCGCGCGTTGCCGGGCGGCGATAAATGGCGCGCAGCCAGCGCATGATATTGGGCGTCACTTCATCATTGGCGAG
>JANOAJ010000015.1:0-46786 GCA_031411035.1 Sphingomonadales bacterium
GCGGTCATCGCCTTCCAATGGTCCCGGCGGATGCACGGGTTTCGGTGAATAAATCCCGTTCGTGCTGAGTAGGGACTGAGCTTGTCGAAGGCCCGTAGCGAAGGGTCCTTCGCTACGCCGTTTCGACAAGCTCAACGGCTACTCAGGATGGACGGCCAGGATCATTCAGCCGCGATCGCAAGCCCGTCATCATCGTCATTCTTGTCGACAATCGACGTGAGATCGACGTTGAGACCCAGCGAGCGCATTTCCTTGACGAGCACGTTGAAGCTTTCGGGAATGCCGGCTTCGAACGTATCATCGCCCTTGACGATCGCTTCGTACACCTTGGTACGGCCAACAACGTCATCGGACTTCACCGTCAGCATTTCCTGAAGGGTATAGGCAGCCCCGTACGCCTGAAGCGCCCAGACTTCCATTTCCCCGAAACGCTGTCCGCCGAACTGGGCCTTGCCGCCCAGCGGCTGCTGCGTGACGAGCGAATAGGGCCCGATGGAACGCGCGTGGATCTTGTCATCCACAAGGTGATGCAGCTTGAGCATGTAGATATAGCCCACTGTCACCTGCCGGTCGAACGCCGTACCGGTGCGTCCGTCATACAGCGTCACCTGGCCCGATGTATCGAGCCCGGCCAGTGTGAGCATTTCGGACACATCCTTTTCACGCGCACCATCGAATACCGGTGTTGCCATTGGCACACCGTTCTTCAGCAGGCCTGCGAGCTCGACAATGTCGCTATCGCTGCGCCCGGCGATTTCCGCCGCGTATTTCTCGCCATAGACGATCTTCAGGCGTTCACGGACAGCTTCGGGCGGGGTGCCCGCAGCTTCGCCACCGCCATCGCGCCAGGCTTCAAGCGCCTGCGTGATCTGCTGGCCCAGACCGCGTGCGGCCCAGCCCAGATGGGTTTCGAAAATCTGCCCGACGTTCATGCGGCTTGGCACGCCCAACGGGTTCAGCACGATATCCACTGGCGTTCCGTCTTCCAGGAAAGGCATGTCTTCCACTGGCAGGATGCGGGAGATAACCCCCTTGTTGCCGTGGCGGCCTGCCATCTTGTCACCCGGCTGCAGCTTGCGCTTCACCGCGACAAAGACCTTGACCATCTTGAGCACGCCGGGTGCCAGATCGTCACCACGCTCCACCTTCTCGACGCGATCTTCATACTTGGCGTTGATCAGCTTGACGGCATCGTCATACTGCACCTTGATCGCTTCCAGATCAGCCTGGCGGGCATCGTCCTGCACCGCAATCTTCCACCATTCATGCGTTTCGACTTCAGCCAGGGCGGCTTCATCGATCACCGAACCCTTTTTCAGCGTCTTGGGCGCGGCCGTCACGACCTGCCCGATCAGCATTTCGCGCAGACGCGACCAGGTGGCGCGGTTGAGAATGGTGCGTTCGTCATCACGGTCCTTGCCAAGGCGTTCCTTGGTTTCGGCCTGAATGGCACGGGTACGGTCATCAATGTCGATACCGTGACGGTTGAACACGCGGACTTCGACGACCGTGCCCGCCACACCCGGCGGCAGACGCAGTGACGTATCGCGCACGTCCGACGCCTTTTCGCCGAAAATGGCGCGCAGCAGCTTTTCTTCCGGCGTCATCGGGCTTTCACCCTTGGGCGTGATCTTGCCTGCGAGGATATCGCCCGGTTCGACTTCGGCACCAATGTACACAATGCCCGCTTCGTCGAGGTTGCGCAGCGCTTCCTCACCAACATTGGGAATATCGCGGGTAATGTCTTCGGGCCCAAGCTTGGTATCGCGCGCCATGACTTCGAATTCCTCAATATGGATCGAGGTGAAGACGTCATCCTTCACGATGCGTTCGGAAATGAGAATGGAATCCTCATAATTATAGCCGTTCCACGGCATGAACGCGACAAGCGTGTTCCGCCCCAGCGCCAGTTCGCCCAGTTCGGTCGAAGGGCCGTCAGCAATGATCTGGCCGGGTTCGATCGGATCCCCCACCTTCACCAGCGGACGCTGGTTGATGCAGGTGTTCTGGTTGGAACGCTGGAACTTTTGCAGCGTGTAAATGTCCACGCCCGACTGGCCGGCTTCCACCGTGCCCGTGGCGCGGATGACGATGCGGGTGGCGTCCACCTGATCGACAATGCCGCCACGCTTGGCGGCAATCGCCGCGCCCGAATCCCGGGCCACGGTTTCTTCCATGCCCGTGCCGACAAACGGCGCTTCGGCGCGTACCAGAGGCACGGCCTGACGCTGCATGTTCGATCCCATCAGCGCGCGGTTGGCGTCATCATTTTCCAGGAACGGAATAAGCGACGCCGCAACCGACACGAGCTGCTTGGGGCTGACGTCCATCAGCGTGATACGTTCGCGCGGCGCGATCAGGAATTCACCCGCCTCGCGTGACGAAATCACGTCTTCGGCAAAGCTGCCATCCTTGTTGAGTTCGGCGTTGGCCTGCGCGATGACGTTCTTGGCTTCTTCCATCGCGGAGAGATAGACAAAGTCATTGGTCACCTTGTGATCGATAACCTTGCGATACGGCGTTTCGATAAAGCCATATTTGTTGACCCGGCTGAACGAGGCCAGCGAGTTGATCAGGCCGATGTTCGGGCCTTCGGGCGTTTCAATCGGGCAGATACGGCCATAATGGGTCGGGTGAACGTCGCGGACCTCAAAACCTGCGCGTTCGCGGGTCAAACCGCCCGGCCCGAGCGCCGAGACGCGACGCTTGTGCGTCACTTCAGACAGCGGGTTGGTCTGATCCATGAACTGCGAGAGCTGCGAGGAGCCGAAGAATTCGCGCACCGCCGCCACCGCCGGCTTGGCGTTGATCATGTCGTTGGGCATCACGGTTGACACATCAACCGAAGACATGCGCTCCTTCACGGCGCGCTCCATGCGGAGCAGGCCGACGCGATACTGGTTTTCCAGAAGCTCACCCACCGAACGCACGCGGCGGTTGCCGAGATTGTCGATATCGTCGATTTCGCCCTTGCCGTCCTTGAGGCCGACCAGCGTCTTCACGACCGCGAGAATATCTTCAGTACGCAGCGTGGTGTGATCATCGGGCGCATCAAGCTGCAACCGCATGTTGAGCTTCACACGGCCCACGGCGGACAGGTCATAACGATCCGCATCAAAGAACAGGCCGGAGAACAGCGATTCCGCCGTTTCGCGCGTCGGCGGTTCGCCAGGGCGCATCACGCGGTAAATGGCATCCAGCGCCATATCGCGATCTTCGGACTTATCGACCTTCAGCGTGTTGCGGATCCAGGGGCCGGTGTTGACGTGATCGATATCCAGCGTTTCGATCCGGTCCACGCCTGCCTTGTCCAGCTTTTCCAGATTTTCAGCGGCCACTTCCTCGCCCGCTTCGATATAGATTTCACCGGTGGATTCGTTGATCAGGTCAAGCGCTGAATAGCGGCCGAAGATTTCTTCGGTCGGGATCAGCAGCATTTCCAGCCCGTCCTTGCCCGCCTTGGTGGCAGCGCGCGGAGAGATTTTCTGGCCGGCGGGGAACACAACTTCGCCCGACTTGCCGTCCACCACATCAAAGGTTGGCTTCTGGCCGCGCCAGTTTTCCGACACATACGGAATCTTCCAGCCGCCATCGCCGCGCACATAGGTGACGGTGTTGTAGAAGGTAGAAAGGATTTCCTCGCTCGACAGGCCCAGCGCAAACAGCAGCGCGGTGACCGGCAGCTTGCGCTTGCGGTCAATACGGACGTTCACAATATCCTTGGCGTCGAATTCGAAATCGAGCCACGAACCGCGATACGGGATAACCCGCGCCGCAAAGAGATATTTGCCCGAAGAGTGCGTCTTGCCGCGATCATGATCGAACAGCACACCAGGCGAGCGGTGCATCTGCGACACGATCACGCGTTCGGTGCCATTGATGATGAACGTGCCGTTATGCGTCATGAGCGGCATATCGCCCATGTACACATCCTGCTCCTTGATATCGAGCACGGAGCGGGTTTCGGTTTCGGTATCGACTTCAAAGACGATCAGGCGCAGCGTCACCTTCATCGGCGCAGCATAGGTGATCCCGCGCTGACGGCACTCTTCAGTATCGAACTTGGGATCTTCCAGTTCGTAATTGACGAAATCCAGTTCGGACGTGCCCGCGAAATCGCGGATCGGGAAGACCGAGCGCAGCGTCTTTTCCAGCCCCGATACATAGCCGATCGACGGATCGGAACGCAGGAACTGTTCATAGGATTCGCGCTGAACCTGGATCAGGTTCGGCATCGCCGTCACTTCGTGGATGTTGCCGAACATCTTGCGGATGCGCTTTTTCGCGCTCGCCATCACGGGGGTGCTTGCCATGTGTGAAAATCTCGCCTTCGTGTCAGAATCAGGGCGCGCCAAACGACGAAAAGCCGCGCGATTCCATCGCTGGAATCGGCAGCTTTACGCAGTCTGAAAGCCTGCAATCCTCCCATTCTTCAGGCCCGTCGCGCAAAACGAGCCATGTCCCGGAGGGTTGCTGGATGAGTGGGATATAGGATGCGGGGGGGTTGGTGTCAAATGCCGCGGCATTTGGATAGTGCCTCAGTCTGAAGTTCACGCGTCCTGCATCTGTCATTCCGGTGGCAGCGGGAATCGCTCTTTCCCGGTTGACACTCTGCCCGAGACAGCCAGCGAGATGCCGGCCTTCGCCGGAATGACAATGGCTGGCGAACGCCCAATGTCAAACTGAGCCACGAACGGCATGCGCGGACAGCGTTCAGTATGACACACCGCTATGGGACGGTCCGGAAATCCCGCATATCCTTCCCTGACTTCAGGACATTCGGCTGTTTCGCAACATTATTTAGGTAGTGCCGACCGGACCGCTGATCAGCACGGCAATCCGCAGCGCGGTCATCATTCGCCAAACCCGTTCGCCCAGGCTCTCAGCGCAGAAGGTCGCCAGTGAAATTCAACCTGGTGGCGGGGAATGAAAAACATGTCGGTTTCACCGGGAGTGACTTGCCCGCGCACCGCACTGAAGCAACTGGAGAAGCCCGCCTCCCGGATCGCCGAAAGGCTGGTGGCGTCGATATCCGCTCTTGTTCCATAGGGCCATGCAAAGGCCGTGCAGGCAGATCCGGTTGCCGCCTCGATAACGGCCTTCGCGCCGCCAACTTCATTGGCCAGCGCCGCTTCATCGTTCGAAATTTCACACAACCGCGCATGTGATCGCGTGTGGCAGCCAATCTCGGCAAGCCCCGAAGCCGCAGCCTCTGTGACTTGCGCCCAGCTCATCGTCCGTACTGGTGCACGATAGGAAGTCATCGTCCGGAAATATTCCGCAATGCGTTGCTCGCTTGCTTCTATCAAGTCAGTCGGGATGAACAACGTATAGGGAATATTGTTTCTTTCAAGTATCAGACCGCCAGTCTCGTAAACATTGGCAAAGCCGTCGTCGAACGAGAGGTGAAAATAGCGATCCTTTTTCCCCGCTCGACCTATTTCCGAAGATGCCAACGCATTCAGCCCCGCCGTATCAATAATATCGCCGCGATTGCGCAGGAACTGCACGAACCATTCAAATGCCTCGACATTGTCAGGAAACACGGCGTGGCTGTAGAAGCAACGTATGCCGGAACGGCGCGCCCTGCCTTCCCACCTGATGCCGGCCAATGCCAGGATAGCATCCTTGGCGGTGGCTCGTGCCCACCCTCCTATACTGTCGTCAGCGCGCCAAGCCTCGCGGGAAGTTGTCGCAAAACTCATACCCAATTCCTTGAATTACAGTGGAATTGCAGCGACAGAATTATCTTAACAGTTTAATTAATTTAAATAAACTTTACTATTCTCTCATCTACTTATCAAAAATAATATTTCGTGCACAAAAATGTCAAGTTAAATGATTATTATTAATACTTGCGGCAAGTACATGCCAGAATTTGCTTCAACTATTCACAAATTTTATTAGATTTTCGCCACTTTTGGTTGGACGCTAAGTTTAATTCTTGGACTCGTGAAATTTCGGCGCGATGCATTTTGACCCCGAACGCGCTCGCATTCGCGCTGCGCGCGGCGATGGTGCGGCAGCTTAGGTTCGATGATGTGCTAGGCACCACGCGCCGCCGGCAAGCGCCAGTCGGCTATGGCTCACTAGCGGTGCAGGGGAAATCAGCCGGTTTGCAGCACCCGCACCGACATATCCGGGATCAGAGCACCGTCTCTGGTTGCATGCGGAATGGCATGCCCCGATGGCTGACGGGCTGAACGGACGTTAGGAAGGACCGCCCTAGCCCTGCGTCAAACTCAGCCCGTTTCCGTCCGGATCACTGAAGAATGCCACTTTTGCCACGCCATCCGGCGCTGTCCATATGCCGAGCGCGTCCTGCCCCATGCCGGGATAGATGGTGAAAGCGACGCCTCTGGCCGTCAGTGCCTCCACCGTGCCGACAATATCGGCCACCTGCCAGCCGAGCACCGGATGGGGCGCTGGTGCGTGATCGGGAACTTCGGTGAGGCGCAGCGGTACGCCCGCCAGATCATAGACTGCGGCAAAATCATCGCCGGGCAGCCGGGGCAGGCCCAGCGTCTCTCCGTAAAAGGCTTCGGCCACCTTGCGATCGCGCGTGATGACGAAGGTGACGGGTGTGGCAGCGGCAAGCGACATGGCAAGTCTCCCGGAAGTCTCCGGAACCAAGGATGCCGACGGACCGGCAAGGAGTCCAGCAGCCATTTGACCGTGACATGCCGAGCCAAATTCCACGCCAACCAAAAAAAACAGGCGGACTTTTCAGCCCGCCTGCCGGTAATTTTGCCTCTGTCCGATCACATCATGCCGGATAGTTCAACCCATAATAGCCGTAGACTTCCTGGCCATATTTGCTGTCATACTCCGGTTCTTCGTCCTTGGCATAACGCGGTGCCTTTTCGAGCTCCGCGGCGTCCCGATCCACCACATATCCACCTTGCGCCGGATCATAATCGAGCGTGTCCCAAGGCAGCGGATAGTGATCGCCGCCCATGCCGAACAACCCGCCGGAGCGAAGCACGGCATAGGCCACTTTGCCGGAACGCTTGTTGACCATGAAATTGTCGATCGATCCAAGCCGCTCTCCCTGCCGGTTGTAAACAACAGTGCCTTCCACTCTGTCGGATGCGATAAGATGGGATGTTTCGCTGCGCGTTGCGGTTTCCTGATTCATGATCTTCTCCTTTGTTGCGGATAATGGCCAGAACCCGGCAGGCGCGGTTCGGTTCCCTGATACCCCGCGGATTGCCGACCCTTCGCGACGAGTTGTTCGATCCAAGGGATGTCTGACAAGAAGGGCCGCGCGCGAGGAATTACGGCGACAGTCACACCCTCAGATATCGGAAATACCACACCTCATGTCCGTACACCGTGCGCGCCTTGCGTTCGTAGCGGGTTTCGGGCCAGCCATCGGGGCGGTCCTGAAAATCGCGCGCCTCCGCAATCTGCCAGGCGAAATCCCGGCGTGCGTTCATCTGCATCAGCGCCCAGCGCAGATAAATGGCGTGATCAGTGCCAAAGCGGAATTCGCCGCCGGGTTTCAGCTTGGCGGCGATCCGGTCAATCGGGCCCGGGTTCATCATCCGCCGCTTCGCGTGCCGTGCCTTGGGCCAGGGATCGGGGTGGAGCAGATAGACACGGTCAAGCGAGGCATCGGGCAACCGCGCCAGCACATCAAGCGCGTCACCCATATGCAGGCGGACATTGGCCAGGCCGCCATCGCGGATATGCTGAAGCGCGCCGACCACCCCGTTCAGAAAGGGCTCGCAGCCGATAAAGCCATGATCCGGTCGCATCGCGGCCTGCGCGGCCAGATGCTCGCCCGCGCCAAAACCGATCTCCAGTTCCAGCGGGCGTTCATCGCCAAACAGCGAGAGGGCATCCAGCGGCCCGTCCGGCACGTCCAACTGTGGCAGAAGTTCCTCGACAAGCGCCGCCTGCCCGATACGGAGCTTGTGCCCGGTCTGACGGCCATAAAGGCGGTTGAGTGTAGTGGGATCGTTCATATGTCCGGCGTGTTCGAGAGAAGGGGCGGCCAATCGGTGAAGGTGACATTGCCGTCTCCATCCACTTCAACCAGCGTGTTGACGATATCAGGTCGCGCGCGCAACGCCTGCAAGACTTCCGCAAACAATGCGCGTTGCATCGCCCTGGCGACGCTGGGCAAAACCACGATCAAGCCCGCATGAAGTTCAAACTGTTTGTACACACGGAGAAAATCAGTCTTGTTGTTGGTGACCATCACATAGTCCCGGTCGCGGGCCAGAAACGCCAGAGCCGCGTCTGACTCGCCACCCCGCTTCAGATCATCAACATGAAGACCGAAGTGACCGAATTCTTTCGCGACGCTCCGCAGCGTCGGTGTCATACATTCGTCGAACAGGAAGCAGTACGGCGCGTCCATTGATTTGGGCCCATTCAATAGCTGCCTCGATGGATCCCAGGGGCAACGTCACGAGGTCATCATATATGTCATACGCAGTCTCGCCCGCATTCAGATAGGCGAGGATCGTTTCAACCGGAACGCGAGTCCCCGCAATGCAGGGCTGCCCCCCCATGATATTGGGGTTGGACGAAATCTCTGCCTTCCGGTTCGGATTACTCTCTGCAAGCGATGCCATAAGCAAGATATAGCCGTTTCAGCCCCGAAAGCCAATCACCGGACAATCGCTGTGCTGGCCCGCTCGGCAAGCCGTTCGACAGCCGCTGCATGAATGCCCGGGCTGGTGGCCAGTACGCCGAACGCTTCGCCCCTGGTGGAATTGTAGCGCAGCGTGCCGCCCAACGCGTCCGTCACCTTCGCCCCGGCCTCCTGCGCGATCAGCGCGGCGGCGGCGATATCCCATTCGAAGCCCCAGCGGATGCTGGCGACCAGATCGGCTTCGTCCGCCGCCACCATTGCCATGCGCAGCGCGATGCTGTTGGGTTTTTCCACAATCACCAGATCAGTATCAACCTTCGGCAACGCGTCTGCCGGCACCCGCGCACCCGAAAGCATGGCGCGGGTGCTGGCACTGATGGCCAGGCCGTTGCGCTCTGCCCCGCCGCCCGTGGCCGCCCGCCAATGCTCATCCCGCGCCGGGGCATCAAGCACACCCAGCAAGGGCCGTCCGCCTTCCACCAGCGCGATGGAGACGGCCCAGCCGCGCCGCCCGCGCACAAAATCCCGGGTGCCGTCAATCGGATCGACCACCCACACCCGCGTCCGCATCAGGCGTTCGGCATTGTCGGCGGTTTCTTCGGACAGCCAGCCCGCATGAGGATCAAGCTTGCGGAGCCGGTCTTTGAGCAACTGGTCAACCGCCAGATCAACCTCGCTCACCGGGTTGCCGGGAGATTTGTCCCATTGCTCGAAATCGCCACGCCATTTGGTCATGGCGAGCAGCCCTGCCTCGCGCGCGATCTCGCTCAGAAGGTCAAGGCGCGGATCAGTCACCGGCGAGCATCATCCCGTCAATCCGGATCGTCGGCACATTGGTTCCATAGCGGAACTGGAGATCATTAGCAGGCACAAGCGCGGCAAACATATCCTTGAGATTGCCCGCAATTGTCACTTCGGACACCGCCCCGCGCAGCTCGCCATCCTCGATCACAAAGCCCGAAGCGCCCCGACTGTAATCCCCGGTCAGGCCGTTCACGCCCATGCCGATCAGCTCCGTCACGTAAAAGCCGGACTTTATGTCGGCCATCAGATCAGCGGGCGAAACATCGCCCGGTTCCATATGCAGGTTGCTCGTCCCGGCCCCTGGCGCGCCGCTCACCCCGCGTGAGGCATGGCCAGTGGGTTTGAGGCCAAGTTGCCGGGCCGAGGCTGATTCCATCAGCCAGCCGGTCAGCACGCCATCCTCGATCAGGTTGCGGCGTTCCGTGGCCAGCCCTTCGCCATCGAAGGGGCGCGAACGAAGCCCGCGCATCCGGTGGGGATCATCGACAATGGTAATGCCGCTGGCAAATACCTGTTCCCCCAGCCGGTCGAGCAGGAAACTTGTCTTGCGGGCGATGCCACTGCCGAGAATGGCACCCGCCAGATGGCCGATCAGGCTGGATCCGGCGCGCGGATCGAACACCACAGGCATCGCCCCGCTTTTCAGCTTGGCCGGGTTGAGCCGCATCACCGCGCGCTCCCCCGCTTCACGCCCGATCGCGGCGGAATCTTCCAGATCCTTCAGATAGCGGGCCGAATGGTGCGCATAGTCACGCTCCATCCCGCCGCCTTCGCCCGCCAGCACGCTGGCCGAAACCGAATGGCTGCTGCCGCCATAACCCCCGACAAAGCCGTGGCTGGTGGCAAGCGCCATCACCGCGCGACCCGCGCTGACGCCTGCGCCTTCGCTGTTGGTGACCCCGCGCACGGAACGCGCCGCATCCTCGGCAATCAGCGCGCGTTCCCGCATCGATTCCGGTGCGGGGTCGGTGCGGTCTTCCAGATCAAGTGACAAAGGCGCGTCCGTCATCAGCATTTTGACCGGGGCCAGCCCGGCCCAGGCGTCCTCGGGCGCCTGCCCCGCCATCGCCACGACCCGCTCTGCCAGCGCAATCAGTGCGGCGGGCGAAAAGTCTGACGTGGAAGCGCTGGCAGACCGTTTTCCGATGAACACGCGCAGGCCGATGGCTTCACCTTCAGACCGCTGAACATCCTCAAGCGCCCCCAGCCGCATCTGCACATCCGTGGAGGCATTGCCGGAATAGACAACATCAGAGGCATCCGCCCCGGCGCGGCGCGCGCGGGTGACAAGATCAACGGCACGGTCTTTGGCTTGTTCAGGTGTCAGCATGGTTTGCGCTTAGGCAAAGCCTGCGCGAAGGTCAAAGCACGGCGCGACTATTTGACGGATTTGAGGTTGCGCGCGTTCGTGGTTGCCACAGTCTGGGATGGCGTCGCGCCGACAGACGAAGCCATGTTGAAATACCGGATGGACCCGGCCCGATCCCCCTTGCGCGCCTGTAGATAGCCAAGATTATTGTAGAGCTTGGCGCGCGATGCCGGTGTCAGCCGGTTGGCATAGGGAAGCCCCTGATTGAGCACGCGATCCGCACCGATCAGATTGTTCTGCTGGAGATACACATAGCCCAGCGTGTTGTAGATGGTGAATTCCGGTTCATTTGTTTTCACCCGGATGGCCAAAGCCTTTTCCATCCACTGCGCTGAGGTGGCGAGTGCCGCGTTCTTTGCGATACCCGGCGCTACCCTTTGCGCCCGTGCTTCATAGACCAGCCCCATATTATAGTTCGCCAGATAATGGTTGGGATTTGTCTTGAGGACGCCCGCCAGCACCGATTCCGCCTGATCAAGCTGCCCGGCATAACGCAGGGTCTTGGCGCGCGCGACCGGATCCGTCTGCGCCTGCGCCGCATAGCTCTGAAGCGAAAGCCCTATAGCGACACAAAAGATAAGGAACTTGCCCATCTAACGCTCCTAGCTACCCGGCTCTGCCAAGCCGGACGTTTCGCTCAGCGGGATGATCGTCGCATCGGCCTTTGCCGCGGCGGTCAGTCGTCTCAGCACATAGGGTTCAATGTTGATGTTGATCTTGCGTTCCCGGCCCGAGACACCCGAAATCAGGATATTCCGGGACTTGCGGTCAAATGGCTGCTCATCGATCAAAATCTCGGCGAACCCGTTTCCGGTCAAGGATTGGATCGAATCTCGCGGATCGAGTGTAATCTCTGCACAATGGCGCGATCCGATTTCAAAATAGGCGATTACCATCGCGCCGCCGCCCACCGCAATCAGTCCGACCAGAGAAATGGCCATTTGCATCAAAAGCAAAGGTTTCGCTTTCTCGATACGTTCGGGTTCCGCTTCCTTAACCAATTTATTCAGATTAGCAGCATTGTAGAACAGGACGATGACACAGATCATCGCAGCTAAACCCAAGCCGCCATATTTCAGAAAACCAAGGAAATCCATTGTCAGCCCCTTCCCGATTCTCTCCGTCAACTGATTCTAATATAGAATAGAGTCAATGGAAACGAAAATCACCGGACGCCAGCCCGTTCCTCTACACTGATGCCCCGACGATCAGGCAGGCCAGCGCCATCAGCAATCCGGCAAAGCGGTTCGAACGGAATTTCGTCAGCGCATCACCCCCATCATCGGGCGTGAGCGACAGGATCTGCCAGAGGAAATGGCTGGCGACAGGCAGTAGCGCGGCCAGCACCAGCGCCTGTGGCCGCAGCATCCAGAACGCCCCGGCCCAGCACGCCAGCGCCAGAGCGTAGAACGTGAACACCCCCGGCCGCACGTGCGCTCCCATGCGCAAGGCGGAGGAACGCACCCCGATCAAGGCATCATCCTCCCGGTCTTGCAGGGCATAGATTGTGTCGTAACCGATCACCCAGGCAATGCTGCCGCCGTAAAGCAGGAACATGGGCGCAGCGGCATTTCCCGTCACTGCGCTCCACCCGACCAGTGCGCCCCAGGAAAAAACAAGCCCAAGCCATGCCTGCGGCCACCAGGTGATCCGCTTCATGAAGGGGTATGCCGCAACCGGCGCAAGGCTGGCCAGCGCGATCATTGCGGCAAGTGGCGGCAGTTGGAACAGCACCACCAGCCCGATCAGCGCAAGCGCCACCAGCCACACCCAGGCTGCCTTGCGCGATACCGCGCCGCTGGCAATGGGACGCAGCCTTGTGCGCTCCACCTGGCGGTCAAGATCGCGGTCAACAATGTCGTTATAGACGCACCCGGCCCCGCGCATGGCGATGGCACCCAGCAACATCCACAGAAGCAGCGGCCAGTGCTGGCGCAGGCCACCGCCCAGCAGCACGCCCCACGCACAGGGCCAGTACAGCAGCCACCAGCCGATCGGCCGGTCAAACCGGGCCAGCAGCGCATAGGGGCGGACGGTATCGGGCAGACGCGCAACAATCCCGCGATGCTGGCTGTCAGGCACTATTTCCGTTGGCGGTGCATTCATGCTAGCAGCCATTATGCCCGCAACGCCCGCCTGGCCACCCCAAAGCTGCCCCCGCCTGTTTGTCGAAACGCCACTGGCCGACGGCATGGCGTTGCGCGTGCAGGGGCCGCAAGCGCATTATCTGCTGTCTGTGATGCGCTTCAAGGCCGGCGATCCGCTCAAGCTGTTCGACGGAATTTCGGGCGAATGGCTGGGGGTGGCGGACAGCATCGGCAAGCGCGATCTTGTGATGCGTGTCAGTGGCAAGCTGCGGGACATCGAACCCGTGCCGGATCTCTGGCTGCTCGCGGCCCCGATCAAGAAAGCGCGGATCGATCTGGTGGCGGAAAAGGCGTGTGAACTGGGTGTCGCGCGCTATCGCCCGGTGATCACCCGGCGGACCATCATCGAACGGCTCAATCTGGATCGGCTGCGCGCCCATATGATCGAGGCTGCCGAACAGTGCGGCCGCACCACCCTGCCCGCGCTTGACGAGCCAGTGAAGCTGCCTGCCTTGCTGCGCGACTGGCCGGCGGAGCGCGCCTTGTATTTTGCGGACGAAGCGGGCGGCGATCCGTTCCGGCCGCCACCGGGGCCTGCCGCCATCCTGATCGGGCCCGAAGGCGGCTTTGATGATGAGGAGCGCGCCGCCATCCGCGCCCTGCCCCAGGCCGTGCCGATCAGCCTTGGCCCGCGCATCCTGCGGGCGGAAACGGCGACGATCGCCGCTGTTTCGCTGTGGATGGCATCTGCCGGGGACTGGGCCTGAGCCTTATTTGATCCGCATCCGGAATTTCAGCACAAAGCTGGAATTGGCGGCCATCGCGCCTTGCGGGTTGAGCCGGATGGCATTGACCGCCGTGTCATATCCGGACGCCGGCGCATAGGCATAGCTGGAGCCGCCATTGTTCGAATAGGTCAGGTTGGCCGCCGCAAAGGTCAGGCCGCTGCTGTTCGCGGTGAAATCGAAATTCGTGGTCAGCGGCCCGGTGTCATCAATGTCACCATTATAGAAGGTCATTGTCGCGGGCAGCGCGTCTGTCAGGATGATCGTTCCGGTATCAACCGGGCTGGAATTGGAGTTGCTGACGGTCAGCGAATAGATGACGTCCGCGCCGGGAATGTTAAAACGGTTGGGATCCGTGCCGGTGGTGGAAAAGGGCGTGACTGCCTTGGCAATCGAAATGCCGGGCATCGGGCAATAGCTGATCGACTGGATACCCATCGCCTGCTGCCCCGTCGTATTCTCGCCGGTTGTGTAGGGAAAGTTGCCGTAGCGCACCTGAACGCTGGTGACCGGCTGGGCGAAACTGGCAGTGATCGTGCCGTTATTGGCATTGTTGCCGCTGGTTGCGGTGCCTGCACTCTGCCGAATGGTGAGGGAGAGGGGCGTGGTCGTGGCACCAATCAGCATGGTGGAATTGGTGGCGGAATGCGGCCCTGCGACGGTGTTGTTGTTGCCAAAAGGCGTGGTCAGCGACGGATCATAATTGCTCGCCCCATTTATGCCGTCCACTTCAAGCCAGTCACGATACTGGTTGGCAGAAAAATCGATATCATTCACTTGCATCGTGAAATCGCGGATGGGGGTCGCGAAGGTGAATGTGGTGACGATCACCCGTGTATTGGTGGATACATCAGTGGTCCGGCCTGTGAAGATGCCGCCAACGGCCAGATTTGCCGCTGCCACACCGTCTGTCACCATATTGCTGATATTGGGCATCTGAAACCCGCCGACAACCGTGGAGGACAGGCCGTTGGTGGTGAAGGACACAGTGAAATTCTGGCTGCCAAGCGCCGTGCTGGTGGCGGTATAGTTATAGCTGCTGGCGTAGTTGAGCGTCGCCGTGGTCTGGTTGGCAAAGCTGAAATTGTACTGGTTCGCCGCCGAACACGCGGCAACAGCCGGAGACACCGCCCCGCAAGATGCTAGCGCCACTAGCTGGATTATACGCCGGAACATCAAAACCTAACCCGTTCACCCCTGTCTGGGTGCGGCTCTTACCAATAGCTGGTTAAAGTCGGGTAACCATGCGCGTCGGCGATGCGAAACACCGTTTCCAATCGCAACCCAAATGCCTAAAGGCTACCTTCATGAGCACAAGAACAGATAGCGGTGAGGATGACCCGCAGATCGAATCCCGCGCTGACCTGATCAGCGTTTTCTCCAAAGGCGAAAAGCCTCCCGAACGCTGGCGGATTGGCACCGAACACGAAAAGTTCGTCTATCGCACGGCAGATCACCGCGCCCCTTCCTATGACGAACCCGGCGGGATTCGTGACTTGCTGATGGCGCTGACCCGCTATGGCTGGGAACCGGTGATGGAAGGCGGCAATGTGATCGCGCTGGCAGGCAGTGACGGCACTGTCAGTCTGGAACCGGCAGGGCAGTTGGAGCTTTCGGGCGCACCGCTGGAAAACCTCCACCAGACCTGCGCGGAAACCGGGCGACACCTGAAACAGGTGAAGGAAGTCGGCAAGGAACTGGGCCTCGGCTTTCTGGGCCTGGGCATGTGGCCCGACAAAACCCGCGCCGAACTGCCGATCATGCCCAAGGGCCGCTATGGCATCATGCTCAATCACATGCCCCGCGTCGGATCAATGGGGCTGGATATGATGCTGCGCACCTGCACCATCCAGACCAATCTGGATTATTGCAGCGAAGCGAACATGGTCAAAAAATTCCGCGTCTCGCTGGCGCTCCAGCCGCTCGGAACCGCGCTGTTCGCCAATTCGCCCTTCACCGAAGGCAAGGCCAACGGCTTCCTCAGCTATCGCAGCCATATCTGGACGGACACGGATCCGCACCGCACCGGCATGCTGCCCTTCGTGTTCGAAGACGGTTTCGGCTATGAACGCTATGCCGATTACATGCTGAATGTGCCGATGTATTTCGTCTATCGAAACGGAAAATATATCGATGCGGCCGGGCTGGACTTCAAGGATTTCCTGGCCGGGAACCTGTCCGTCATGCCAGGCGAAAAGCCGACCATCGGTGACTGGAATGATCATCTTTCCACAGCCTTCCCCGAAGTGCGGCTGAAAAGCTTCCTCGAAATGCGGGGCAGCGATGGCGGCCCGTGGAACCGCATCTGCGCACTGCCCGCGCTATGGGTGGGCCTGCTCTATGATGGCACGGCGCTGGATGCGGCGTGGGATCTGGTCAAGGACTGGTCAATCGAGGATCACCAGCGCATCCGCGATGCCGTGCCGCGCGAAGGGCTGTGCACCCGCCTGCCGGACGGACGGACGATGCAGGATCTGGGCAAGCAGGTGATCGAGATTGCCAGTGCGGGTCTTTCGGCGCGCGGTCAGGTCAATTCAATGGGCGACAATGAAAGCGGCTTCCTCAACCCGCTGCGCCAGATCGTGGACAGCGGCATGTCTCCCGCGCACCAGTTGCTGGAAAAATATGAAGGCGCGTGGGGTGGCGATCTTTCCAAAGTCTATGACGAACTGAGTTTCTAAATCCGTCGCCCCTGCCTGCACAGGGGCGACGCTCACTCGGCTGCTACCGGAGCTCCGCCAGCGACCTTGCGGCGCGGCCAGCGCAGGTGCCTTGTAATCGGGCCATATTCCGCCATCCATGCGGCATAGGCCTGATAGTCCGGATCGGGCGCAAGGTGCCGTTCCTCAGTCTTTGCCCGCCAGTAATAGATCCCGCTCACCACGGCCATCAGCGCGGTGTTGCGAATCGCGTCTATCGGGCTGTGCGAAGTGACGAGAAACGGCAGGCCCGCAATCCACCAGAAGGCGTTTTTCGCCATATAGGCCGGATGCTTGGTGAAGGCATAAGGCCCGTGGGTCAGGATTCCCCGGTCTGTGAGGTTGGAAAAACGCAGGCCGAAGGCCACGGTCGCCCAGGCATAGATGGCCGTCAGGATCACCAGAATGGTGCCAGTCAGCGCCAGCACCGCCGGATGCCCCTGCAGCCAGTATGTCCAGTCCGCCGAAGCCTGATGATAATCCAGCGGCCCGCCGGGGTTCATCAGGATAAAGGGCGGATAACAGATCAGTGCCGCAGCCCACCCCGCCGCATAGGGCGTCGCCGAACGGATATGCGCGTCGAGCGGCTTCATCGTCAGCAGATAACCCACGGTGGCAAAAGCCACATCGATCACGAACATCAGGGTGATCAGCCACTGCGCCAGCGCCACCGGATTGGTCTGGATCAGCCCGAAATCGGCGTTGAGCACATCGCGGAATCCGGGCGGCACAATGGAAATCATGAAGGCCAGAAAAAAGCCCTTCACGGCCCAACTGCGCAGATGATGGGCAATCGCCGCCCCTTCCCAGCCCCCCTGCCCCATCAGCAGCGCGCCCAGATGCCAGGCCCCGTCCTTTGGCAGCTTCAGCCGCCGGTCAAGCCAGATGACATAGGGAATGGACAGGACGAACAGCGGCGCGGCAGCGGCGGTAAACATTTCCATCGCGAACAGATAATTGCCCCGCCAATAGAAGCGGGCGATGCAGTAAATCCCGGCAATCAGCGCCCATGTGGCCCAGAGCCCTGCCAGCTTGGTGAGCGAGACATCCAGCACGGCACGCACGCGGCGCGGCGGCGAATCCCAGTCAATCCCGGTAGAAGGATTGCGGTGGACCTTGTCCACCAGCAGCGACCAGAGCACCATCGGCACGCCGCAACAGGCAACATTCATCAGCGCGGCATAAGGGCCGTTCATCCCCTGCGAAAGCGCGACTGCCATCCAGATGGCAAGCCCGCACAACCCCGCTACACCCACACCGGTGCTGACGGCGGAACGCGGACGGGGCGGACGGGCATCACTCATGCCGCGTCCCTATCGCACAAATGTAAGGAAGCGGTGAAAGAACGGTTGGAGATCTTGAGCGGGTGAAAGGAATCAAGGGTTCGCTCTTAAAGCAGGTCTGGAGCGGGTGAAGGGAATCGAACCCTCGTCGTAAGCTTGGAAGGCTTCTGCTCTACCATTGAGCTACACCCGCATGTCACAAGACGCGCCGCCTATGGCGAAAAAGGCCGGGCGGTTCAAGCCTTGCCTGTATCGCCCGACGTTTCGGATTGAATCCCCGTCACCGCGCAGGCAGGTAGGCTATCCCGCAATGGAGACGCCGCATCGAACAGTTTCTCATCCGGTATGGCCTGCTGTCCATTTTCCTCGGCGCGGGCATTGAAGGCGAAGCCGTGGTGCTGACGGGCGGCGTGCTGGCCGCGCGCGGCGTTTTTCCGCTCTGGGCGGCCATGCTGGCGGCGGCGTGCGGATCAGCGATGGTGGACCAGTTCTGGTTCCGCGCGGCGCGAAGCCTGTCGCACAAACCGTGGATCGTGCGGCAAACGACTCGCCCTGCCTTTATCCGCGCGCTGCATTTTCTGGAACGGCATCCGCGCACCTTCATCCTGGCCTTCCGCTTCATTTATGGCATGCGGACGGTCAGCCCCATTGCCATTGGCATGTCCGCTATTCCCACCCGACTGTTCGTGCTGCTCAATCTGATCGCGGCGGCCATCTGGGCGGTGCTGATCACAGGGATCGGGTACCGGTTTGGCGGCGATGCAATTGCCGTGGTGCGGCGGATTTCGGGCATGGGGCTGTGGGCGGTGGCGGGGATTGGCATGGCCCTGATCGCGGGTGCCTGGCTGTTGCGCCGAGCCCGGTCGGCGCAGGCAGATAAGATGAAAATACCTATTGACAAATAGGAGTTTACCTCCTATCCTGATGACATGACCCGCGCTTACCCTTTCCCCGTCTTGCTGCTTGGTGTGATCTGCCTTTGCCGCTGGCTGGCGCGGCTATCCCACTGCCGCCAAATCACAAAAAGTCGCGGAACCTTTTGTAACCTTTTCCCGATTTTCATAGATACATCAACGGCTTGCCGGAAAATCGGCAAACACCGGAATGCGGCCGGTTTTCCCCTAGGCCTTGAGCTTCCACCCGCTTCTGAGCAGCCCGTAACACAGCCCGCCCAACACGATATTGACGCCCAGCAGCACGAACGATCCCAGAATGACCGGCGAATCGGCCACGCCGATAAAGCCATAGCGGAAGCCGGAAATCGCGTAGAAAAACGGATTGGCATGGCTGATCGCGGCGAAGGTGGGCGCAAGGCGATCCACGGAATAGAAAGTGCCCGAAAGGAGCGAAAGCGGCGCGACGACGAAATTGGTCACAGCCGCCGCATGATCGAACTTCTCCGCCCAGATGGACGTCAGCACCCCGAGCAGCGCGAGCATCGAAGACCCGAGCAGCCCGAACCAGACAATCGCCCAGGGCTGCGATGGCATCACATGGACGCCGGGCCAGAGCAGCATCGCCACCCAAACGGCAAGCCCGACGCACACCGCGCGCGTCACGGCCCCGCCGACCAGTGCAGCCAGCACTTCGCCGACGGACAGAGGCGGCATCAGATAATCAACGATGGTGCCCTGGATCTTGCCGACCAGCAGCGAGAAGCTGGAATTGGCGAAGGCATTCTGCATCATGCCCATGATGATCAGCCCCGGCGCGATGAAATCCGGGAAGGGCACACCCAGCACATTGGGGCGGATCTTGCCCATCGAAACCGAAAATATCGCCAGAAACATCAGCGTGGTGATGGCCGGTGCCCATATCGTTTGAAGCTGCACCTTGAAAAACCGGCGCACCTCCTTGATATAGAGGGTTCGCAAGCCTTCCCAGTTTACCCGTTTGATCACGGGAACACCGGGTTCGCTCAATTGGAAATTTTCTGACTCGCCGCTCATGCCCTGATCGCCTATCGGCTGCGGGCAGTGACGGCAAGTCATGTTACAAGAATCAAGGGGTATCCATGTCCTGGACCGAAGAGCGGATCGACAAGCTCAAGACCATGTGGGAAAAAGGCATGACCGCGAGTCAGATCGCGGAAGAGCTTGGTGGCGTCAGCCGCAATGCCGTGATCGGCAAGGCGCACCGCCTTGATCTACAGGCCCGCCCTTCCCCCGTTAAGGGTGGTGACAGCGGCGATGGCAGCAGCGCCGAACCCAAAAAGGCAGCCGCGCCCAAGCCCAAGCCGGTCGCGGCAGCCCCCGCGCCATCGGTGGCGCCAGCGCCGTCCGCCCCGCCGCCGCCCCGTCCTGCGGCTGCCGCAGCGCCGCCCGTCAACGCCCCCCAGCCGATGCTGACCAACCCCAACGCCCCCACCGGTGCGCAACTGCGCTCCATCGGGCCGGGCGGGTTCCTGCGTCAGGGGCCGGGCGATCAGGCACCGCCTGCCACGCCGGCACCGCCCCGCCGCCTGGTTCCGGCCAAGCCCAGCCCCGAAATTGCGGGCAAGACAAGCCTGCTCGATCTCAGCGAAAAGGTCTGCAAATGGCCGCTGGGCCATCCGGGGGAACCGGATTTTCATTTCTGCGGAGACAAGGTGAACCCTGGTTTCCCCTATTGCGTCGCCCATTGCGGCCATGCCTATCAGGCGCAAATGCCCCGCCGTGACCGTCGCCCGCCACCGCCGCTTCCCTTTGGCGGGCCGCGGGTACGGTAACGATGGGTTCGGTCGGCACGCTTCTGCTGACCAACTTTGCGCTCATCATGGGCGTTGTCATGCTGTTGTGGATCGTCGCGATCCGCATCCGGGACGTGAGTTTCATTGACGCGTTCTGGGCGGCCGGCATGGTGATACTGGCAGTCAGTTCCTATGCGCAGGCCGATGGTGATCCGCGACGCAAGCTGCTGCTTACCGGGCTGTGCGCCCTTTGGGGGCTGCGGCTTGCCACGCATCTCTACCGCCGCTGGCGCGCGCATGGCGAAGATCCGCGCTACAAAAAGATCCTTGGCCATGCGATGGAGACAAAGGGCTGGAGCTGGCCTGTCGCCGCACTGATCATGGTGTTTGCGATGCAGGGGCCGATGCTCTTCATCGTCTGCCTGCCGGTGCAACTGGGCCAGATAGACAGCGGGCCGATCGGGGCGCTTGGCATTGCCGGTGCGCTGGTGGCGATCGCCGGCATTGGCTTTGAAGCCTTTGGCGATGCGCAGCTAAACGCCTTTCGCGCCGACCCCGCCAACAAGGGCAAGGTGCTGGATACCGGCCTGTGGCGCTATACCCGCCACCCCAATTATTTCGGCGATGCCTGCACCTGGTGGGGCCTGTATCTGATCGCGGCAGACGCCAGCCCCGGCTGGTGGGCCCTGCCCGGGCCGCTGTTGCTCACCTGGCTGCTTACGCGGCTATCCGGCGTGCCGATGCTGGAGCGCGGAATGCGCAAGACCCGGCCCGGCTATGCCGATTATGTGGCGCGGACTTCGGCGTTTTTCCCGCTGCCGCCCAAACGTTAGGCCTTGCGGAACAGCACCCGGTCTTCCTCGCCAAAGCCCCATTTCCAGATAATCGCGGCATAGACTCCAAGGATCGACGGAACACCGACTGCCAGTTCTGCCCATTCCGGCAGGCGGATCGCGAGCAGGCCCGTTGCCACTGCTGCGGTTGCCGCGACAATCAGCGCGCGCCGCCAGACCGAAACGGACGCCCCCAGCACATGGGCAGCCAGCCGGGATTTGACGAGCGAGGCGATCCCCAGCGACAGGGCCAGCGCAGCCGCAGGTGCCGCTGCCTGATAAAGTTCGGAAAGGCCCGCCCGCCGCGCCGCGCCGATCATCGCGAAACTGAGCGCCGCCTGCACGGCAATCATGGCGAGTGAAATCAGGAAATTGCGGTGGCGCGCAACATAGACAAGCGCGGCTTCGCTGACGACCGCAACCGCTGCGACCACTTCGGCCAGCAGCAGGAAGGCGAGCGCACCATTGCCGCCAACGAAAGCGCGATCCGGCCCCATCAGGCCCATGATCGCTTCCCCCGGAATGCCCAGTGCCAGCGCAATGCCTGCCTGCGCGGCAATGATCCAGAAGCCGACCTGACTGATCTGCCGTGCCACTGCCGCCTTGTCTCCCTGCGCCAGTTTGCCCGTGATGACCGGGCCCAGCACGGGTTCAAAGCTGCTTTTCAGCTTTTGCGGCAGCGACGCCACCTGCTGCGCCACCCAATAGATGCCCACCGTCTTGGCCGAAACGAACAGGCCGAGGATGGCCAGATCCAGCCGGCGCGATCCCCATTCGATGGCGTCGGCCGCCGCGAGCGGCGCATTCTTGCGGGCAAGCGCGAACAATTCTGCCGGATGGGGTTTCCAGTCTCGCGGCAGGCCGAAGGATTTGAGGAAAGGCACCGTTGCTGTGAGCAGCGCGGCGGCGACGGACACGGTATAGGCAATCAGCAAGCCATCCCGCAGCGTCACCCAGGCAAGCGCGAACGCAATGATGCTGATCGTCCAGGGTTCGACAATCGCGCGGGCCCGCACCGTTGCCCCCACATCAAAGCGGAATGCCAGCGCCGCCAGCATCAGATCGGTCGCGGCAATGCCGGGGATGACAAGCGGCAGCAGATTGTCCAGCCCGTTGATCTGGCTGTTGGGAAACATGATCCGGGGCACCAGCACCAGCAGGATGGTGGGAACCAGCGTCGCGGCAAAGGTGACGACCAGCCCGTCCCACGCGCCGTTTTCCTTGCCATCGCCCGAAAGGTGCAGCGCCAGCCCCCGCTTGAGGCCCAGCGTGGAAAGCTGGGCCGCGAATTCCACCACCACGATTGCATAGGCCAGCCGCCCGAGCGCCTCTGCCCCATACCATTGCCCGCCCACGATCAGAAAGGGAATGCGGGCAATCAGCCGGATGAAGAATCCGGTAATATTCGTGCGCCCCCCTTTGGCGAGGGCCGCGATATCATCGCGTTCTTCCCCCGCTGCTTGCGTCAATGCGCGGCTCCCCAGCTTTTGCCGGTGCCGATTTCCACGCCCAGCGGCACATCCAGCTTCACAAGCGGCTCGGCGGCATCAGCCATCACGGCCTCGATCACTTTCGACGCCGCAGCCACATCGCCTTCGGGCAGTTCGAACACCAGTTCGTCATGCACCTGCAGCAGCATCCGCACATGGGGCAGGCCGGCCGCTGCCAGCGCCGGCAGCATCCGTGCCATCGCGCGTTTGATGATGTCGGCACTGGTGCCCTGGATCGGCGCATTGATTGCCGCGCGCTCACTGCCCGCCCGTTCGGTCTGGTTCTGCGATGTGATCCGCGTGAAGTGCGTCTTGCGCCCGAACAATGTTTCGGTGAAGCCCGTTTCCCGCGCGGATTGCAGGGTGCGGCTGATATACTGGTTGATGCCGGGGAAACGCTCGAAATAGCGGTCGATCATCGCCTGCGCTTCGTCAGACGAAATGCCCAACCGCCCGGCAAGGCCCCAGCGCGAAATGCCATAGAGCAGGGAGAAGTTGATGGTCTTGGCCTTGCCGCGCGTATCGCGGTTCACTTCGCCAAACAATTCCATCGCGGTCAGCGCGTGGATATCCTCACCTCTGGCAAAGGCTTCCTTGAGCGCGGGCACATCGGCCATGTGCGCGGCAAGCCGCAATTCGATCTGGCTGTAATCAGCAGACATCAGCACATGGCCCGGTTCCGCCACAAACGCCTCTCGAATGCGGCGCCCCACTTCGGTACGGATCGGGATATTCTGCAGGTTCGGGTCGTTGGAAGAAAGCCGCCCGGTCTGTGCGCCGGTCAGGCTGTAACTGGTGTGGACGCGGCCCGTGACCGGGTTGACCTGTTCCTGCAAACTGTCCGTATAGGTCGATTTGAGCTTGGAAAGCTGCCGCCAGTCCAGCACCTTGCGGGCAATCTCCGCGCCATCATCGGCGAGACGTTCCAGCACGGTGACGTCGGTCGAATATTCGCCCGATTTGCCTTTCTTGCCGCCTTTCAGGCCCATTTGCCCGAACAGGATTTCCCCCAATTGCTTGGGGCTGCCCACGGCAAAGGGCTGGCCTGCGAGCGCGTGGATTTCCAGTTCCAGCGCAGCGATGCCTTCGGCAAATTCGGCGGACATGCGCGCGAGTTCGGCCCGATCCACCTTGATCCCCTCGCGCTCCATATGCGCCAGCACCGGCACCAGCGGTCTGTCCACCCGCTCATAGACCCGCGTTACCTGTTCGGACGAAAGGCGGGGCTTGAGCCAGCGCCACAGCCGCAGCGTGACATCGGCATCCTCGGCGGCATAGCGTGTCGCGTCTTTCAGTTGCACCTGGTTGAAGCTGATCTGCGATTTGCCCGTGCCGCACACATCCTTGAAGGCGATGCAGATATGGCCAAAATGCGCGAGCGCCAGTTCATCCATGCCGTGATTGCGCTTGCCCGCATCGAGATCGAAACTCATCACCATCGTGTCGTCCAGCGGCGCGACGCTGATCCCGTATCGTTCGAGCACATTAAGATCATATTTGATGTTATGTCCGATCTTCAGGACAGACGCGTCTTCCAGCAATGGCTTGAGCATCGCCATCGCCACATCAAGCGGAATTTGCTCCACATTTTCGGCAAACATGTCGCTGCTGCCATGCGCCAGCGGGATATAGCAGGCCCGCCCCGGTGCGGAGGCGAGCGATACGCCCACCAGCCCTGCCGTCATCGAATCCAGCGCATCGGTTTCGGTATCCACCGCGATCGATCCGGCCGCGTAACATTCGGCAATCCACGCCTCCAGCGCCCCGACCGTCTGGACGCAATCATAGGCATCCAGATCAAACGCCTGCGCTTCCGGCTCGGGCGGCGGCGCGGCAGGCGCACCTTTGGCTTCGGTGCGGATCAGCTTCATTGTCTGGTGATCGGGACGCGCGGATTCCCCGCCCAGTTTCTTGAGCAGCGACATGAAGCCGTGATGTTCCAGGAATTCCCGCAGCGGCGCGTCTGGAATTTCCTTCAGCAGGAAACTCTCCAGCGGTTCGGGCAGGGCCGCATCTTCCTTCAGTGTGACCAGCACCCGGCTCATCCGCGCCTGATCCGCAAAGGTGATCAGATTTTCCTGCATTTTGGACTTTTTCATGTCCGGCGCGGCGGCCAGCACCGCATCCACCGTGCCATATTCCTGGATCAGCTTGGCAGCCGTCTTGGGGCCGATCCCCGGTACGCCCGGCACGTTATCCGCGCTGTCGCCCATCAGCCCCAGCACTTCACCAAGCGCCTCCGGCAACACCCCGAATTTCTCGATCACAGCCTGCGGCCCCAGCCGCTCATTCTTCATCGGATCGAGCATGTCGATCTTGCCGGGATCGATCAGTTGCATCAGATCCTTGTCGGTGGAAACCACCGTTACCTGCCAACCGGCATTGACGGCCGCGCGCGCATAGGAGGCGATCAGGTCATCGGCCTCCAGCCCGATTTCCTCGATGCAAGGCAGCGAGAAGGCCCGCGTCGCATCGCGGATCATCGGGAATTGCGGCACCAGATCTTCGGGCGCGGGCGGGCGGTGTGCCTTGTACTGATCGTAGATCTCGTTGCGGAAGGATTTGCCCGACGCATCCAGAATCACGGCCATATGCGTCGGCCCGTCCGCCTTGTGGAGCGCGTCCGCCAGCTTCCACAACATGGTGGTATAGCCATAGACCGCGCCGACAGGCTCATCGCGGATGTTGGTGAGCGGCGGCAGCCGGTGATAGGCACGGAAGATATAGCCGGAGCCGTCAACTAGATAGAGATGGTTCTGAGACATTCGACCCTTTGCCCGCTGTATTTCATTCGCGCGCCCTCCATTCCCGTCTTCCCGAGCGAAGTCGAGGGACGAGTTCGAGCGAAGCCGAGAACCTGCACCATTGGAAGCCTCGACTGCGCTCGGCATAGTCCCTCGACTTCGCTCGGGAAATCGGAAAACTCGGCAAACCCGAATTTACTTCCGGTGCGCGGCAGCGATGGCGGCACTCACTCCCTGCATCAGCGCCTGCCGTTCCGGGATCGGCCTGCGGGTGCTGGCAATCATCACAGCGAGTGCATAGCGCGTGCCATCAGGCGCCGTCATGATGCCGACATCATTATACCCCGTCGATACGCCCGCCAGTTCCTGCCCGGTGCCCGTCTTGTGGCCATATTGCCAGCCATAGGGAACGCCGCCCGCCACCCGCTGCTTGCCGGTCTTGGCTTCGCTCATCAGCGACAGGAGAATGCGGGTGGAACTGGCCGAGAGCAACTGCCCTTCCGCCAGCCGCGCCAGCGCGCGGACAATGGCCTGGGGCTGCGCGCCATCGGGCAGATCAGCGAGATAGGTATCGAGCGCCTTTTGCCGCGCCTCGAGCGGCAGCGCGTTGCGTGCCTTGAAGAAATTGCCATTGAGCGAATAGCTTTGCTTCCAGGCCAGTCCTGCCGTCTTGCTCTGCAGCAGGCGCTCGCCCGGGCCGAAGCGGACTCCGGTGATGCGCTTTTTGAGGAACATGGCCCGCACCGCCTCCGGCCCGCCCACCGTGCGGAGCAGACTGTCATTCGCGGTATTGTCGCTCTGCGTCATCGCGCGGAGCAGCAGTTCGGACACATTGGTGGTAAAGCCGTTCGCCCCTACCAGATCGGCTAGCGGCTGGTGAAACAGGGTCAGGTCTGCGCGGGTAATCGTCACCTTGGTGTCGAGCGAAAGCTTGCCCGCATCAATCGCATCGAAAACGGTCAGCGCCACCCAGAATTTGGAAACGCTTTGCTGGGGAAAGAAGGCATCGCCCTGATGGACATATATCCATATGCCATCAGCACGCGTGACGGCAAGGCCCAGACGCCCGTCAAAGTTGCGCGCGAGGCTGTCCAGCGTCGTGGCAAGGCCCGGCGGCGGCGTGGTGCGATAATCGGTTGCCAATGGCCGGGGCGCGGGACGCGGCGGCACGAACACCGGCGGGCGCGGCTGCGGTTTGGGCGTGGAGACACAGCCTGCCAGCAACAACCCCAGCGCCAACCCGCGCACACTCAACCCCGAAACCTGCATCTTCCCGCCCTACCGGAGCCAGCCCGCCCCGCCACCCGGCTTGCGGCGAACGATTCCTAAAGGGCGACGGGCTGAGGATCTCAGTGCAGGTGTTACTTCCCGACCACCGCTTCCCCCGGCGGCACATCCTTCATACCTGCGGCCACGCCCTCCGCGGTACGCAGCACGCGGATGATGTTGCGGCTGGCGATCTTTTCGAGATCGGCTTGCGAATAGCCCCGCCGCGCCAGTTCGGTGAACAGTGTCGGGTACCCGGAAACATCTTCCATGCCCACCGGCGCGCTATCCATGCCATCATAATCGCCGCCTAGGCCGATATGATCGATGCCCGCCACTTTGCGGATATGATCGATATGATCCGCTACCTGACCGATGCTCGCCGTCGGGCGGGGGTGCGCGGCGATCCAGCCATCCAGCCCGGCCTTCGCGCCTGCTGCGTTGCCCTTGTTGAGATAGGCCTGTCGCGCATCTTCGGCGGCGCGCAGCCCTTCCCACTGACGCACCTCTTCGCTCACATAGTCCGGCAGCATCACCACCATCACCACGCCCCCGTTGGCGGGAAGCCGTTTCAGCACCGAATCCGGCACGTTGCGCGCATGGCCATCAATCGCGCGCGCGCCGGAATGGCTGAAAATGACCGGCGCTTTGCTCACGTCCAGCGCGTCCATCATCGTCGCCTCGGAAACATGGCTGAGATCAACCAGCATCCCCATCCGGTTCATTTCCTTGACCACGGCGACGCCAAACGGCGCCAGCCCGTCAAATTTGGGCGCGTCAGTCGCGCTGTCGGCCCAGGGTGTGTTTTTGGTGTGAGTGATCGTCATGTAGCGCGCCCCGGCGCGATACATTTGCCGCAGCACGCCCAGCGACGATCCGATGCTGTGCCCGCCTTCCATCCCGATCAGCGAAGCAATGCGGTGCGCCTTGAACGCGGCTTCGATATCCGCGGCACTGTGCGCGATCATCAGGTCGCCGGGATATTTGGCAACGAGCCGTTCGACCGTATCAATCTGCTCGGTCACTTCCTGCACGGCCACGGGCTCGGACAGGTCAGTCGATACCCAGACCGACCAGAACTGTCCGCCGACCATTCCCTTTTTCAGCCGGGCGAGATCGGTGTGCATCCGCTGCTTGTCTGCCGTCGCGGTGCCTGTCGTGTCGCGGAAATCGAATTTCGACAGATCATTGCCAAAGCGCTCGCGCACTTGTTCGGGCACATCATTATGACCATCCACCACCGGCGAACGGGTGAGCGCGGCGCGGGCGGTTTCTTCAGGCGTGGCAGAAAGTGCGGGGGCGGCAATGGCCGCGAAGGTCAGGGCAAGCAACGACGCGGGGGACAGGCGAACGATCATCAACGGCTCCTTATTTGCGGAGCTCAGGCTAGCGGGAAATCCGCGCTTTGTCAGGGTTTGATTCCCCTATTCAAACACTTCCCGCAAGCCATGCCCGGCTGAGCCTTCCCGCACGAGCCGCGTTTCGCGGTAGATCGATGCCTGCAGGCTGATCATGTACATATAGAACACCACCATCGCCGCGATCAGTGCCAGAACGAGGACAACGCCAAGGATGACGCCAACCGCGATCACCCCGCCGCTGGGTGCCCCCCCGCCTTTCGCGCTGGCGATGACGGCCACGACAACGCCGATCACGACAAGCACGATCAGCAGATAAATTCCCACCGCCACGACGACCAGCAAAAGCCAGGTGAGGAAAATCTGCAACTTGCTGCCTTTGGTAAGGTCAGCACTGCGTTTCAGGCTGTCCATCACACCCAGATTTTCCGCAACGCAGGCAGGCGTCGCCACACTCCACATCAGCGACAGGATGATCCCCGGCACGATCAGCAGCATATAGCCCAGGACGGCACCCAAACCGGCAAGCAGGCTCACCCCGAGTACGGGCCACATCTTGCGGAAGCCAATCTGAAGCAGATCTCCCACATCCAGCTTCTCATCCTCCCGCGCGACCGCATAGGCGTGAAACAGCCCGGCATAGAGCATGGATGTAGAGGCAAAGGTGAACAGCAGGGACACGATCCACGCGATGACGAAAACCGGATTGCTGAACATGGCGAAGGGATCGGGCGGCGTCGCTGCGGCACCGGGTTGCAGGGACGCAATGGTTGAACCGATCGTGAAGGGCAGCGTGATCATGGAACTGATCACGGAACCGGCAATATAGACGATCGCCGTGAACGCCAGAGCGGGCCAGAACCCGTGCTTGAGTTGATCCCGCGCACGGGAAAATACGCGCCCGATGCTGTATTCGTCCTGCATCACCTTGCCCCCCATATTGGCGGCATCAGATTAGATAATCGACTGGGCAAGTCCACCCCTTACGCGAACACCGCCACACTCTGCCGCGCCAGCATCAGCGGCGCGCCCTTCGCATCCCACAGTGCCATGCTCTGCCCGGAATAGCCGTGGCCCACGGCATCGTCCGTGCTGCGGATCAGCACCCAGCCTGCGGGATCGAAGCGCGCGGGATCGACCAGATCGAATTGCCACGTCATCGTGCTGATCGCTGCCGGTTCCTTCAGGCGCGGCATGGATGCCGGCGGCAGGGCATCGCCGAGCGCCACCAGGGCAACCAGCCCAGGCGGCGGGCTTTCTTCCAGCAGCCTGACCCACACCAGCATATCGCCTTTATCCGCACCCTTTACCGGGCGGGACCCACCCGCCACGCGCTGATCGAGATGCTGGGTGAACGTCGGGCGTCGGCTACCAAACAAGGGCGGACAATCTTCCGGGCGCGGCACATCGGGCGCTCGGGGCGGCGAATCGCTAAGAGCTGATTCACGTTCCCCGCCAAAGGCAAACAGGGCACGCGTGGCGACTGCGCCATCGGCAATCAGATCACAGGACATGAAGGTTACGGATTTGCCCTGACGCAGCACGCGCGGTTCAAGGCGCGCCTCTCCGCCCGATGGCCCGACATAGGCAATCTGCGCAGACCGTAGCGGCGGAAGGCCAGGCACCAGCCTCTCACACGCGGCGTAGCAGAGCGCGGCGGAAAGCCCGCCGAACAGGGTGCGGCCCTGTCTCCAGTCGTCGGTCGGGTTCGCGGTGAAGGTGCTGGCGTCCGCCGCAGTGATGGCGGCGAGAGTATCGGAGAAACTGGTCATGAGCGTGCTCTACGTCATCCGTGCGGAGACATCACCCCATCTTCGCCAGCTTCTTTTCCACGCCGCGCCACAGCGCGCTGAACGCTTCGCCCGCCGGGGATCGCGGGGCATATTCACCCACCGGGGCGCGGCGGATGGCCATTTGCTCAACCGCACTTGCCATCGGGATCACCGGCCATTGCGGCACAGCCTCCAGCATCGCCCGGTGCAGGCCGCGCCGCCGGTCCACCATCTGGAACACCGGCAGCACCGGGCCGTGGCCCTTATGCTCCCGGTCGAGATGGCCAACCACATCATCAAGCGCGCGCTGTGAGAGCGGCGTTGGGATGACGGGCACCAGGATGATGTCCGCCGCCTGCATCACCTGCTCGCTGATTTCGGTGAGGCCCGGGGGGCAATCGAGAATTACCCGGTCATAGGATTTGCGCAGATCATCAAGCAGTTTGGACAGGCGCTTCTTTTTGCCCAGGGTGAACAGCAGCCTGTCCAGCCCCCGCAGCGAGGTATCCGCCGCCAGCAAGTCCAGCCGGTCGGTCGCGGTGCGGGTGATCAGCGCATCAGCCCCGACATCCTTGGCAAACACGGCCTGCGCCGCGCCTTTCGCTTTGGCGTCCGTACCCAGCATGTATGAGGCTGCCGCCTGCGGGTCGAGATCCCACAACAGTGTGCGTCGCGAAGACTGCACCGCCGCTGACCAGGCAAGGTTGACAGCCAGCGTCGTCTTTCCGACCCCGCCTTTCAGGCTGTACACTGCAATGACTGCCATCCGTCCCTTCGTCACGCCCCGTTGATCCTTTCATCCGGTTGGGCGCGGAGTGTTTCACTTTTGTGGCAGCGGGGCAATTGCGGAAAGGAAGTTATCGACATCGGCTGCCGATTTATCCGCCGCTTCTTCCATCGGAATATGGCCTATGTGCGGATAGATGATCAGCTGCGCGCCGGGAATGGCCTTGGCGAACCAATGGGCCGAAGCCACGGGGATCAGCGCGTCTTCCTGCCCCCACATCACCAGCACCGGCATTGTGAGCGCGGCAAGCCTGGCTGCGTCGGCGGGAACACGGGGCATGCCGAAACGGATGCCAGTGGCTTCGCGATTGCCGGGATAGAGCAGCAGATCATAGTAGCGGTCGATCATCTTTTCATCGATGACCGCCTGATTGGCCATGGACTGGTGGACGCTTTTGGCGATCACCGAACGCGGCGTGATTTTGCGCATCACATGCCGAAGCCCCGGCGTCTGCGCGATGCGAAAACCGATGGGCAGCGCCCTGGGTTTGGATTCAGGTGCCCCCCCTGCGTCAACGAGAACCAGCGCGGTCAGTTTTTCGGGGTGGGCCAGCGCATAATTCCACGCGATCCCGCCGCCCATGGAATTGCCGGCCAATGCAAATCGTGTGACGCCGAGCCTGCCTGTCACCCTGTCCGTCACATCGGCAAAGCCAGCGGCGCTGTAATCATTGTCCGGGCGGGGGCCGGTCAGGCCATGGCCGGGCTGATCATAGCTGATGATCCGGTATTTGTCCTTCAGTCGTGCGACCCAGGGTTCCCAGGTCTGCAGCGAAGCATTGGATCCGTGGAGCAGCACGAGCACCGGCGCATCACGCGGCCCTTCATCACGCACATGAACCGTCAGGCCGCCACCAATATCGATGAATTGCGATTGTGCGTTTGCATATTTGGCTCTGAGCGCTGCCGGATCGCCTTCCGGCGCATAGCCCCAGACACCGAGTGTGATGGCAATAAGGATCAACAGGGCCAGCAGCCCCTTGATGATGCGTCCCACGATTTTCTCTCCCGTTTTCGGTCTTGTATCAATGGCGGCGAACGGGTGCAAATCAGCGACGGCTTTGCTAGACTGTCCGTTCTGCGGGAGAAATGCCGATGGTGCGCGGAACGGTCGGACGGCGTGAACTGATGCGGTGGAGCGCCGGTGTGTCGGGCAGCCTGTTGTTTGCCGGAAACGCCAGCGCCGCCCAGGGCGATCTGCTGGACTTGCTCGGGTTGCGGGTGCGCAAAGCGCTTGCCGCCAATCCAGGCACCGCTAAACCCCTGAATATTCTACAAACAATCGCGGCGATCATCGAACTGGAGCGCGCCGCCAAGCGCAAAGGCCTGCCCGCTTCGCCGCTGGCGTTCAACGAGGGTGCGCCGCTGCCTACGTCCGAAACGAGCCTTTATCAGGCGGCGATGCCGCGCCTTGTGTCGCTGATTGACCGCAGCGAATCGCTTGATCCCGAAATGTGCGATCAGGCGGGAGAAATCCTTGCCGATCTCAACGCCAGCCAGCGCGTGCCCCCGGACGGCCTGGGGAAGCCCGCTAGGCTCAGCCCGGCACGCGATTTTGCCGAACTGAAGCCCGAATATGCCGCGCTCTTTTCGGCAATGGCGGTACGCCCCGAATTTGCGGAATCACTGCGCTGGCATACCGATGCCGCCCGACGCAACCGATCGCGCTATGAAGCCGTATCAAAGAGGCTGGGCACGCCCTGGTATTTCATCGCTGCAATCCACGGGCTGGAGGCGAGCTACAACTTTCGCGCCCACCTGCACAATGGCGATTTCCCGCTGACCGCGCGGACGCGGCAGGTGCCTGCTGGTCGCCCGCTGATATGGCTGCCCCCCTCGGACTGGGAATCCAGCGCGAAGGATGCGCTGACCCTGCTGGGTTTTGCCGGACAGAACGACTGGAGCCTGGAGCGCACCCTCTATCGGCTGGAAGCCTATAACGGCTTTGGCTACCGCAGGCGCGGCGTGGCCACGCCCTATATCTGGAGCTTTTCCAACCATTATGATCGCGGCAAGTTCGTCTCCGACGGTCGCTGGAACCCGGAAGCGCGATCCCAGCAATGCGGCGGCGGTGTGGTAATTCAGGCGTTGGCGAGGGCGGGGGAAATCAGCCTTGCCTAACTATCCCCGAACACCCGCGCGAAAATTGTGTCCACGTGCTTGAGATGATAGCCAAGATCAAACTTCTCTTCGAGTTCCGCAGGCGATAGCGCCGCTGTCACTTCGCCATCGCCCTTGAGCAGTTCGAGCAGCGAGAGCGCGCCATCCGATTCCCAGACTTTCATCGCGTTGCGCTGAACCAGCCGGTAGCTGTCCTCGCGGCTCACCCCGGCTTGCGTGAGCGCCAGCAAAACCCGCTGCGAGTGGACAAGCCCCCCCATCTTGTCGAGATTCTTCTGCATCCGTTCGGGATAGACAAGCAGCTTCTCGATCACGCCGGTCAGCCGCCCCAGCGCGAAATCCAGCGTGATGGTCGCGTCCGGGCCGATATAGCGCTCAACCGAAGAATGGCTGATATCCCGCTCATGCCAGAGCGCGACATTTTCCAGCGCAGGTGTGACATACCCCCGCACCATCCGGGCAAGGCCGGTCAGATTTTCGGTCAGCACCGGATTGCGCTTGTGCGGCATGGCGGACGAGCCCTTCTGGCCTGGCGAGAAATACTCCTCCGCCTCCAGCACTTCGGTGCGCTGCAAATGGCGCACTTCGGTTGCCAGCCGTTCGATGGATGAAGCGATCACACCCAGCGTCGCGAAATACATGGCATGGCGGTCACGCGGAATCACCTGAGTGGACACCGGCTCGATTGCGAGGCCCAGTTTCGCCGCCACATGCGCTTCCACCTTGGGATCGATATTGGCGAAGGTGCCGACCGCGCCCGAAATCGCGCAGGTCGCAATGTCCGCACGCGCAGCGACAAGCCGCGCCTTGCAGCGGGAAAACTCGGCATAGGCTTCTGCCATTTTCAGGCCGAAGGTAACCGGTTCGGCGTGGATGCCGTGGCTGCGGCCGATGCTGGGGGTCATCTTGTGCTCGAACGCGCGGGCGCGGATCGCCGCCAGCAGCGCATCGAGATCGGCCAGCAACAGATCCGTCGCCTTGGTCAGTTGCACGGAAAGGCACGTATCCAGCACGTCAGACGATGTCATGCCCTGATGCATGAACCGCGCTTCATCGCCCACTTGCTCCGCCACCCAGGTAAGGAAAGCGATCACATCATGCTTGGTGACCGCTTCGATGGCATCAATCGCGGGCACATCGATGGCCGGATTGGTGGCCCACCAGTCCCACAGGGCCTTGGCTGCCGATTTTGGCACCACGCCGAGTTCTGCCAGCGCGTCAGTGGCATGCGCCTCAATTTCGAACCAGATCCGGAACCGCGCCTCCGGCTCCCAGATTTTGACCATATCGGGGCGGGAATAACGGGGAATCATGAAGCATCCTGTCTGCAAGGGAGAATGCGAGGCCCGCTAGCAGGGAAGGCCGGTGCGGGCAACGCAGCGCTTCGTCGAACGTGTTCGCCGGTTTGTCCTGCCATTTGCCCGTTCGCCGAAGTCGGGCGTGCGAAAGTCGAACCTTGCGCGCTTCTGCCGGGGTGTTCCGCTATCCCAAATCACGGAAAGCAGGAAGCCTGACGCATCCATAGTGCCGATCATGCCTTTTGCCATTCCGGTAAGTGTCCCCGTTTTGACATGAAGGAGATTGATCGTGAACATTATGAAGAACAACCGGATTGCGGCCATTTTGGCCAGTATTGCCTTGGTGGCACCCGCCGCAGCTTTTGCGGAAGGCGCTGATACAGTGGTGGAAGGCTCGCGCGACCGCCAGACAGCGACCGTCAGCTTCGCCGATCTGAACCTTGCCTCAGCCAACGACCTGGAAACGCTGCGGGGGCGCGTTACCCGGGTGGCAAAATCGCTGTGCATCGAAACCGGATCGAAGGACTTGCAGACATTCGTGCAAGGCACTGCCTGCGTAAAATCCGCGATTGCCGGCGCTGAGCCCCAGATCGCCCGCGCGGCCGAAGCGTTCCGCGCGCATCAGGTTGCCGTAAACACCATCAGCGTCCATCGCGGCCGCTGATCGCGGCTTCGGGAATGCCTGCCCGGTGGCGTTTGAGTAACGCCGGGCAGTCATTTACCCCGCAAGCCCCCAGCGATATCGTCCTGTCAGCTTGTGATCGGACAGCGCGTCTTCCTCACGCGCACCAGCACCGATATTGTGGATGATCAGCGGACGGCCGAACAGGCTCCGCCGGTCTGAAACAATGCCGATATGGGGCAGCGTGCCGTTCACCAGGCTTGTGAATATATCCCCGGGCTGCCAGTCTGCGACCCGCGCCGGAAGCGGCAGCTTCGCACCATGCCTTGCGAGAAAAACTGCCAAATTTCCCACGCGACGATGATCGATATTCGCGTCTGGCCGTTTCAGTCCCCAGCGTTTGGGGTAAGCCGCGAAGGCAGTCTTCATGTCTTCGTTGACCAGTTTCTGCAGATCGATCCCGAACCCGTCGCGATACGCCCGCACCACCACATCCGTGCAGACGCCCTTCACGCGGGGCACATCTCCGTTGGGGAATGCAAGGCTCGAATAGGCCGGATCATAGAAAAGCGTAACGCCCACCTGCCGGCGGGCTGCGGCAATCAACCGCGTCGCCTTGGGCACCGGTTGCGCCGCAAGAGACGCCGGAAATGCAGCCCCGGCACCAATCAGCGCCAAGGCTTCCCGGCGTGCCAGCATGGATCAGGCCGTCGCTTTCATGAAGGGCGGATCGGGAATCGATTGCCGTGCTTCATTGAGCAGGCGGCCCCATTCTGCTGAAAGCATCGTGAAATAGGGATCGTCCACCCCAATCCGCATCCGGGTGACTTTCCGCCGACGATCCTCGGGAATGACGATCAGATCCAGCGGCGGCCCGACCGAAAGATTGGATCGCATGGTTGAATCAAACGTGATCAGGCCAACCTTGACTGTTTCGTCCAGCGGAGACTCCCAGTGCAGCGCGCGATCCAGCATGGGCTTGCCATATTTGAGCTCACCAATCTGCGCATAGGGGCTGTCGGGCTGGCATTCGATAAAATTGCCCTGGCTATACACCAGATACAGCATCAAAGGCCCGTCCCCGATCCGCCCGCCGAGCAGCAGGGAGACATCAGCATTGATGCCAGTGCCCGCAAGCGTGCGCGAAATCTGCCGCCACGCGTCAGACAGTGCCTCGCCCACAAGCTGCGCCACACGGAACATCGTGGGCATGGTGGTCACCGTCCGCCGCACGCCGTCTTCGGTTTCCGGATTCAGCCCTTCGGCCAGCATCGACAGCATGGACTGGGTGACAGACAGGCTGCCGGCGGACGCGGCGACGATCAGACGCTCCCCGTCGTCAGCCAGCACATGCAGCTTGTTGTAAATCGAGATATTGTCGATGCCCGCATTTGTCCGCGTATCGGCAATGATCACCAGCCCGGATTTCGGGCGCATTCCCACACAATAGGTCATCAGGCCCCCTCTCAGCCTTGGTTTTGACTCATTGCGACCCGGATATCAATGTCGAGTTCCTCTATCCCGCCCCCGCGCCTTGTGCCCGAAAGCGGCGTCGAATCGCTGGCATCAAGGCCCATGCCCACCCTGACATAGTTTTCTCCCGGGTGACAGCCAGCAGAAGGATCATAGGAAAACCATCCTTCCCCTTCCACATGCAGTTCCACCCAGCAATGCGCGGAATGGTGCGCGCTGGCATGCGGCCCGGTGAGGCAATGGCCGGTCACGAAGCGGGCAGGAAACCCTGCGGCACGCGCCGCAGCGATCAGCAGATGGGCACAATCCCGGACATTGCCCGATCCAAGCGCCAGCACTTCTGCCGCCGTACGCGATTTCGGCGTGCGCCGTTCGCGCGGCCTGACCGCTTCGCTGACGAGTGCACCAAGCGCGAACGCATCATCCATCCCCCGCCCCTGCAGACTGGCCGAAAGCGCCACGATTTCGTCATTGGCCTCGGTAAGCGCGGTTGTGCGGGTGTAGAAAAGCGGCGGCAGCGGCTCGACTGTGCCTGCCACCCGGCCTTTGCCATCCTCGGTCAGCACTTCACCGGTGACAATCAGTTCAATCGCTTCGACCGGGCCATCAACATAGAGCATCGTCGTGATGTTGCCATATCCATCCCGGCCAGGGCGAAGCCGGGCATCACAATCGACACTGACGTTCCAGTCAATGATTGTCTGCCATTCGGTGTCACTGGGAGTCATCCGCAGCAATTGGACAACGCGCGCCTGCGGTTCGCTGAACCGGTAATGGACATGATGATCAATCGAAAGCCGCATCAGATGAACTTGAACTGGGTAGCGATGGCGCGATCCAGCGTGGCATTGCTTTCTATGAAGTCTTCCAGATATTCGTGGAGGCCGCCGCGCATGATCTGTTCAATCGAGCTGGCCCCGAACAGCGCGTGCCCGGCGCGGGCAAGGCGATCTGCCACGCCTTGTTCTCCCGTTATCTTGCCCATGACGTTCAGATGCTGGACAATCTCTTCCGCGCATGCCGCAAGGGAACGCGGCAATTCCCGGCGCAGGATCAGCATTTCGGCCACCAGCCAGGGCTTCAGTCCCTCGCGGTAGAGCCAGCGATAGGCATTCACGGCAGACACGGTTTGCAGGATCGTTGTCCACTGATCGCGGTCAACCGTGCCCCCCACCCTTTCCCCCACGGGCAAAAGAATGTGATATTTCACGTCAAGCAGGCGGGCGGTATTGTCAGCCCGTTCGATCGCCGCCCCCAGGCGGATGAACAGCGAGGACGGGTTGCGCAGCATCCGCATCGCTGCCCCTTCAAATCCGCGCGTCTCTGCCTCGGCCTGCGCCACCAGCGCCAGCACTTGCTGGCTGTCCCCGGGATTGTGCCTGCCGTGGAACAGCAGCCAGGCACGATTGATGGCACTCCACGCATCGCGGGACAGGGCCGTCCGCACAGCCTTGGCATTATCCCGGGCCGCATTGAGGCAAGACACCACCGATCCGGAATGCGATGTCGAGACAGTCAGAAAGCGGGTGACATTTTCAGGCGTGAGCGCTTCCCCGGTTTTCTCGAACGCCTTGTCGGCATCGATCACTTTCATCGCACTCAGCCAGGCCGCATCGCCAGCGGGACGCGTGGAAAGCGCGTCAAGACGGACTGTGGCTTCAACGAGATGCGCGGTAAATTCCGCCCGTTCGATATAGCGGCCAAGCCAATACAGGCAGGAAGCGGTGCGGGAGAGCATCTCAGTTTCCTCCCTTGCCAGACAGGATGAAGCTGTCCTTGGTGCCACCACCCTGGCTGGAATTCACCACCAGCGAGCCTTTCTTGAGCGCCACGCGCGTCAGCCCGCCGGGAACGATCTTCACATGATCCGGGCGGCTGAGCACAAAGGGCCGGAAATCCACATGACGCGGCGCGATGCCGGCATCCGTCAGCGTCGGCACGGTGGAGAGCGCCAGCGTCGGCTGCGCGATATAGCGGTGCGGTTCGGCTTTCAGCGCCACCCGGAACGTCTCGATCTCGTCCCTGGATGCCATCGGCCCGACCAGCATGCCATAGCCGCCCGATCCATCCACCAGCTTCACCACCAGCTTTTCCAGATTGGCAAGCACATGGCTGAGCGAGGCCGGTTCGCGGCAGCGCCAGGTCTCGACATTGGGCAGGCGCGCTTCGCTGCCGGTATAATAGCGAACGATTTCGGGCATGTAGGAATAGATTGCCTTGTCGTCGGCAATGCCCGTGCCCGGCGCATTGACGATAGCGACATTGCCCGCGCGATAGGCATTCATCAGCCCCGGCACGCCCAGCATGGAATCAGGGCGAAAGACCAGCGGATCAAGGAAATCATCATCCACCCGCCGGTAAATCACATTCACCTGGACCCGGCCGGTGATGGTGCGCATCCACACCTTGTCGTCATCCACCTCAAGGTCTGCGGCTTCGACCAGTTCGATACCGATTGTGTCAGCCAGAAAGCTGTGTTCGTAATAGGCCGAATTATAATGCCCCGGCGTCAGGATCACGCACACCGGATCACTGCCCGCGCTTCGTGGAGCGACCGACTGCATGGTTTCGTGGAGAAGGTCGGAATAACTGTCCACCGGTTCCACCTGATATTTCTGGAACAGTTCCGGGCACAGCCGGATCATCGCTTCGCGATTTTCCAGCATGTAGGACACGCCCGATGGCGTCCGCGCATTGTCTTCCAGCACCCAGAAATCATCCGGCCCCGTCCGCACAAGATCAATGCCGCAAATATGCGCCCACACATTGTGCGGCGGGTGTGATCCCACCACTTCGCCACGGAATTGCGGATTGCCGAGAATGAGGTCTGGCGGCAGGATGCCGTCGGCCAAAATCTTTCGCGCGCCATAAATATCATTGAGGAACGCGTTGATCGCTTCCACCCGTTGCACCAGCCCGGCCGACAGCGATTCCCATTCCGGTGCCGTGAAGATGCGCGGCACGATGTCAAACGGGATGATCCGTTCGGCCTCCGCATCATCGCCATAAACGGCAAAGGTGATGCCCAACTGTCTGAAAGTGGCTTCCGCAGCCTCCTGACGGCGGTGCAGGTCTTCGCTGGGTGTTTCGTCGAGCCATTGTGCAAGCGCTGCGAATTCGGGCCTCGCAACGCCTCCCCCAAAACCCCGAATCTCGTCATAGATCTCGGCCATTGACCAAAGACTGCCCCGATTTTGTGCATTGCACAAGGGGGCGGTTGGCTCTGTTCTAAATTAGCCCGGCAAGCGGCGATGACGGATCCGCATAGAGGCGTCGCCCCATCCGCCCGGCGCGATAGGCAAGCCGCCCCGATTCCACTGCCAGCCGCATCGCGCGTGCCATCGCGATCGGGTCTTTGGCTTCAGCAATCGCTGTATTCATCAGCACCCCTTCGCAACCCAGTTCCATCGCCACCGCTGCGTCCGACGCGGTGCCGACGCCCGCATCCACAAGCACGGGAACCCCGGCCCCTTCCACGATCAGGCGGATCGTGACCCGGTTCTGGATGCCAAGCCCCGAACCGATGGGCGCGCCCAGCGGCATCACAGCCACGGCCCCTGCCTCTTCAAGCTGCTTCGCGGCAATGGGATCATCGACGCAATAGACCATTGGCTTGAACCCTTCCTTCACCAGGACTTCGGTGGCCTTCAGCGTCTCGCGCATGTCGGGATACAGCGTCCGCGCCTCACCCAGCACTTCCAGCTTCACCAGATCCCAGCCGCCCGCTTCGCGCGCCAGCCGCAAGGTGCGGATCGCATCGTCCGCCGTGAAGCAGCCCGCCGTGTTGGGCAGATAGGTATATTTTTTCGGATCAATGAAATCCGTCAGCATCGGGGCCTTGGGATCAGCGATGTTCACGCGCCGCACGGCCACCGTGATGATTTCCGCGCCAGACGCTTCCAGTGCGGCGGCATTCTGGGCAAAGTCCTTATACTTGCCCGTGCCGACAATCAGGCGGGATGTGAATGTGCGGCCCGCAACAGTCCAAGTATCAGCCGGCTGACCACCCCCGACAAAATGGACGATTTCGATCTGGTCGCCCTCGGCAATCAGCACATCGGCCAGCGTGGAGCGCGGCACGATCTCCAGATTGCGCTCCACTGCCACTTTCGCGGGATTGAGACCAATTTCGGCAGCCAGACCGGCGATGGTGATGCCGGACGAAACCTGGCGGGGTTCGCCATTCAACATGATGGAGAGAGTCAACCAAATCATCCTTCGGGATCACGGGAACCGGGCCGTTATCAGATGCTTCCCGGTTCCTCAACAAACCAGGACGCTGCCTTGCCTTCGACCGAGCGGATAAATTCGCCTTTCTCGCGGCTATATTCAACCGAATTGTCCGGATAGAGCGCGCAGGCACGGCGCTTTTCCATCTCATAGGCTTTGGCGACATCGGGGAAGGCACGGATATAATCACGAAAGGCAAGCTGGCGGCGGGCATGCGGAGATCCGGTCTTATAGCAATGCAACTGGACAAGCCGTGTGCCGGTGTCAGGATCGTCGAACGTGCAGAACCGTCTGCCCTCCACGCCAAACTCGCCATGCCATCCAAAACCAAGCGCTTCCACATGGCCCTGAATCGCATCGAAGCCGTCCAGATCGCTGACAATCGGCATCAGATCGATCACCGGCTTTGCCGCCAGACCTGGCACAGAGGTGGAACCAATATGATGAATCGCGACAAGCAGCGGCCCCAGCGTCCTTAGTCGCTCCATGTGAAATGCCGCTATCCCCGGCCATTCCGGGTTATAGTCCACAAGGTAAACGGGAATCGGTGGCGCCATTTGCTGTTGCTAGGACAGACTTGCACGTTTCTCAACCATTCAAGCACTTGCAAGCAGACGGTTTGCGTTGCACGTCTGCCCTGTCTAGGAAAGGCCCGGTTATTGGCAGGCGGAAGCATTCATCATGGCGGAAAAGCCCCTCATCTTTGTTCTCAACGGCCCCAACCTTAACCTGCTGGGCACCCGCGAGCCTGCCATTTACGGCCATGACACGCTGGATGACATTGCCGGACGGCTTGAGGATCGGGCGCAGGCGCTTGGTCTGACTGTCGATGTGCGCCAGTCCAACCATGAAGGGCATCTGATTGACTGGCTGCACGAAGCCAATGCGCGGGGCGCGAAAGCCGTGATCCTCAATGCCGGGGCACTGACGCACACCTCGCTTGCGCTGTATGATGCGATGAAATCCATCAAGGTGCCCGTCATCGAAGTGCATATTTCCAATCCCCATGCGCGCGAGGAATTCCGGCGGCACAGCTATATTTCGCTGGCGGCACGCGGCATTATCGCGGGTTTCGGGCCTTCGGGATACACGCTGGCGCTGGACGCGGCGGCCAAGCTCTGACATTGCGTCAGAAAAATCGCAATTGGGGGTCAAATGACTGACAAAACAGGTGTCATGCAGGTCGATATCAAGCTCGTGCGCCAACTGGCCGAACTGCTCAATGAAACCGGCTTGAGCGAAATCGCGGTTGAGGACAATGATCGCAAGATCAAGGTTGTCCGCACATTGCAGGCGGCTGCCGCCGTGCATGTTGCGCCGGCTATGGCCGCTCCCGCCGCAGTCGCCGCCCCGGCGGCGGCAGCCACGCCGCCTGCCAGCCACCCTGGCACGGTGAAATCCCCGATGGTCGGCACTGCCTATCTGGCCGCCTCACCCGAAGCGGCGAACTTCGTGTCTGTTGGCGCAACGGTTGCGGAAGGCGATACGCTGATCATCATTGAAGCCATGAAAGTGATGAACCCCATCCTTGCCCCGCGCAGCGGCAAGGTGACGCAGGTGCTGGTGGCAAACGGCCAGCCTGTGGAATTTGATCAGCCGCTTGTCGTCATCGAATAGGCAAGGCAGCGCATGACCATCGAAAAGCTCCTGATCGCCAATCGCGGCGAGATTGCCTTGCGCATCCACCGCGCGGCCCATGAAATGGGCATCAAGACCGTGGCAGTGCATTCCACTGCTGATGCGGATGCCATGCACGTCCGCCTGGCGGATGAAGCCATCTGCATAGGCCCACCTGCGGCCAAGGACAGCTATCTCAACGTACCGGCCATCATTTCCGCTGCCGAGATTTCCGGCGCGGATGCGATCCATCCCGGCTATGGATTTCTGTCTGAAAATGCCCGCTTTGCCGAGATTATCGAAGAGCATAAGCTGATCTTTGTCGGCCCGAAGCCCGAACATATCCGCACAATGGGAGACAAGGTTCAGGCCAAGCGCACGGCGGGCGCCCTGGGCCTGCCGCTTGTGCCTGGTTCCGATGGCGCGATCGAGGATGTGGGTGAAGCCAAGACACTGGCCCGCGAGATCGGCTATCCCGTGATCATCAAGGCGGCGTCTGGCGGTGGCGGGCGCGGCATGAAGGTGGTCAATTCCGAAGAGGAACTGGAAACCCAGATGCAGCAGGCGGGAACGGAGGCCAAGGCAGCCTTTGGCGATGCCACGGTCTATCTCGAGAAATATCTGGGCAACCCGCGCCATATCGAATTCCAGGTGTTCGGCGATGGCCGGGGCAATGCCATCCATCTGGGCGAACGCGATTGTTCGCTCCAGCGCCGTCACCAGAAGGTGCTGGAGGAAGCGCCCTCACCCGTCATTTCCGCCGAGGAACGCATGCGGATGGGCGGGATCGTGGCCCGCGCCATGGCCGGGATGCAGTATCGCGGGGCAGGCACGATCGAATTCCTGTGGGAAGATGGCGAATTCTACTTCATCGAAATGAACACGCGCATTCAGGTAGAGCATCCTGTTACGGAAATGATCACCGGTTTCGATCTGGTGCGCGAACAGATCCGCATTGCCCAGGGCGACAATCTGTCCGTGGCGCAGGAGGATCTCGAATTTCGCGGCCATGCCATCGAATGCCGCATCAATGCCGAAGACCCGCGGACCTTTGCGCCGTCACCCGGCACGATCACCTATTATCATCCGCCCGGCGGGATGCACGTCCGCACAGACAGCGGGCTGTACGCCGGATACAAAATCCCGCCCTATTATGACAGTATGATTGCCAAGCTGATCGTGTACGGACGGACGCGCGAAAGCTGCATGATGCGGATGCGCCGTGCGCTGGAGGAAATGGTGGTGGATGGCGTGAAAACCAACATCCCGCTGCATCAGGATCTGCTGGCGCAGCCCGATGTGATCAATGGCGATTATTCGATCAAATGGCTGGAGGACTGGCTGGCGCGGCAATAGCCGACGCCCGTGACAGGCCAGCCTTAATCCATCACCTGCGTCTGGCCATTGCGGGGCAGCAATGCAGCCGCCGCGATCTCGGCACGCTTGCGCGTTGCCACGCGGATGGCGGTGCCTGCAACACCCAGGCCGACAATTGCCTGCAGCCAGGTTGCCGGTTCGGGAACCGGGCTGGCCGTGCCGCCGCTGCTGCTTCCCATACCGCCCGAGCTGCTGGGAATACCGCTGCTGCCGCTGCTGGTGGAGGTGCTGCCCGTTGCGCCGCCCGAAGACCCGCCACTGCCGCCTGAACCGCCGCTGCTGGCGCTTGATCCGATACCCCCACCCGGGGCCGACACACGCACGAAGCCGCCATCCGAAGGCAGGCTGGCCTGAACCGCGCTGACAGAGGGATAGGCATCAGCCAGTTCGGGCAGGAACGCGATTCCGTCCGGCTCTTTCACATCGATCGGAGCAAGCGGCCCGCTGGCAAGAACCACCGGCGTTGCATCCGGACACGCGTCCTCACGCGGGGCAAGTCGCGCGCGCTTGTGGGCCGGGGCACCTTTGGGAGCAGTGGCATTGTGTACGGCATGCCGCACCTTGGGAACAGCAACGGTGATCGCCGCAGCGCCCACCACCGGACAGACACACAAGGCCAAGGCCTTCGCAGCCTGCGATGCAGCCATTTCCTTCAACATTGAAAATATCCCTGTTTTACGCCACCACTAACAAGCCTGTTAATCCGGAGTCGGTGAACCGACAATTAAGGCAACTCACCCGTAGCGATAAAACTTGGCAACCGCCACTGCCCCATCCTAAGGCGCGCCAATCCACCGGGAGGCATCATGAAAGCGACTATCTGGCACAATCCGGCTTGCGGCACATCCCGCAAAACCCTTGCCATCCTTCAGGAAACCCCGGGGGTGGAACTGACCGTGATCGAATATCTCAAAAACCCGCCGACCCGCGACAGACTGGCCGGGCTGTATAAGGCAGCGGGCATTGCGCCCCGCCAGGGCCTGCGCACGCGGGGCACTGATGCCATCGAACGCGGCCTGACCGACGCGGCAGACGATGCCATCCTCGATGCGATGGCCGCCGATCCCATCCTGATCGAACGACCGCTTGTGGAAACCCCGAAGGGCGTGCGTCTGTGCCGCCCGCAGGACGTGGTGCGGGAAATTCTGTAACCACAGCCTGCGGAAAATGCGAAGGCGACTGTGGAGCCCGCCATCACGTCATGCCGTTCAATGACCGAAGAAATCGGCTCACCTAATTCACCGTCACATCAAAGATCAGCGCCATTACCGCGGCGTTGGCCAGCGTGGCGGTGAGCGCGATCAGGGTGCCGCCCGAATAGCTCGCCCCGAACGGATCGCTTTCATCCGCGCCTGTGTTGTTATCGTCCTCCACCGTAGCGGCGGCCCCGCAGGCAGTGCCGGAGCGCATCGATCCGGCAACAAAGGCCAGGTTGGCGGGGATTGTATCCGTAACCACAATGGCACCGGCAGTGGCGGGGCCGCCATTGGTGACCAGCAGACAGTATCTTACCGTGGCCCCCGGAATCATTTTCGGGTTGGTGGCCCCGTTCACAGGATCGGAAATGAGGCTGTTGGTTTTCACGATGCTGAGGGCGGCGCCCTGCACGTTGAACAGGATCTCGTCCACATTCCAGAAATTGGCCTGGGTCTCGCTCGCCGCGCCCGCCCCCGGTCCGCGGATCAGGCCATTTTGCGCGCCGATGGTGCTGCTGGCCGCATCCCGGCCAAACACGCGCAGGGTCCAGCCCGTCCCGGAGGCTGCGGAAAGCGGTACTGTGGGCGCGGGCTGGGCGGGAACGCTGTTGTCATTGCTCCAGATCGCGTCGCCCGCTGTCACGTCGCCGTGCGTGCCATCATTATACAGGTTGTACGGCCCGCCGGTAACCAGCGTGCCGCTGGCATCATATATCTGGGCCGTCACGGGCGTCGTCGCCGCGCTCGGGGTGGCATCGACCTGCAGCGTCAGCGGGATCGCCTGCCCCGGCGCATAATTTCCCGAAGCAGCGGGCGATGTGATGTTCACACCAAAGCCTTGCGGCGTGCCAAGCGTGCCGGTGACGACCGACCATTCAACATCATCAATATGATACCAGCTTATGTCCTGCGTCTCGGTAAATACGCGGAACCGCAAGGTCACGGTTTGCCCCGCATAGGCCGCCAGGCTTTGCGTCACCGTGATCCACGGCTCGCTATGGCAGGCAAGTGTTCCGCCTGAACGATGTGTGCCGGTCAGATCGCAATCAAAGCCGTTATATTGGCGGTATCCCGACACCGTGTTGCTGGCGATGGGGGAGCCGGTGTTGGGGCTGAACGGCTTGGTGTTGTAACTGCCCGCTGTCGGCCCGACCATTTCGGTGGTGACGGTGCCAACAATGTCTGCGCGGATAAAATCATATCCGGTGCCGCCGTCATAACTGTCCCAGCCTTCCACGCGATATTTGAAAACCAGGTTGCCGGGGCTGATGGCAGGCACGGTGATGGTGCGGGTGAAGGTAACGCCGGGGTTGGAGTTCACCTGCGTTGCGGTCGAATTGCGCCAGCCGACCAGATAGGAGAAATCGCCGGTATTGGGTGTGCCATCGGTGGTGCGCGTATTGACACCGTCGGCAGCAGGCGTGGGATTCGCTGTAACGCTGACGCTTTCGGAAGGGCGGACTTCCGCGTTGAAATTGGCGTTGGTTTTGGTCGGGGCGGTCCAGCCCGTAGGCGTTGTTGTGCCCGTTGAGCCGCGCTCGAAATTGCCATTGATCGGGGTTTGCGGGTTGGCGGCCTTGCTGCCATTCTGCGTCACGTCGAAATAGAGGTAATAGGTCACTGGCCCGGCATCTTCGAGGATGAAGCGGATTTCCCCGCGCCCGTTGCCGGCGGCATCGGTTGCCCCGGCGTAGATCCGGTCCGTAAATTCCTGCGTGGTGGCAAGCGCGCCCGTGGATCGCACGACTCGGGGACTGTTCACATCGAAGGTGCCGCTGACGCCCATCGCGCTCAGCAACGCGCTGAAATCGACGTCAACCTTGACCGTGGCATTGACCGAGGCCCCGGCCGCGACGGTCACCGGCACGCGATAATGCCAATCCGGAGAAGTGGTTACGGCATTCTGATCATACCAGACTGGTGCGGAGCGGAGATCGGCATGGGCAGGCAGTGTCAGCGACGTAAGGACAAGCGCCACCGCCAGCCACAGTCTCAAAAGGGCACCCAGCCTTCGTACCACACAACGTCTCCCCGGCTGCGGCGGACTTTCGCGTGGAACCGGCGTTTCGTCAAATACCGGTTCGGCAAATCCGGACGAAGCCGTTGCCAATGTCCTGCTTTACGCCCAAAGCCCCTAACGGCAGGTAACCGGACGCGAAAAAGCGGCGTGCGGGTGGTTGACACAAACCGACTCCTGAACTAGCGAGCCGCTTTCCGCGCGGGGGTTCCCACGTGAACCCGCCCGCATGGGCAAGCATTTGAAGAAGAGAAGATAGCCATGTTCGCAGTCGTGCGCACGGGCG
>JANOAJ010000016.1:0-41396 GCA_031411035.1 Sphingomonadales bacterium
TCCAGCGGCTGGCGCAGAAAGCCCGCGCGGCGGGCATCCATCTGATCATGGCGACACAGCGGCCTTCGGTCGATGTCATCACCGGCGTCATCAAGGCGAACCTGCCGACGCGGATCAGCTTTGCGGTGACCAGCAAGATCGATTCGCGCACCATTTTGGGGGAACAGGGGGCCGAACAACTGCTGGGCAAGGGCGATATGCTCTATATGCCGGGCGGCAAGCAGATTGCCCGTGTCCACGGGCCGTTCGTTTCCGATGATGAAGTCCGCGCGGTCGCCGATCACTGGCGGTCACAGGGCCATCCGGAATATGTCCAGTCCGTCACCGAGGAACCTGAAGAAGGCAGTTGGACCATTGATGGCGCGCCAACGGGTGAGGATAGCGCCGAAGACCAGCAGTATCGCCAGGCCGTGCAGGTTGTGGCCGAAAGCCAGAAAGCCTCGATCTCCTATATCCAGCGCCAGCTCCGCATCGGGTACAACACAGCCGCACGCACGATCGAGCGCATGGAAAAGGAAGGCCTTGTCAGCCGCCCCGATCATGTCGGCCGCCGCGAAGTGCTGGTCGATACGGATGGGCGGCCGGTTTAAGGGGGTTATGTGATGGACACGAAGCGCCAAAACGAAGAAGTTGACCGCAATTATGACGCCTTCATGCGGATATTGGGGGATTTGCTGCCCGAGCATCGCGATGAATATGCGCTGATGCGCGATGGAGAAATTGTCGGGTTCTTTGTCAAGCCCGGCGATGCCTATCGCGAGGGGCTTGCCCGCTTTGAGGATGAAATATTCTCATTGCAGGAAGTGACAGATGAGCCAATTGATCTTGGCTTCTGGTCGCATGTCGCGATCCATTGAGTGGCGGCATGATGGTCGCCGTGTCATCTTGCCAGTTTCGATACTGCCGCCGGAGCCAGCTCTTGATCTGACGGGTGTGACTGGGACGGCTTTGGTGGATACTGGCTCCACGACCAGCGCGGTGACGCCGCGTGTGGTAAAAGCGCTTGGATTGCGATCTCTCGGCAAGCGGGTTCTGGGATCAGCGCAGGGAGAGGGAATGGCCGAACGATACATATTTCGCGTCGGACTTAACCCTGCGACAGACGCGCCAGCTTTTCCGTTTGTCTTCCCCGAAATTGTCGGTTTCGAATTGTCCGACAGTTTCCAGTTCGAGGCACTGATCGGGATGGACATTCTCCGCCAATGCGACTTTTCAATGGCAAGGTCAGGGATGTGCCGGTTGACCTTTGGTTAGGCGCTAGGTGATTCAGTTCGCATTCAAGCGCAATCTGTCTATCGATCCTGCCATTCCGGAGTGTTCGCCATGCGATTGAGTTTGTTTTCTTTTTCGGCCCCTATGGCCTTCGCGGCAACGCTCGCAGCCCCCGCGTTCGCCCAGACGGCGGATCTGGCGGCCGTCTCTGCGCATCTCAAGGCTGTGGCCACGATGACGGCGGGTTTCGCGCAGACGGATCGCGCGGGCAAGACGCTGAACGGCACCCTCACCCTGAAACGCCCCGGAAAGATTCGCTTTCAGTATGAAAAGGGCGTGCCCCTGCTGATTGTGGGGGATGGCAGCGCGCTGACTTTTATCGACTATTCGGTGAAGCAGGTGCAGCGCTGGCCGGTAAAGAATTCGCCGCTGGGAGTGCTGCTGGATCCGACCCGGGATCTGTCCCGTTATGCCAAGATGGTCGCGGCGAGCGATCCGCGCATGCTGGTGGTGGAGGCCAAGGATGCGAAACACCCCGAATATGGCACAATCACGCTGGCGTTCACGCGTCAGGCCGCCGCCCCGGCAGGGTTGATGCTGGAAGGATGGGTCGCGCTCGACAGTCAGGGGAATCGCACAACTGTGCGGCTGTCTGGACAGAAGTTCAACGGGCCGGTTTCCGATGAAGCGTTCCGTTGGCGCGACCCGCGCCCGCAGGTTAAGGGACGCTGACAGACTTATTCATATTGGCGACAGGTAAGCGGCCTATGATTGGCCTTGCAGTTCCGATCTGGAGACTCGCGGGATTCCCCCCTGTTGCCCGCAGCTCCATATGGTCGCAACTCGCCAGCGTGACGAACGCTCGGTTGGCCCTCGCTCCACGCCCCCGGAGCGGGGGCCTTTCGATTCCCGCGATATAAAAAAAGCGGCGGCACAGGCTGCAATGCCCGCGCCGCCGCGCCCCTGGTCTGTCAGATAAACCTTATTTTGTCGGCTTGACTTCCACACGGCGATTCTCGGGCGATGTGCCTGCCGTCCCGGGAAGCGGCTGGTCGAAACCGAAGCCCACTGTGTCGAGTCGCGAAGGTTCCACACCTTGCGAAACAAGATAGGCGGCAAGCGCGCTGGCCCGGCGTTGCGAAAGGCTGAGATTGAGCGCGCGGGTACCCACAGCGTCCGTATGGCCCTGCACGCTGAAACGCTGGGTCAGCTTGTCAGGGCGCTGCATCGCGGCGGCAAGCTGTTGGGCAATCTGGGTGCCTTGCGGCGTCAGGTCGGCGGAGCCAGTGGCAAAGGTGATCAGTTGCCCGGCCTTAACGGCAGCGGCACTTTGCATGGCCATGACCAGTTTGGGCCGGGCCGCAGCCGATACCACGCGAGGCGCACGGCGGACGGCAGGGGCCGTCGCCACACCGGCCGTGCGCGCCACGCGCGGGGCAGCGGCAGCCGTTGGCGTTGCCGAAGGCGGGGCACCCGTCATGCTGAAACCACGCGTCTTGCTGGTGCGCACGCCGGGCCTTGCCGTGACGGGTTGTGCTTCCACTGCGGCTTGCGCGCCATCGTCAACCGCGCATTCGGCATAGAGCGCGCAATTCACGTCCACTTTGGTTTCCGGGCCTGTAGCGTCGGCAGGGGTGGCGCCGTGGGCGGCACCTGCCAGCATTGTTGCGATGATCAACGCGCCAAATCTGCGCATGTCCTGTCCTCCATACCGGGCGGCCTGCACCCTTTTCGCGCAATTAGCCGCCAAAATCAAAATCTTTGATAACAGAATTGGTTTACCGCGTCTGTGCCCAAGGTCACAAGCTGGATCTTCGGCGTCTGAACGGCCCCTCACGGGGTGTGAGAATGCCCACGGCAAGCAGGACAAGGCCAATGCCCATGAAAACAAGGATCAGCCAGGTGGGCCTTTGAATGATGACTGCCGAGTCGGCCGGATCATCCGGATCGTAGAACACGCGCAGATGGCGGCCAACGGGATAGTCCGCCAGAAAGGCGCGGCCCTCGGCTTCGTTGCTGAATCCCGGAACGTCGTTGAGATACAGGTTTTTGCTGCGATAGCTGTGCCCGGCAACGCCATAACGAAAAATGACGACGGGAAACCAACTGACACTGGTCGTCGTCCGTCGCCCGGAACTGCTGCCGGATGTCGACGTGCTTTCGTCCCGGTCGAGATCGGTGGCGATCACGATGCCATCGGCTATCGGCCAGTGCTCCGCCGCTGATGCGCGCATCTGGCCATGGACATAGAGCCAGCCGAGCCCGCCCGCGATCAAAAGACCCAAACCGATAAAGACTGCCTTCATCCATGTTGGCATTGTTGCGCTCCCTTGCCGGACGCATACCCGATAGGCGATCCGCCCCTGCCGGTCTGTGCGGGTGGACACAGATGGGCGCGGTGTTTGCCCGCGAAGGGCTTTTCCCCTGGGCAATTCCGCTCTAGGGCACCGCGATGCCTGATACGCTAAGCATTGCCTCGTGGAACATCAACAGCGTCCGCTTCCGCATCGATATCGTTGAACGCTTCCTGCGTGAAATGGCCCCGGATATTCTTTGCCTTCAGGAAACCAAGGCCGAAAATGGCGTGTTTCCGACTGCGGATTTCCGTCGTTTCGGCTATGATCATGTCGTGCTCAATGGCCAGAAGATGCATCACGGGGTCGCCATCATCAGCAAGATTCCGGTGATCGAAGACCGGCGGCATGACTGGCAGGATAATGGCGAGGCGCGGCATCTGGGGGTGCGGCTGCCAAACGGCGTGCTGCTGGAAAATGTCTATGTGCCCGCAGGCGGTGATACGCCGGATCGTGAGGTGAACCCCAAATTCGGGCAGAAGCTCGATTTTCTAGGGCGGATGATCGACTGGTCGGGCACACTCAGAACGCCCACCATCCTGACCGGCGATTTTAATGTTGCCCCGCTCGAATCCGATGTGTGGAGCCACAAGCAGCTTCTGGACGTGGTCAGCCATACCCCCATCGAAGTGGAAACACTGGGCCGCCTGCAGGCCAGCCATGACTGGGTGGATCTGGGCCGCCATTTCATTCCCGCGCCGGAGCGGCTCTACACCTGGTGGAGTTACCGCGCGAAAGATTGGGAAGCTTCGGATCGGGGGCGGCGGCTGGATCATATGTGGGCAAGCCCGCAAGTGGCGGCGAAAGCAGTGGCGCACCGTGTGCATGAGGATTGCCGCAACTGGGGCAAGCCTTCGGATCATATCCCCATCGTCACCGAGTTCGCCTTTTGAGCGACATGCGCGATCCGGCCCGCGCGATTGACGCGCTGCGGCGTGGCTGGCCCGTTTCGATAGACGGCATTGTCAGCGTGCTGGCGATTGAAAGCGCGGACACGGGGCGGCTGGCGGCGTTCGATCCCACGGATACAGCGACGGTCCTTATTTCTGCGACCCGCGCGGCTACGCTGAAACTGGCGAACCAGCTTGATGCTGCCGCCCCCGAAGCGCCGGTGATGGTCGCCCGCACATCCTGGCTTGATCTGGATGCGGCCACGGCGCTCGCGGACCCGGCGACTGATCTCGCCCACCCGCTGCAAGGCCCGTACCGCGCCGTGCCCTGCGCACAGGCTGAAGCGTGCGCGGCAGCGCTTGATCTGGCGCGGCAGGCGGGGCTGCTGCCTGCTTTCTTTGTGCGCGAAGGAGTGGTGGCAGATGCGCAACCCGTGACATCGCATGGCGTGGCTTCGTGGCAGGCACCATCGCGGCTGGCCATTGCCGCGCGGGCGCGGCTGCCCGTCGCTGCGTGCGAATCGGCAGAGATTGTTGCGTTCCGCACGCCCGAACAGGCGGAAGAGCATGTGGCGCTCGTGATCGGCAGCCCCAATGGCCAGCCGCCGCTGGTGCGGCTCCACAGCGAATGCCTGACGGGCGATGTCTTTGCCTCGCTCAAATGCGATTGCGGGCCGCAACTGGAGGCAGCGCTGCGGCTGATCGCGGAAAATGGCTGGGGCATTTTGCTCTATTTGCGGCAGGAAGGGCGCGGGATCGGCCTGATCAACAAGCTGCGCGCCTATCAGTTGCAGGATCAGGGTTTTGATACGGTGGACGCCAATCTGCGCCTGGGATTTGCCGTGGATGCCCGTGATTTCGGGATTGCGGGGCGGATGCTGGAACTGCTGGGGCAAAGCGAGATCCGCTTGCTGACCAACAATCCGCAAAAGGTGGCGCGGCTGGAAGCGTCAGGCATCAAGGTTGTTGAACGCGTGCAGCACCAGCTGCCTGCCAATCCCCATAATGCCCGCTATCTCGATACCAAGCGCGAGCGGACGGGGCACAAGCTGACACCAGAAGGATAGAGAGATGGGCGATTTCCTGAAATACGAAAAATCCGGCAATGTGGTGACACTCATGATGATGCGTCCCGAGGAGCGCAATGCCATCGGTTCCTTGCGCGATTGCGAGGAAGTGATCGAAGCCTGCGATGCGATTGAGGATGATATGGATGTCGGCGCGGTCGTGCTGACCGGATCGGGTGGCACTTTCTGCGCGGGCGGTAATCTGAAGAACATGAAAGAGCGCAAGGGCATAGGCGTCGCTGAATCGCCCGTTGCCACGCGCCGGAACTACAAGCGCACGATCCAGCGCATTCCGCTGGCGCTCTATAATCTGGAAGTGCCGACGATTGCGGCGGTTGACGGCCATGCCATCGGCGCGGGGCTTGATCTCGCCTGCATGTGTGACATTCGCTACGGATCGACGGGCGCCAAGTTCGCCGAAAGTTTTGTAAAGCTGGGCATTATTCCAGGCGATGGCGGGGCGTGGCTGCTCCAGCGCATCATCGGCCAGTCGAAAGCAATGGAATTGTCTTTCACCGGCGACATGATCGGGGCGGAAGAGGCATTGTCCCTCGGGCTGATTTCCAGAATCCTGCCGCCAGAGGCACTGGTCGGCGAAGCGCAGGCGCTCGCTGCCCGCATCGCCGCCAATCCGCGCCACGCCGTGCGGATGACCAAGCGGCTGATCCGCGAAGCCCAACACACGCGGCTCGATACGCTGCTGGAAATGTCGGCTTCGTTTCAGGCGCTGGCACACGAGACGGAGGATAATCGCGAAGCGATTGATGCCTTTATCGAAAAGCGGAAACCGGTGTTTACGGGGCGCTAAACTGCGCCCGCAATTCCGCTTTCTGCACCTTACCCATCGTGTTGCGGGGCAGGGCATCAACAATATGCACCTGCCGGGGATGCTTGAAGCGGGCGAGGTGCTCTGCCACCCAGGCGTGAACATCCGCGTCTGACAGGGCAGCACCCGGTTGCGGCACGATCACGGCCACCACGCTTTCCCCGAAGTCGGGATGCGGAATACCCACCACTGCGCTTTCGGCGATGCCGGGCATCTCATCCAGCACGCTTTCCACTTCCTTGGGGTAGATATTGTATCCGCCCGCGATAATCAGATCCTTGGCGCGGCCGACAATGGTGATGCGGCCATCCGCTTGCGAAGTCACCAGATCGCCGGTGATGAACCAGCCATCGGCTGTGAAGCTTTCCGCCGTCTTGTCCGGCATCTCCCAGTATCCGCTGCACACGTTGGGGCCGGTGATTTCAAGCGTGCCGACCGCACCGGGGCCGACTAGCGCACCCTCTCCGTCCCGCACCCGCACCGAAACGCCGGGCAGGGCATAGCCCACCGTACCCGCCACCCGGTCCCCGTCATAAGGGTTGGAAGTGATCATCCCCGCTTCGGTCATGCCGTATCGCTCAAGGACATTGTGGCCGGTGCGCCCGGTGAACTCACGGTGGGTATCGGCCAGCAGCGGCGCAGACCCGCACAGGAACAGGCGCATCGCGGCACAATCTTCCGCGCCGAAATCCGGATCGGCCAGCAGCCGGGTATAATGGGTCGGCACGCCCATCAGCACGCTGGACCGGGGCAGAAGTGTCCGCACCCGCGCGGCATCGAATGTCCGTTCGAAAATCAGGGCCGCGCCACTGAACAGCGCGCAATGGAGCGCTACGAACAAGCCGTGGACGTGGAAGACCGGCAATATGTGAAGCAGCCTGTCTTGGGCTGTAAACTGCCACAGGCGGATCAGGGTTTCGGCATTGCTCGCCAGATTGGCGTGGCTGATCATCGCGCCCTTGGAACGTCCGGTAGTGCCGGACGTGTAGCAGATCGCGACAATATCGTCCGGTTCGCGCGGCGCAATGGCCGGGTCTGGAGACGCGGTGGCAGCCTCTTCCCAGAACGGACTTCCCGGGTGCGCGCCCAGCGCCGCGCAAAAGGCCCAGATCGGTTCGCGGGCCGGATCATGGACGAACAGGGCAGGCTTGGCATCACCCAGAAAATAGCTGACTTCGGCATCGGTATAGGCCGGGTTGAGCGGCACATAAACCGCCCCGCATTGCAGTACACCCAGATAGAGCGCCACGGCAGCGGCCGATTTTTCCACCTGCACCACCACACGGTCGCCTGGTGACACGCCCCGCGCACGCAGCACCCGCGCAAACTGCCCGGCAAGGGTGCGCAGCCGGGCATAGCTCAGCTGCACACCATCATCGCCGATCAGCGCCGGGTGCCCGTCGCGCACGTCTGCCTGAACGGCAAAGCGCCAGAAAAGGTTGCCGTCCATCGTTGACCCTCGCGCCTGACCGTCATTCCGGCGAAGGCCGGAATCCCACTGCCTTATTTGCCCCGGCTTACGAAGAAAAGCGGGATTCCGGCTTTCGCCGGAATGACGGCCGGCAAGGTTGCGGCAATGCCTTACCGGCTGGCGCCGATATCCCCGCTTGACAGCTCCGCCGTGCGCGACGCGCCATATTTGCCGAGCTCAAGCCGGGCGATGGCGCGGGCGTGCACTTCGTCCGGGCCATCGGCCAGACGCAATGTGCGCTGGTGCGCCCAGGCAGAGGCAAGGCCGTAATCGTCCGAAACACCGCCGCCGCCATGCGCCTGAATCGCATCATCGATGATCTTCAGCGCCATGTTGGGGGCTTGCACCTTGATCATCGCGATTTCGGCAGCCGCGGCCTTGTTGCCCACTGTATCCATCATCTGCGCGGCCTTGAGGCAAAGCAGCCGGGTCATGTCGATATCGATGCGGGCGCGGGCAATGCGCTCGTGCCACACGGTCTGTTCGGCAATCGTCTTGCCAAAGGCCACGCGGGTGGTGAGGCGCCTGCACATTTTTTCAAGCGCTTCTTCGGCCACGCCGATCGTGCGCATGCAGTGATGGATGCGGCCCGGCCCCAGTCGCCCCTGGGCAATCTCGAAGCCCCGGCCTTCGCCCAGCAGGATATTTTCCGCCGGCACACGCACATCCTTCAGTTCAACTTGCATTTGGCCGTGGGGGGCGTCTTCATAGCCGTACTCGTGCAGGTGTCGGATCACGTTCACGCCGGGCACATCGGTTGGCACCAGGATCTGCGATTGCTGCTGGTGTTTTTGCGCACCCGTATCGGTTTTGCCCATGACAATCGCGATCTTGCAGCGCGGATCGCCAAGGCCGGACGACCACCATTTGCGGCCATTGATCACATAATGATCGCCATCGCGGGTGATGCGGGTTTCGATATTGGTCGCGTCGGACGAAGCCACAGCGGGTTCCGTCATCAGGAAGGCAGAACGGATTTCGCCATTCATCAGCGGCACCATCCAGCGCTGCTTCTGCTCGGCCGTGCCATAACGGTGGAACACTTCCATATTGCCCGTGTCGGGCGCGGCACAGTTGAACACTTCGGACGCCATGCCCACCCGGCCCATTTCCTCGGCGCACAGTGCATATTCCATGTTGGTCAGGCCCGGTCCGTCAAAGGCGACACTGTCATCCACATGGGTGCGGCCCGATGTGGGCGGCATGAACAGGTTCCACAGGCCAGCGGCCTTGGCGCGGGCTTTTTCTTCCTCCACCACCTGAAGCACTTTCCAGCGCGGCCCTTCCGCCTGCTCCGCATAATAATCCTTCATGCGGGGGCGGACATACAGGTCGATATGGTTCTTGATACGATCCCGCCAAAAACTCTCGCGTTCGTTCAGGGTGAAGTCCATCTGAGTCGTCCTCTCTCGTTCTTTACCTTTACGTCAATGTCAGCTTCGGGCGCGCTTGACCAGCCCCCAAAAGCCGAAGCGGAGACTGTCCCCTCAGGGACTGTTCCCTGCACAGGGCCGGATAGGGGGACAGTCCGCGAGGGACAGTCCCTGGCGATCAGCTGAGGGCTTTCCCCAGCACCAGATCGTCAAAGAGCGTTTCTCCCACCATGAAGCGGGTCGTGCCGATCTGTTCGAATCCCTGCTTCGCGTAAAAACCCTGCGCGGAAATATTGGCTGTATAGACCGCCAGGATCAGCCGCTGCGCGCCGCGCGCGCGGGCTTCATCTTCCACGGCCTGATAAAGTGCCTTGCCTCGCCCGCCGCCATGCCAGCGGTGAAGGATATAGATGCGCTTGAGCTCCAGATCGCCCGGTGCGGCACCCGGCAGCGACGCCGGGCCCAGCATCGCATAGCCTATGGGTGATCCCAGCGCTTCTTCCACGATCCACAGCGCCCAATCCCGATCGGCCAGCCAACGGGCATAGGCGTGCGCGGCATGGCCGTCCGCTACATGGCGGACAAGATCGTCGCCGGGATGGTCATCTGCAAAGCTTTCGAGAAAGGCGGCACCACCCACCAGCGACAGCTTGGCCGCGTCAGCCGGGCCCGCGCGGCGCAGGCCGGTCAATCTGCTTCCGGCCCCAGAGCGGGATCAAGATCGCGTGGGCGGACGAAGCGGGTCAGCCGGGCCTGACCTTCCTTCACATCGGCCCAGTGATCCACCTCCAGCGTGATTTCGGCAAGGCTGGCCGTGGGGAATTTTTCTTCCAGCTCTTCCCGCAGGGCATCGCCCTTGGTGTCTGGCACCAGCATCATCGCCAGATCCTCGCACCCCGGATTATGGCCGCACATCAGCACCTTTTTGTCTTCATCAGGCAGTTCATGGATCACATCAATCAGGGACGCGCCAGAAGCCAGATAAATGCGCCGATCCCAGTTCGGATGGAGGATGCGGCCATAGCCTTCCCAGAATCCCTCAAGCGTTTCGGTGCAGCGGACGGCGGGGGACGAAATGATGTGATCAAATTCCAGCCCAAGCTCGCGCGCCTTGGCGCCCATCAGTTTCGCGCCTTTTACGCCGCGTTCGTTGATGGGCCGGTCAAAATCGCGCGAGACGGGCGAATCCCAGCCGGATTTGGCGTGGCGGAAAATGGTGAGAGTTTTCATGGGGCCTGTATCTGCGCGATTTTGGCCGGGATGAAAAGCCTGTCACTTCTCGGCGGCAATCCTGTCGCGTTCCTTGCGGCGCGCCGCGCTTTTCCGGCGCAAGCCCCAATCGGCCCAATAGCCCATTTTTGGCTGCCTGCGTTTGAAATGAACGTATCGCCGCCGCGCCCACATCGAGTTTTGCAGCACAAGGCCAAGACCAATGGCAAAGGTAAAAATCCCGCCAGGTCCAGGCAACACGCCGATCAGCGGCGTCACGAACAGCAATACACAGCCGATCAGGAAGAGCACCAGCCGGGCCACCGGATTTTGCCGCAACGCGCGAAAGCGGTCTCCCATCGTCATGGGATGACAAGTGGTGGTTGATTGTGTCGCGTTCAAGGCAAGAACGTGCCGTTCGTCGATGCCATGGCTCAGTCTGTAATGCGGAACCGTGCCAGTTCCATTTCGGTCATGTAATGAATGTGGTCGAACGGCGTGGCATTGGTGAACGCATAAAAGGCGCGCGCGGTTTCCGCAGGCAGGCCGACAGACTGGTAATAGGCCACATATTCCCGGTTGACCGGATCACTTGCGGGCACATCCCTCGCCTGACGGCCTTCATCATCTTCCCAGCTATGTACGCCGAATTCCGCGCCATGATCATGCGTGCGGCGGACGCCCGCCATGAACAGCTCCACGCCGCCCGAACGGACAGAGCCATTGGCAGGTACATGCGTGTCGATCCCGGCGCGGCGGATCATGCGGGCCACTTCCAGATTGGCTTCATCATCCACGGTGCCCGCGCATTCGATCATGGTGATGCGCTTGATGCCGGGATAGGCCGCCAGCATCTTGCGGAACAAGGCGGGCGTATCCGAATCCGTTTCGCCGTTCAGTTCGGCTGTGGCTGGATTGATTACCGAAAAGGGGCCGAAGCGCTGAAGCGCGGCAGCCGGGAGCGCCGGGCCTTGCTCGGCCACTTCATAGTCGGTGGTTTCAAAGGTTTCAGCGCGGGCAATTCCCGGCAGGGAAAACAGGATCGGCGCGACAAGAATCGCGATCCGCAGCGAATCGGTCACGCGGGCAATCGACAAATCCGCCACACGCCCTAAAACGGTATAAATGCGACGCTGCGCTGACTCTGTCTGGAGTGATCCCTGTTCCATGACGGAAAGGCATGCGGCGGCGGCACTTTACGGGGGGTATTTGGCGATGACGAACGGAATTTTAACCAGGATTTCAAGGGGATGACGGCAACAGTCGGATCGGTGGCCTATCTCGGGCTGGAAGCGCGCAGCGTGGAAGTGCAATGCCATATCCAGCCGGGCTCACCGGGCTTTACGGTGGTGGGATTGCCAGACAAGGCCGTGGGGGAAAGCCGGGAACGCGTGCGCGCGGCGATTTCGGCCATTGGCCTGTCGCTTCCGCCCAAGCGAATCACGGTCAATCTTTCACCCGCTGATCTGCCCAAGGAAGGATCGCATTTCGATCTGCCGATTGCGCTCGCGGTGCTGGGCGCGATGGGCGTGGTCGATGCCGAAACGCTGGCTTCCTATCTGTTTGTGGGCGAACTGGGGCTGGATGGGCGCGTGTTGGGATCGCCGGGCGTGTTGCTCGCCGCGCTCCATGCTTCGGCGAATCAACTCGGGCTGGTCTGCCCGGCAAACCAGGGCCCTGAAGCGGCCTGGGCGGGGCAGATCGAAGTGATTGCCGCGCCCGACGTGCTCAGCCTGCTCAACCATTTCAAGGGTCGCGCGCTACTGCCTCCGCCGGTTCCAGGGGAAGCCGAAGCTCCCGGCTACGGCCCCGATCTGGCGCAGGTAAAGGGCCAGGAAACCGCCAAGCGGGCGATAGAGATTGCGGCGGCCGGTGGCCATAATCTGGTAATGGTCGGCCCGCCGGGTGCCGGCAAATCCCTGATGGCCGCGTGCGTGCCGGGGATATTGCCCGAACTGACGGCAGCAGAAGCGCTGCAAGTCTCGATGGTCGCCAGTGTGGCCGGGATATTGGAAGGCGGGCGGTTGGTGCGCGATCGGCCCTTCCGGTCACCCCATCATTCGGCGTCGATGGCGGCGCTTGTGGGGGGCGGACTGAAAGTGCGCCCCGGGGAAGTCAGTCTTGCGCATCTGGGTGTGCTGTTTCTCGATGAATTGCCCGAATTCCAGCGTCCGGTGCTCGATTCGCTGCGCCAGCCGCTTGAAACCGGCACCGTCAGCATTGCCCGGGCGAACGCGCATGTGACCTTCCCCGCGCGGGTGCAACTGATCGCGGCGATGAACCCCTGCCGCTGCGGCCATCTGGGTGATCCGGCGCTCGCCTGCGCGCGGGCACCGCGCTGTGCGGCGGATTATCAGGCGCGCGTGTCCGGTCCGTTGCTTGACCGGATTGACCTGCATGTTGAAGTGCAGGCGGTGTCCGCCGCTGATCTTGTGCTGCCACCGCCCGCTGAAGGATCAGCCGAAGTCGCTGGCCGTGTCGCTGCCGCGCGCCGCATCCAGACGGCGCGTTATGCTGCCGATGGAATCCGCACCAATGCAGAAGCCGATGGCGAAGTGCTGGAACGGGTGGCAACGCCTGATGATCCGGGCCGCAAGCTTCTGGCGCAGGCAGCAGAGGCAATGCGGCTGACGGCGCGGGGCTATACCCGCATCCTGCGCGTGGCCCGCACCATTGCCGATCTGGCCGGCAGCGAAGGCATTACCCGCATCCACATTGCCGAAGCGCTCAGCTACCGCCGCCAGGCCCCCCGCAACTGAATGGCTTGATTGCCGGGGCAGGCGCGACTATCGGCGTCGCCAGTGCCCTGATCGGGTACACGCGCGACTCTGTATTCAGGTCGAAACCGGGTGTGCAAGACAAGCGGCGCATGGTGTGCGGGCGTGGTGGAATTGGTAGACGCGCCGGACTCAAAATCCGGTTCCGCAAGGAGTGTGGGTTCGATTCCCACCGCCCGCACCACTATATTGAAAACGATCCTGACGGCGCACAGCGCAGTGGCAGGGGCTGTTCCAGCAGACGAGAAGAGACGAACGGCGCGCCGGTCGATGGGCCGGGCTTTGCTGCTGAACAGATTTGCCCTTTCAATTTCCGCCGATGCGCCGCAGTGCGGTCTGGTGAGCACCGGTTGCGAGCCGAAGGAGACAGTGAATGATCGATCGTGTGTCGGGCGTCATGGCAATCATCCTGTTGACGGGTCAGGCCGCTGCGCAAGACAGGGTGCCCCTACCCGCGTCGCCCCCCGCCGCGCAGGCCCAGGCACCGGCCAAGCCCGCAAAATGGAACGTGAATGCCCCGACAGGCATGAAAACACGGGAGATCCGGATCGCGGTTGATAATGGCACCTGGATGAATGTGGACGTGTCACGCGACGGGCGGACGATCGCGTTCGATATGCTTGGCGACATCTATACAATGCCGATCACCGGCGGCGTGCCGACGCGCATTGCCGAAGGCCTTGCCTATGAGGCGCAGCCGCGCTTTTCGCCCGATGGCAAGCGGATCGCCTTCACCTCGGACCGCGGCGGCGGCGACAATATCTGGATCATGAATGTCGATGGCAGCGACAAGCGGCAAGTAACCAAGGAAGATTTCCGACTGCTCAACCAGCCGAGTTGGAGCGCCGACGGCCGCTTCATCGTAGCCAAGAAGCATTTCACCACCGCGCGGTCGCTCGGCACCGGAGAGATCTGGCTCTACCACGTTTCGGGCGGCGGCGGCGTGCAACTGGTCAAGCGCGCGAGCGAGGAGCTTCAAAAGGAGCTGGGCGAGCCGATCTACGCGCCGGACGGCAAGAGCATCTATTACACGCGGAACGTCACGCCCGGCCCGATATTCGAATACGCGCAGAATTCGCGAACCGATCTGTTCAACATCGAACGCTACGAAATGGATACCGGAGAGGTGACCACGGCTGTTTCGGGCGTGGGTGGGTCAGTGCGCCCCACGCCGTCGCCTGATGGCAAATTGATGGGCTTTGTTCGCCGTGAACATGGCCGCACCACGCTATGGGTCAAGGATCTGGGCAGCGGGGTCGAGCGCCGCATCTATGATGCGCTGGACCGTGACGTTCAAGAAACCTGGGCGGTCACGGGGGTCTATCCCAACATGGCGTGGACAGCCGATGGCAAGGCGATGGTGTTCTGGGCGGGGGGCAAGATCCGCCGCGCTGCCGCCGACGGCAGTGGCACGCGGGATATCCCGTTCCGCATTGATGATACGCGCGTGGTGATCGACGCCACGCATCCGCAGGTCGAAGTGGCACCCGGCCATTTTCAGACAAAAATGCCGCGTTGGGCCTCCGTTTCGCCCGATGGCAGGCAGGTGGTGTTCGAAACGCTCGGTACCTTGTGGATCAAGCCGCTTGCCGGTGGCGCCGCGCGGCGGCTGGTCAAGGGCAGCGAGAGCGAAACGGAGCTGTGGCCGGCCTGGTCTCGCGACGGGCGGACGATCGCCTTTGTCGGCTGGACCGATGCGGGGCTGGGCCATATCCGCACGGTATCCGCTGCGGGCGGCGCCGCGCGCGATGTTATGGCGGCACCGGGGCATTACGCCCGCCCGAACTTTTCGCCCGATGGCAGGACGATCGTTTTCGAGCGCGGTCAGGGCGGCGGCCTGACCGCGGCGCGCGGCAGCGAAAACCCGGGCATCTACCGCGTCGCGACAACCGGTGGGGCACCCGTGCGGATTGCGAACGATGCGGCAGAACCGCAATATGGCAACGTCAATGATCGCATCTTCTCGGTCACCAGCGAAAAGGGCAAGCGCCAGCTTGTCAGCATGGATTTGAATGGTGAAGCAAGGCGTGTCCATGCGAGCGGTGAGTTGGTGAATGACTATGTCGTTTCGCCGAGCGGTGAATATGTAGCGTTTCGCCAGAATTATCAGGCGTTCGTGATGCCGCTGATGCCCGGCACGCAGAAGGTTGACGCCGGACCCAAGGGCGGCCCGCTCCCCGCGACGCGTGTCAGCCGGGACGGGGCGGACTTTATCCACTGGTCGAATGATGGCCGCGCGCTGCACTGGAGCCTGGGCCCGACGCTGTACACGGCCAATACGGATGCGCTGTTCCGCACCGCACCCGCTGACGAGGATGCGCCGAAATTCAGTGCTCCCGAAACCGGCATATCGCTGTCGATGGACGTCGCTGCAGACAAGCCGTCGGGCATGATCGCGCTGACCGGCGCGCGCATCGTCACGATGGCGACTGACGCCGGTGGCATCATCGACGACGGCACGATTCTGATCCGCGATGACCGGATCGTTGCCGTCGGGCCGCGCGCGTCGGTAACGATTCCCGCCGGGGCCAGAACGCTCGACGTTGCTGGCAAGACGATCATTCCGGGCCTTGTCGATGCGCACGCGCACGGGCCGCAGGGGGACGATGATCTTGTCCCGCAGCAAAACTGGTCGTCCCTCGTCAATCTGGCGATGGGAACCACCACGATCCACGATCCTTCGGCGCGCGCGTCCGAGATTTTCGTCGCGTCCGAAATGCAACGTGCTGGCAAAATCATTGCGCCGCGGATTTTTTCGACGGGCGAGATCATTTACGGGGCCAAGTCACCCGACGTCTATGCCGAAATCGACAGTTACGAGGACGCGCTGGCGAACGTCCGCCGCCTGAAGGCGCAAGGCGCACACAGCGTCAAAAACTACAATCAGCCGCGCCGCGAGCAGCGGCAGATGGTCGTGGCAGCGGCGCAGGCCGAGAATATGGAAGTGGTGCCGGAGGGAGGGTCCCTTTTCACGATGGACATCTCCCTGATCCAGGATGGCAATTCGACGGTAGAGCACAACATTCCGGTCGAACATTTTTACGATGATGTTGTCAGCCTGTGGACGCAGACAAAAACCAATTACACGCCGACACTGGTTGTTACCTATGGCGGCCCGGCAGGCGATCCCTATTGGCGCGCCCATACCGATGTGTGGAAGCATCCGATCCTGTCGCGACACGCGCCCCCTGCCTTGCTCGAGGCGCAAAACGCCCGCCGTCTGATTGCGCCTGAAGAGGATTATGTCGATGCCGCGAGCGCGCGCGAGGCCAAGAAGCTGGCTGATCGCGGTATCCAGGTCTCGATCGGGGCCCATGGCCAGCAAGCCGGACTTGGCCCGCACTGGGAAATGTGGAGCTTTGTGCGCGGCGGCTGGAGTCCGCTCGAAGCGTTGCGCGCGGGCACGATCATGCCGGCGACGTCTCTTGGTTACGCCAAGGATGTCGGCTCGCTCGAAGTGGGCAAGCTTGCCGATCTTGTGGTGCTCGATGCCGATCCGACCGTCGATATCCGCAACAGTGACAAGATATTCCGCGTTATGCTTGGCGGCCGGCTTTATGATCCGGCAACCATGAACGAGGTTGTCAGCGGCTCCCGCGCGCGCCTGCCTTATTGGTGGGAAGGCACCGGCGGCAGCGCTGGATCGGTGGTCGCCACCGACAGTGCCACTGGCGGAGACTGACCCGGCCGGTCGCGAGATTGTCCATAGGCTGAAACTATGGCGATGTCATAAATCGATATTTCAGAACGTGCCGCATTCCCATTATCGTTCCGCCGAATCAAAAATTTGATCGGGAGGCGATGGAAATGAAAGCGTTGAAGGCACTGATACCCTGTGCAGCGGTTGGTCTGGTCTTGTCGGCAGCAGGTGCGGCCACCCCTGCCCATCAGATCATTCCCCTGTACCGTGGCATCGCGCCTGGCACGGAAGGCTGGACGCAGAAGGAGTCGTTGATCGACCTTCAGGACAAGCGCTTCACGCCCCCCAATCCGGATACGCTGGTCGTCAACGTGACCGCGCCGACGCTGACTGTCTTTCGCCCGGCCGCAGGCAAGGCGAATGGTGCCGCCGTGATCGTTGCGCCCGGCGGCGGCTTCCGTGTCCTGAGCTTCAGGAATGAGGGTCTGCGCGTGGCGCAGTGGCTGGCAGATCACGGCATCACGGCGTTCGTTCTCAAATACCGCCTGAACCCGATGCCCGGCGATGCGCAAGGCATCATGAAAGGCATGGATCAGATGATGCGCGCGGCGGCTGCCCGGCCTGCGTCTCCCGCTGATGCGGCAGGTCCTCCCCCCGGCCTGACGATGGGGCCTGTCGAAAATGGCGCGATCGCTGACGGGCAGGAAGCGATTATCCATGTCCGCCGTCATGCCGCCGAATATGGTGTGAACCCGGCCAGGATCGGCATTATCGGCTTCTCGGCGGGCGGCGCTGTGGCAAGCGGCGCCGCGATCCGCGCTGCCGCGGCCGACAAGCCCAATTTCGTCGGGATTATCTATTCGTTTGCCCCTGACCAGCTTACTCCCGGCCTGCCACCCGCATTCATGGCCGGAGCTGCTGACGACCCGCTTGCCGCGCGCATGCCCCAGATGTTCGGCAACTGGCTCGCAACCGGCGCCAAGGCAGAATTGCATATCTATGCCAAGGGCCAGCACGGCTTTGGCACGGCCAGACAGAATCTGCCGGTGGATGGCTGGCTGGGTGTGTTCCACGCCTGGATGGGGCAGCAAGGCTTCATCCCCAGCCCCTTCGCGCATTGAACCGCACGAGCCGCCTGGCAGGCCAGATGCGGCATTCGTCGCTCAGGAGAATATGAAATGAAGCTGGCCATTATCCCTCTGGCGGTTGTGATCGGGGCCGGGTGCGCCGCGGCAGCAACCTTGCCCGCTTCGGCTGTTCCCCAGGCTGGCGCGGATCGTTGCGCCAGTCTCGCGCGGCTTTCGGGCCGGATCATGGGAGATCCCAGCGCACGAATCATCGACGCGAAATTCAACCCGGCACTGGGGCCACAGCCCCCTGCGCCGGGAACACCTCCCTGGATCGGCGGCCTTCCTGCCCTGCCGGAACATTGTGAGGTGATCGGGGCGATGCGAGAGCGTACCGGATCGGACGGACAGAAATATGCCGTGCGCTTTCATCTGAGGCTGCCTGCCAGATGGAATGGCCGCTTCCTGTTTCAGGGCGGCGGCGGAACCAACGGAGATATCGGCACGGCCATTGGCGCAGGTCAGCCCGGCGGTATCCCCGCCCTGGCGCAGGGCTATGCCGTAATCAGCACCGATACAGGGCATGACAACAAGACGAACGCCAATCCGGCACGGCAGGGCACGGTGGCGTTTGGCCATGACTATCTGGCGCGGCTCGAATATGCCGAAACGGCACTCAACAGCGTCGCGACCGCGGGCAAGGCGCTGGTTGCCGCATTCTACGGCACTCGCGCCAAATTCAACTATTTTGCGGGCTGCTCCAATGGCGGGCGTGAGGGCATGGTGTTCGCCCAGCGATTCCCGGCGCAATTTGATGGCATCGTCGCGTCGGCACCCGCCTTTGCAGTGCCAAAGGCCGCAATCGCGGAAGCGCATGATACGCAGCTATTTGCGGCCCTGGCGCGCAGCAACGGCTTCATGTCGAACGGTCTGCCAAACCTTGCGCGCACCTTTTCCGACCGGGATCTGGGATTGGTCCGGGATGCGGTCAATCGTGCCTGTGACCGTGACGACGGCCTGGAGGACGGGATGGTGCAGGATTTCCGTGGCTGCACCGCCGCGCGCGTAAAGCCGCACCTTGCAGCCAGGATTTGCCCTGGCGTCAAGGCCGATGACTGCCTGTCGGCCGGGCAGGTCGATGCGCTGACGCGTTCACTGGCCGGGCCTGTCAACAAGCGCGGGCAGGCGCTATATGCTGATTGGCCGTGGGATCCCGGGATTGCATCGCCGCTGTGGCGGATATGGAAAATCGGGATGGCCGGTGCGCCGATGCCGGCCATCAATGTCGAACTGGGCAGCCCGGCGCTCTCCGGCCTTTTCATGACACCGCCACGCGACATCGCCGGCACTCCGGCGGCAGGCATGGCCTTTCAGACGGGCTTTGATTTTGACCGCGATGCGCCGCTGATCTTCGCCACCGCACCCGGCTTTCCGCGCTCGGGCTGGAATCTGGTGGGCGCGCAATCGACTGATCTTTCCGCGTTCTTCCGCCACGGCGGCAGGATGATCATCCCGCACGGTACGGCGGATCCGATCTTTTCGATCAATGATACCGTTCGCTGGTGGAACCTGCTTGATCGCCGCAATCGCGGTCGTGCGGCGGATCATGCCCGCGTCTTCCCCGTGCCGGGCATGAACCATTGCGCGGGCGGCCCGGCAACGGATCAGTTCGATGCCCTTGCCAGTGTCGTTGACTGGGTTGAAAAGGGCGTCGCGCCCGTGCGGATATCGGCTGTGGCAGGCCCCATGTCATCGTTCCGCGGTCGCTCGCGCCCGCTATGCGCCTATCCCGGGATCGCGCGTTATGAGAAGGGCGATGCGGAGAGCGAAAACAGCTTCATATGCACCGCGCCGTAACGCGCTTGTCCGATCCGCATCCCGATATGCGCGCCGCGATCAACATTTGGCGCCATCAGCTCTCCCGCCCTTCGAGCAGCGCCAGTAACCGGACAAAGCGATCTCCTGCCTGATGAATCGTGTCGAGGATCCCCTCGTCAAGTTCCCCGTCATTCGCGGCACCGCTTGCCCCGCGCAGCCGGTCCGAAAGAAAGATGGCAAGCGCCTTGTAGAAGCGCGCGGCGAAAGCCGTGTCAGCGGCAAAGGCAGCAAGGATGGCCTCCCGGCGCACCGCAAGGACGCGTGACGGCTCACTGGCTGTGACGCGCGCAGCGGGCAGGCGCGTCTCGACGAACGACATTTCGCCGATGACGTCACCCAGCGAAAGCGTCGCGACCTGACCGCGACGCGTGGTGACGGCAAACGCGCCTTCGATGACGAAATACAGGTCATTCACTGCGCGGCCTTCGGTGATCAGTATCTCGCCCGCTGCAACGCTGCGCTGGACGCCATTGCGCGACAGCCAGAGGATATCGCCGTCCTTGAGCTCGCCGAGGATGAAAAGGGCCTTGCGCATCTATGCCTCCATCAACTGTCGCCGTGCGAGTTCGGCGAACGTGCCGTTCGCGCGCATCAATGTCTCGAAATCACCCGTTTCAACGAATTTGCCACGTTCGAGCACGCAGATGCGGTCGGCATTGCGAACGGTCGAGAGGCGGTGGGCGATTGTGATGCGGGTCGCGCCAAGGCTGTCGAGCGTGCGCGCGACCACTGCCTGGGTCATATTGTCGAGCGCACTGGTCGCCTCGTCGAAAAACAGGATTGCTGGCGCTGCGACGATGGCGCGGGCGATCAGGATGCGCTGGCGCTGTCCGCCCGAAAGCGTTCCCGCGCCTTCGGTGATCGGAGTGTGGAGGCCCATCGGCATTCCGGCAAGGTCTGGCCCCAGCCCGGCGCGCTCGGCAGCGTCAGCGCATTGTTCGAGCGTGGCGTGGCTTGCACCCCTGATATTGTCCTGGAGGGAGGCGGCGAAGAGTTGGCTGGACTGAAGGACGACGCCAATCTGGTTGCGCAGGTGCGAGGGATCAAGGCTTGCCAGTTCCTGTCCGTCATAGGTGAGCGAGCCGGCCGAAGGCCGCTCGAAGCCCAGCAGAAGCCGCAGGATCGTTGACTTGCCCGAACCCGAGCCGCCGACAATCGCAAGATGTTCGCCCGCCCGCACATCAAAGCTCAGCCCGTCAATCAGCGGCGCCAGACCTTCGCCATAGGAGAATGTCAGCCCGCTCGCCTGGATCGCGCCCGAAAGCCTGCCGGGATCGGCCCGGCCCGTGCCGGTCTCGGGTGCGGCGCGGAGGATCGGTCGGGCCCGTTCGGCCAGCGGGGCATTGGTGTAGATGGCGAGCAGCGCTTCGCAAAAGCCCGTGAAGCTGGCCTGGAAACTGGCAAACGCCGCCAGAAAGGCAATGAACGCGCCCGCGGGCAAATCCGCCGAAGCGAGCAGGACGGCGGTGGCGAACAGACCCATCATCGTCACGATCTGCCAGCCATCGGCAAAGGCGGCGAAATGGTTGCCGATGCGCTCGCCCCTGGCATGGGCAGTGAGTTCGGCCGTGTAGGCATCGCGCCAGCGGGCCAGTGCGCGCGGTTCGGCCGCCGCCGTGCGGAGCTTGGGCAGCCCTTCGAGAATCTCGAAGGTCAGCCCCGCCAGCGTGCCTGATCGTGCGGCGGCATCGCGCAAGGGGGCGATCTGGAACGCGCGGCTGATCGCGACACTGGCAACATAGATCAGCGTCAGCGCAAGGCCCGCCACCGCCAGTCGCCCGTCATAAGCGAACAGCAGCACCAGATAGGCGAACGAAAAGACCATCGTCAGCCCCGCGCTCAGCAGGATGCTGGTAACAAGACCGCGTATCGCCTCGATGCTTTCGATGCGCTGGTTGAAATCCCCGGCCGACATCGTCTTGAAGAATCCCGCCGGCAAGCGGAGGATATGATCGGATATCCCCGCCGCCATGTTGGGCCCGCCGCGCCCGGTGACGCGGCTGATCGCGAGAGACCGCACAACGGCAAGACTGGCGGTCACGATTGCCGCGACGAGCAAGGCAATCCCGACCGAAAGGAGCAGGCCCCCCGCGCCGGCGGGCACGATATCGTCAAACAGCCAGCCGGTTGCCAGCGGCACCAGCAATCCGAGCAACGCTGTTCCAATGCCTGCCGCGACGATCAGCGCGATCTCTGCGCGCAGGCCCCTGGCGACGCTTGCCGCCATGCCGCCAAAGCGGCTGACATCCTCAGCCAGCGGCGCGTAGAGACGCCAGGCCAGGCTGTCCCAATCCCCGGCGTCCTCGCCAGTGATCACCTGCCCCTCTCCGTCGCGATAGCCGCGAGCGCACCATCTGGCATATGCAAACGCCCCGCCTTCGCGTGCGCGCAGCAGCAACGGCCCGCGATCGTCGCGTGCCCAATCCGGCGGCAGGATCACCTGCGTTGCGCGGAAACCCGCCATACGCGCGCGCATCGCGATATCGCCGAAATCCCCGCTTCGGTGAGAAGCGCCGCGATCATGCGCTATGCCCAGATCAGCGGCGGCACGGGTAAAAGCGGCGGAAAGCCCGCCCGCCGCTTCGGGCGGTGTCACGCTGCCGGCTATCCTTTGCGAAAGCCGGACATTGCGGCTTGCATCCTCGGCGGCGAAGCGGGAATCGAGCGCGGCATAGTCAGCGACGCCCAGTTGCGCCCACCAACGGGCGGGATCGGCACCGGGCGCTGTCGCCAATCTTGCCCCGTCCCCGGCCACGAGGCTGAGCGATACAGTGCCCGCAGCACCCATGATCAGACTGCCTTCGCCGACCAGGGCGATCAGCCGCCGCCGCGCCGCGCTGACCAGATAGACCTCGATTTCACCCGTCTCCACGCGCCACGGTGTGGCACCTTGCGGCAGCGCTGTCGGCGCGCCGGAAGTGAGCGAGAGGATCACGCCTCCACCAGCCTGGCATAATGGCCCTTCGACGCCATCAGCGCGCCGTGATTGCCGCGCTCGACCACCTGACCGCGATCAAGCACGACGATTTCGTCGCAGTCGCGGATCGCGGAGAGACGGTGCGCGATGACAATGCAGGTAATCCCCCGCCGCCGTATCGCTTCCATCACCTTGTGCTCATTGACCGGATCGAGCGCGCTGGTCGCCTCGTCAAGAACGATGACAGCAGGATTGGTGGCAAGCGCGCGGGCAATCTCGATGCGCTGCTTCTCGCCGCCCGAAAAGTTGCTGCCGCCTTCCGCGATCAGCGCGCCATAGCCGCCGGGCCGCGATGCGATGACGTCGTGGATTTGCGCATCCTTGGCTGCCGCGATCATATCGGGTTCGGGAATGGTTTCGTCCCATAAGGTAAGGTTCTCGCGGACGCTGCCTTCAAACAGCACCACATCCTGCCGGACATAGGCAAGGCGGGCCGCCAGCGCCGCGCGCGGCCAATCGAGCAGCGGGCGTCCGCCGATCCGCACGCTGCCTGCGCGCGGCTGTTCGAGTCCGCCGATCAGCTTGCCGACGGTCGATTTGCCCGATCCCGAAGGGCCGATCAGCGCCACGCGTTGCCCCGGTGCCAGATCAAGCGACAGGCCCTCGATCAGCGGTGGATCGAGCGGCGCATAGCCGAAACTGACATTGTCGAGCGCCAGCGATCCCCAGGGCAGCGCGCCATCGAAGGGCGGATCGGCGTGCGCGAAGCGGGCATCACTTGCTTGGCCCAGCACATCATCCAGCCGCCCGGTATTGGCCCGGATCTGCTGAAACTCCGCGCCAAATCCGGCCAGCGCGGCCACCGGGGCGACAAAGCTGGCGGCAAGCGTCTGATATCCTACCAGCCCGCCCAGCGTCATATTGCCGGACATCACCGAAAACCCGCCCCAGACCAGGATTGTCACAGTGATGATCGCGCCAATGAGCGTCGGCATGGGCGCGATCCACGCCGTGATCCGGTTCGCCCGCTGCTGGCTGTTCTGCGCCACGATGGCAAGGCCCATCCAGCGCGCGAACAGCATGTCTTCCGCCCCCGATGCCTTGAATGTCTCCATATCCCTGAGCCCCGCCACGCGCGCGCCCGCAAGCTTGCCGCGATCAATCGACATTTTGCGGTAGGATTCCGAGAGGATCGCGTTGGAAAGGATCAGCACCCCGGCGTTGAGCAGGGCCAGGGCGACCACTGCCAGCGTCAGCGGCCAGTTGTAGAAAAGCATCACGATCAGGAAAAAGGCGGCCGTGACAAGGCTCACGCCCGCTTCGGCAAGGCGGCCCGTCAGCAACGCCGAAAGCTGCTCGTTCAGTCGCACCCGTGACGCCACCTCGCCCGCGAAACGCTGGTCGAAAAAAGCAATGGGCAGGCTCAGCAGTTTTTCCATGAACGCCACGCCGGTCGTCAGGCTCATGGCAAGGCGCGCCTTGACCAGCATCTGCTTTTCCAGCTCGATCAGCGCGAAGCGCACCAGCGCCGTCAGCGCCATCCCGATCAGCAGCGGCGCCAGCCAGTCGTCCAGAGAGCGGATCAGCACATAATCAACAAAGATACGGGCGAAGACGGGCAGGACTATGCCGGGGATCACGAGCGCGAGGCTGGTCAGAAACACGAAGACCAGCGCGGGCCGAACCCCCGCGAAGCGCGCGCCGAGCGATGCGGCAAGGCTGGGGCGGCTATCGCCCGTCTCGAAATCCGGCCCCGGCACAAAGGTCAGCACGACGCCGGTGAAGCTGTCGGAGAATTCCTCGCGCGTTTCCCGCCTGCGGCCATAGGCCGGGTCGTTTACCCAGACATGCTTGTCATCGATCGCCTCGACCACGAGGAAATGGTTGAAATTGACGAAGGCGATCATCGGGAAGGGCAGATCGGCCAGATGCGCGGGCTCGGCCTTCAGACCCTTGGCTTCCAGCCCGAAGGAACGCCCGGCACGCAGGAGGCTCGAGGCTTTCGAGCCATCGCGCGAGACGCCGCAAAGGATGCGCAACTCGTCGAGCGGCGCGAACCGGCCATGAAAGCCCAGCACCATCGCGAGCGAGGCCGCGCCGCATTCGGCGGCCTCGATCTGGAGGATGGAGGGTGTGCGCAGGCGGGCCACCAGGCGGGCTCAATCCCGCCCTGTGGAGGGCACCAGCCAGCCGATCACGCGTTTCCTGTCCACCACCACGGCCCCGGCGACACCTGATCCTGCACTGATCCGCGTCTTGGGCCCGTGCGAGGCAGACCAGGCAAAACCGCTGGGGTTGGCAGCGTTCCGGTCAAGCGCGATCCGCACTTCGATCGGCGCGCCGCCCGCCAGCAATTCCTCGACCAGCTTATCGTTCTGCAACACACGCCGCATGCCCTGCGCGGTTGCCGGCAGCGGTGCGACTGACACGACCTTGCCCGGAATATGGCCGTAAACCCCACGTTCGACCGTGGTCGGCACGATTTCGGCCACCATGCCGGTCTCGATGCGTTTGCCCTCGGCGGTGGGCACATAGAGCAGGGCGATCAGCGCGCCGCCGCTTTCATCGGGCGCGACGGTGGCAAGCGCAGTGCCTGCCGCGATGACATCGCCCGCATTGACCTTGATTTCCGTCACCCGGCCCTTGTGCTGCGAACGCACAACCTGTTCATCGCCCAGCCGGGCCGAAAGCCGCGCGATCAGCCGCTGCTGCTCGTCGATGATGCGCTGTTCATCAAGCAAGGCCAGCCCGGCAACGCCTGCGCGCTTGTTCGAATCCACCCGGACACGCAGGGCGGATTCGCCCAGATTGGCGATGCGTTCGCGCACCTCGGCGAGCTCGATCTGGACATCGACCATCCGGTCGGTCTGGATAAAGCCGCGCCCCACCAGCGCCTTCATCTTGGTGAGCTTTTCCTCAAGGAAGCGCGCGCGGCCCATAAGCGCCATGCGGCTGTCCGAAATCGTGCCAAGCCGCACATCGTCCGCCCCTGCTTCGCGCACGCCCTGCGCGCCATAAAAGCCGCGCAGCCGGTCATAGCGGGCCTGCGCATCGGACAGCTTGGCGCGGGCATCCGCAATTTCGCGGGAAAGTTCGGTGCGCGCCACCGTCGCCACCGGCTGGCCGACTGTCACGGCCTCACCCGGCGCAACCAGCAGCCGGTCAATCCGCCCGGCATCACCCGCCACGATCTCGGCGAGCCCCGTGCGATCAATCAAGATGCCGCGCGCCTGCAGCTTGACCGGTGCCTGCGTCACCACAGACCAGATCAGTCCGAAAACGATCATCGCGGCAAAACCGCCCAGCAGCAGCCAGGCAGGCCGCCCGACCAGCGTCAGCGGGGCATCAAGCCTTTCGGGATTGGCCATCCGGTCAAGCGCGGATCGGCGGTAAATGCTTTCAGCCACAGGCACGCTCCCTTGCCGCGATCGCCTTATGCCACCGCCGCCAAGCGCAAGTCCAGCGCGCCCGAAATGCCCCCTGTCCCATGATCATGGGACAGGGAGGGGCGTCTTTCAGGTCAGATCGCCAGTGTGCACAAGCCCCTTTGACGCGGTATTGCTGGTGCCGTCCTTGATGTTGCTTGTGCCATCCACGATGCCATCGACCTTCATGTAGATCGCGCCGCCCTGAGCCTTTTCGAGCTGCGCATCCTCAAGTTCGATTGCCTGGGCCTGGGGTGCGGCTTTGGTCTGGTCTTGCTTCTGCTCGGTCATCTCTGGTCTCCTGAAAGGGGTTGGTACGCCTTACACGACTCGGATTTAACATAGTAACACAATGTTATAGTGATATGGGTCACAGAGGTCTAGATTTCCTGCACAGCCTGTAAGACCATGCGGGGCGACGGAGGGCGTGCATGCCAAGGAGGAGTGCCAGAGACGCGGCGATCACGCGCCAGCGGATCGTCGATACGGCGCAGACGCTGTTTGCGGCTCGGGGCTATGCGGAAACGTCCACCGCGCTGATCGTGCAGACTGCAGGCCTTACCGATGGCGCGCTGTTCCATCATTTTGGGGACAAAAAGGCGCTTTTCCGAGAAGTCGTCGTCAAACTCCAGAGCGAAGTCCACCAGTCAATCTATGATGCCGCTGCCAAGGCGACAACCGTGATCGAGGGCTTCCGCCTGGGGGCACGCGAGTCAATGCGCGCGACCCAGGCACCTGATTATCAGCGCATTGTCTATACCGACGCGCCTGCTGTCCTTGGCCGGGCCGAATGGGGCGATATCGATGCGCGGATGGGGTTCGAACTGATCGAGGCGCGGCTGCGGATGATCGCGGGCAGCCGCGACCTTCCCGATCATCTGCTCAAGCCCATGGCAATCCTGACGCTGGGCCTGATGAACGAGACGACCTTTGCGATGGCCCGCAAGGATGCCGGCGTCGATCCCGATCAATGCCTTGATCTGCTTGACCGCACGCTGCTCGACTGGATCGAACGCGACGTGAAGCCGTGGAAGGCCGCGCGCGCCGCGCGCTGAATCCGGCGGCGCGCGTGGCGGGCTACCCCCGGATGTTGCCGATCACGCCCTTGTCCTTGTTGGGAATTGTGCCGCCCGCAACGCGATCCAGCTTCGCATCGTCGAGTTCGGTCGCGCGCGCTTTTGCGGCGGGCTTCTTTGTCGCAGTTTCCGTCATTGCCTTTCTCCTATGTCTGCTTGCTGGCGGGCAGGCCTTACGCTGGATCGCGTGGCGAATCCCTCGATCAGCGGGTTTACCCGGTCCTTTTCCAAGGCACCGGCGTCGTTATGGGCAGCTCCTTCGGATTGTACTGCGCATTGCCGCCGGTCACCCTGGCAAGTGTGGCCTCATCCAGTTCAACGGCCTGTTTCGGGGCGGTCTTGCCATTGGACTTTTTGGTCATGGCATCATGTCCTTCCCGAATCAGTCGATTTGAGCACGCCGCGGCCGTAAAAACTGTCCTGGGCTGGCGGTGTGGCTGCGGCATATTGTGCACCGCCTGTTGCGGTGTCGAGCACAGCATCGTCGAGAGGCGTGGCGTTGCGGGCGCGTTTCGCTGTGACTTTCCGTGTCATATCGATTCTCCCATTCCGTCCGTCAGGGCGTGGACTTGTCGATCCGTTTGGGGATGGTGATGGGTTTGTACGCCGCGTCGCCGGGCGGAGGCGGTGGATATTTGAAATAAATGCTGCTGTCGCCCGCCGAAATCGCATCCAGCTTCGATTCTTCCAGCTCCACCGCGCCTGCGGCGGTTATTTGCTTCTGTCTGGCTTTGTCGCTCATGTCACTCTCCTCGTATGGATATCGGGACACTCAACTACGACTCGATTTTATCAGTCTCTCTCAATGCTATAGTGACGGCGGACACAGGCCGGGGCCTATTTTCAGGGGAGTGTTTGTGCATGACAAAACACCCGAAGCGGATCGACGGCTATTTCGCCGAAACCCTCTATCCCAGCTTGTTTCATGCGCAATTCGCCCCGCCCTGGATCGATGCGGTGCTGCGCAGGCAGGGGGTAGAACCGCCGCGCGGGCCCGGGCGCGCGCCATTCCGTGTGGCCGATCTGGGTTGCGGCGACGGGATGGGCCTGATCCTGCTGGCGGCGGCCTATCCCGAAGGAGACTTTGTCGGGATTGACGCGATGCCTGCCCACATCACGGCAGCGAAGCGCGCCGCGAAACGCTTCGGCCTTGCCAACATTGCCTTCCATTGCACCACGTTCGACCAAGCGTGTGCGCGGGCGTTTGCGCCGTTCGACTATATCGGCGCGCAGGGTGTGATTGCCTGGGTGAGCCTGGCCGCGCGCACGTCCGTCTATGATTTTGCGGCCACGCATCTCGGGCCGCACGGGGTGCTGACGCTTGGCTATAACACCATGCCCGGCTGGAGCGAGGCCGTGCCGATGCAGCGCCTGCTGTGGGCGCTCGGCGCAACGGCGCAGGGTACGCCTGCGGCCCGTTTCGATGCTGCGCTCGCCCGTCTGAAGGCGCATATTGCCGTCGGGGGGCAGGGCGTGCCGCTGGCGCGGGTAGAAGCCCTTGAAGCGATGCGGAAAGACCTGCCCGCCGACTATTTCCCGCATGAATATTTCAATGAGAACTGGCAGCCGCTCTGGTCTGGCGACGTGATCGCCCCTCTGGCGGCGCGCGGACTGGATTTCGCCGGACTGGCGATGTTCGCCACGGCGCGCGACGATTTCTGCCTGCGCAAGGCCCAGCGCCAGGCGCTGGCGAACGTGCGAGATGTGCCTGCGCGCGAAATGCTGCGCGACAGTTTCCTGAACACCAGCTTCCGCATCGATTGCTTCGCCCGCGCCCCGCGCCCGGCGGATGACAATGGCCGGATGCAAGGCTGGCTGGCAGCGACCGTCACGGTGGACGAGGCGAATTATGAACTCAAAACCGCAGCCGGCACGCTCAGGTTCGACAATGCCGCCGCGCGCGCGATCCTTGCCGCGCTGGCGAATGGCCCGAAGCGGCTATGCGATTGTGCCGACTATGGTTCCGCTGACATGCTCAACGCCGCTGACGCGCTGCTCGCGGCGGGACTGATCCTGCCTGCCGATCCACCGCAGGCGTTGAGCAGCGCGGCGGACGCGCTCAACGCCGCGATTGTCGAGCGGCGCAAAAGGCCGGACATCGCCGCCCGCATCGGCCTTCATGGCGTGGTTCGTGTATCGTCAATGAAGAAAGGCCAAGGCGCGCCGAGCGCGGACGCCTTGCGACGCGCGGGGCTGACGGAATGAGCGAAGGCTGGGGGCGGTCGCCCCTTCATTCGGGATCGCGCCAGGCCGGTGTGGGGCGAGCCGGAGTCAAGGCCCGCCCCGTCCCCGGGTCGCGTCGAGGATAGGGGGCACCGCCGGGCCGGGGGTGGCCCGCGCGATGCTTTTGCTTACGGCCGGAGCTTGACGCTGCCGATGGTGCCGGGATTGAATTTGTTGCCGGAGATGTCGGCCAGACGGCTGGGATCGGGCGGTTCGCTATAGCCGATGCCATCGGCGCCGGGGCCGCCCGATGTCTGGTCGAGCACGGTCTCTTCAAGTTCCACCGCACCATCGCCGGTGATCTCGGGTTTTTTCACATCAGTCATCGCATTTCCTTTCCAATTATATTGTGCGCGTCCGGATGGGATCGGGTGGTGCCTGACCGCCGATTGCACCGGGATTGATCTTGTTGACCGCAATGATGCCCGGATCACGGATCGGATCGGGCGGTTCGCCTGCGCCTGACGCCTGATTGAGCGCGGCCTCGTCAAGCTCCACTGCGCCATCGCCGGTCACGCGGGCTTTGTTGGTATCAGTCATTTCAAACTCCCTATGAACGCCGCAAGGGTTCAGCCTCCCGGCCGCAGTTTGACGCTGCCGATATCACCCGGATTGAACTTGTTGGCGATTGGCGTGAAAGGCAGCGCGGGCACTGCGTTGATCGCGTCGCCGCCGGCGGCAGCATCGAGGGCGGTTTCCTGAAGTTCGACGGCACCCGCCTGCGTTACCGGGGCTTTGGGTTCTTTGGTCATGTCACATCTCCTTGATAAGGGGGGATAATGTATGTGCGACCTGCTCTGCGCGTTGCGGCGGCGGTCTCGCATCCGCTTTGGCGCTGTATTCTGACGATCTCAAAATAGGCTTTGAATCCGGTCTCGTCTGTCCCATGATCGTGGGACACGGAAACAGCCCTGATTGTGATAGTCGTCACTGTAACAGCCGATTGATCAAGGAAACTGCCCATGATCCGTACCGCGATCATCGAGGACGATCCTGAAATCGTGGCAAAGATTGAATCCGCAATCATCGCGACCAGCGATGTTTGTCTGAATGCCGTTGCGCGCAATGCCGCCGAAGGCAGCCTGTTGGTGGAACGCGGCCATTTCGATGTGCTTTTGTGCGATCTGGGCCTGCCGGATGGCAGCGGCATCGATCTGATCCGCAAAGCCGCAACGCTTCATCCCGATAGCGACATCATCGTCATCACCATGTTCGCCGATCAGCGCAAGGTGCTGGACAGCATCCGGGCGGGCGCGCGCGGCTATCTGCTCAAGGATCACGGACTGGATGAATGTGTCGAAAGCATCCGCGAAATCCGGCGCGGCGGATCTCCGATCAGCCCGATCATCGCGCGGCAGCTCCTCAAGCGCCTGCAACCGGCGGGTGGCGGGGCGGGCAGCCCCTCCGAAACGCTGTCCAAGCGCGAGATGGAATTGCTCGGCCTGCTCGCACGCGGATTTTCTTACAGCGAATGTGCGGGCCTGATGGCGATCTCGCAGGCGACGATCGGCACCTATGTCAAACGCCTCTACCGCAAGCTCGAAGTCAGTTCTCGTTCGGAAGCGGTGTTCGAAGCCTCAAGCCGGGGCATCTTCGATGGACATTAGGCGGTTGGTTGTGATGCTGCTTTTGCTTGCGGCATCGCTTCATGCCGCACCCGCCGCCCCGGCCGCGCGCGCAATCGAAGTTACCCGGGCCGATCTGGCCTTTACTGACGCGAAGGCGCCCCCTGTTGCGGGCTGGACAGCGCACAGGCTTCCCGATCTGGCCCTGCTCAAAGAGGCAGAGACGCGCGGTAATGGCAGCCATACGGTGTGGGCGCGGTTCCGCTTCGAAAGGGGGATGCTCGGCGCGGGACCGCTCGCGCTGTTCACCAACGGCACGCGCGAGCGCATGGTCTTCTATCTCAACGGCACTGATATCCACCGGACATTTTCTGGCGACGCGGATGCGCGGTTCGGCTGGAACCGGCCCTTTCTGGTGCCGCTTCCCGAAAAGCTCATCCGCCCCGGCACCAACGAAATTCTGATGCGGGTTGATACCGCCATCGGCTGGGAACTGGCGATCGGACCGACGACGATCGGATCGGACCGGCAGATGCGCGCGCGCTACGATGCCCTGGCCTTTGCGCAGATCACCGGGGTTCAGGCAGTCAATATCGTCCTGCTGATCCTGACGATGGCTGCCTTCCTGATGTGGCTGACCCGGCGCAGCGAGCGGGATCTTCTGTGGCTGACAATGGTTGGCGCGATCTGGTTCTTTCGCAATCTGCACTTCTACGTCCAGCAATCGCCGATCGAGCCGATGCTGTTCCGCAATCTTTCGATCTGCTCGATATTCATCCTGACCTGGGCGCTGTACGGCTTCTGCGCGGAATATCTGAAAGTCGAGGGGCGTCAGCGCCTCACACGCGCGATCCTCGCTGCCGCCGTGACGATCAGCCTGGTGCGCACTTTCCAGTTGCTCGGCCCGCAGACTGACCTGATCTGCTATCTGGCCTATTTCCCCGTATCGCTTTTCGTCGTCTATATCCTCGCCCGGGCGTGCCTCAGGACGCGCTCGGTCGATCATGTCGCGATGCTGGCGGCGGTGGTGCTTTGCATCGCGGTGTCCCTGCACGATATCGGCCTTATTGCTGCGATACAGGCGTGGCGCGGGCTGGGCTTCTATCTGCAGCCCTATTCGAGCCTGATCGTCTTTGCTGCCTTCGCGTTCTCGATCGGGCGGCGGTTCGTTCGCGCGCTGGGAGCGGTCGAGGAAATGAATGCGACGCTTGAGGCGCGCGTTGCCGAAGCGACAGGAGATCTTGCCCGCAGCGAGGCATCCCGGCGCGCGCTTGAAGTTGAAAATGCGATTGAAGGGGAACGCCAGCGGATGATGCGCGAAATGCATGACGGGATTGGTTCCAGCCTGACCACGGCGCTTGCGGTTGCCGAACGCCAGAAACAGCCCGCCAGCACAATCGCGACGCTGCGCCGGACGCTTGCCGATCTCAAGCTCGCGGTCGATTCGCTTGAGCCCATCGACAATGATCTGCCCACGCTGCTCGCCAGTCTGCGCCACCGTCTGGGGCCGGATCTCAAGCGCGCCGGTCTCCTGTGCGTATGGAAGGTTGAGCCATGCCCGCCGCTCCCGTGGCTTGATCCGGTCAATGCCCTCCATATTTTGCGGATCGTTCAGGAAGCGGTCGGCAATGTTCTCGCGCACGCTGGCGCCACCACGATCGAGTTCGCCTGCCAGCCGGTGCAGCATGACGGGGCGGACGGGATCCTGATTACAATTGGAGACAATGGCGTGGGCTTTGCCGCTGACGCCTCCCCAAAAACCGGCCGGGGCATCGATAACATGCGCGCGCGCACCCGGACATTGGGAGGGCAGTTTGCCTTCCGGTCAGGCGAACATGGTTCCGATGTAACGATCTGGCTGCCGCAAAAGGCAAATCTCGCCACTTCGCAAACCGCCTGAGCTCAGCCGCGGTCTGGATCCTGATGCGTTTATGGTTCGTTTCAGGAAGCGCCAGCTGCCTGCCACCCTCTATCCCTGCACCGGTCCTTCAAACTTCTCGATCACCCAGTCTTCAGCCTGCGCGCCGCCGATCCATTCCTGCATGAAGGGGTGGGAAATCACGGCCTGCATATAGGGGATCGCGAACTTGGCCACGGGCAGGGAATAAGTGATGAAGCGCGTGATGACGGGCGCGAACATGATGTCCACCGCGCCGAAATCGCCGAACAGGAAATCGCCCTCCCCGGCAAAGCGTGCGCGGGCCTGGGCCCAGATTTCCATGATCCGTTCAATATCGGCCTTCACCGGTTCCGACGGGGGCTGGGCGGGATAGATGCGGCGGATATTCATGCTGTGCTCGCGGCGGAGCGCGGCATAGCTGGAGTGCATTTCGGCGGCCATCGAACGCGCCATGGCGCGCGCGGCTTCCCCTTCGGGCCAGAAGCGGGCGCCGCCGGTCTTGTCGTTCAGATATTCGATGATTGCCAGGCTGTCCCACACCACGGCATCGCCATCCCACAGGATCGGCACCTTGCCGGAAGAGGGCGCGAACTCGTCTCCCTCGCGGCGTTTGTCCCACGCTTCGTCATATAGCGGCACAACCGCTTCCTCGAAGGGCAGGCCCGATTGCTTGCAGGCCAGCCAGCCGCGCAGCGACCAACTGGAATAGGTTTTGTTCCCGATGAAGAGCTTGAGCATGGGTAATCCGGACTCCCTTGGCAGGTAGTAGTGACTCCCGACTTTCCGAGCGAAGTCGAGGACCCAGTTCGAGCAAAGCCGAGAACCTGCACTGCCACTGCCTCGACTTCGCTCGGCATAGTCCCTCGACTTCGCTCGGGAAAGCGGAAGAACGCACAAGACGCCTCGCGCGCATCCAGACGGTTTGCCAGCGCCCGCGTGCAGCGTTAAGGGCCGCGCCATGCCCCCTGCGCTTGCCTCTATCAATTGCTGGATTTTTGATCTGGATAACACGCTCTATCCGCCCTCCGCGCGGATCCTGCCGCTGATGGAAGTGCGGATGGCACTGTTTATCGAGCAGTTGCTCGGCGTGGACAGTGCGGAAGCGCACAGGCTGCGGCACCAGCATTTCGTCGATCACGGCACGACGCTCGCCGGGCTGATGAAGCATCACGCCATTGATCCGCAGGACTATCTTGGCTTTGTGCATGATGTCCCGATGGAGTCCCTCGAACCTGATCCCGCGCTGCGCGGTGCGATTGCGCGGCTGCCGGGGCGCAAACTGGTCTTCACCAATGCCGATGCGCCCTATGCGGAGCGGGTTCTGGCGGCGCGGGGCCTTTCCGGCCTGTTTGACGGGATGCACGACATCATCGCCAGTGCCCTGCGGCCCAAGCCGGACATGGCGGCCTATACGGCGTTCGTCAGGCAGCAGGGCGTTGATGCGTCCCGCGCGCTGTTTGTCGAGGATATGGCCCGCAATCTTGCCCCCGCCAAGGCGCTGGGCATGACGACCGTATGGCTCAACAATGGCACCGAACATGGTGATGCCGGGGCCAGCGCCGACACAATCGACCATGAAATCCACGATCTGACACTCTGGCTGACCGGCCTATTGGAGGAAATACCCGCATGACTGACGCCATCCAATCCACCATCGAAGCTGCCTGGGATGCCCGTGACGGCGTGAATTCCGGAACCCGGGGTGAGGTGCGCGACGCCGTGAACGAGGCCCTGGCCCTGCTCGATTCCGGCACGGCGCGCGTGGCGGCGCCCGGTACGAATGGCTGGGTGGTCAACCAGTGGCTGAAAAAGGCGGTGTTGCTGTCGTTCCGGCTCAACGACAATGCCATCATGGAAGGCCCGGGCGGCACCAACTGGTGGGACAAGGTGCCAAGCAAGTTTGCGGGCTGGGGTGAAAACCGTTTCCGCGATGCGGGCTTCCGCGCGGTTCCCGGCAGCATCGTTCGCGCGGGCGCACACATTTCAAAGGGCGTCGTGCTGATGCCCAGCTTCGTGAATATCGGGGCCTATGTCGGCGAAAATTCGATGGTCGATACCTGGGTGACGGTGGGCAGCTGCGCGCAGATTGGCGCGAATGTGCATCTGTCAGGCGGCGTGGGGATTGGCGGGGTGCTCGAACCGCTTCAGGCCAATCCTGTGGTGATCGAGGATGACTGCTTCATCGGGGCACGCAGCGAAGTGGTCGAAGGCGTGATCGTCGAACGCGGTGCCGTGCTGTCGATGGGTGTGTTCATCAGTTCGACGAGCAAGATCATTGACCGGGCGACGGGCGAAGTCTTTGTCGGTCGCGTGCCTGCCTATTCGGTCGTCGTCCCCGGCGCGATGCCGGGCAAGCCCCTGCCCGACGGATCACCCGGCCCCAGCCTTGGCTGCGCGGTGATCGTCAAGCGGGTCGATGCGCAGACACGGGCGAAGACCGCCATCAACGAATTGCTGCGGGACTAGGCTGATGCCCGCCCACACCGCCGATTTCCTGATCATTGGCGGCGGGATCGCCGGGGTTTCGGCGGCGGCGCGGCTGGCGTTGCATGGCAAGGTCATCCTGCTCGAAGCAGAGGCCGCAATTGGCTATCATTCGTCGGGGCGGAGCGCGGCATTCTATCATTTCGGGCTGGGCAATCCGCTGGTGCGGGGGCTGACGGCATGGAGCCGGGGCTTTTTCGAAACGCCGCCTGACGGATTCAGCGATGTGCCGTTATCCCGTTCAGTCCCTGCGCTCTTCATTGCCACGCAGGCCATGCTGCCTGCGCTCGACGCACTGCATCAGGCAATGGCGCTCTACACCGATACGGTCGAACGGGCAGACGAAGCTGCCATGCGCGCGCTGTGTCCGCTGCTGCGCTTTGGCGCGGACGGGATTGTCGCGGGGGTGATCGATCATGGCGGGCGCGGGCTTGACGCGGATGCGTTGTTGCAGGGCTTTGCCCGCCAGGTGCGGGCCAACGGCACGATCCTGACGGGGCAGCGCGTTGCCGCCATCGCGCGGCGTGGCGCGGATTGGACAGTCACCAGCGAGACGGGCGAGAGGTTTTCTGCGCCCGTCATCGTCAATGCCGCCGGATCATGGGCAGACCGGGTGGCGGCGCTGGCCGGCGTTCAGCCCATCGGCCTGCAGCCCAAACGCCGCACGATCATCGTGATTGATCCGCCCGAAGGCACGGACGTGCGGGGCTGGCCCTTCATCAAGACAGCGGAAGACGCGTTCTACATGGTGCCGCAAGGCAATCGCCTGATCGCCTCCCCCACGGACGAAGTGGACAGCGATCCCTGCGATGCCCAGCCCGAGGACTATGATCTGGCACTGGCGGCATGGCAGGTGGAACAGTTCACGACGATGCCGGTGCCGCGCCTCGCCGGACGCTGGGCCGGTCTGCGGACATTTTCGCCTGACCGGATGCCGGTCGCCGGGTTCGCCCCTGATGCACCGGGCTTTTTCTGGCTGGCGGGGCAGGGCGGCTTCGGCTTGCAGACGTCTCCGGCAATGGCCGCGCTGGCGGAAACGCTTGTCACTCAGGGGGCCTGGCCTGCGGGCCTTTCGGCGCTCGGCGTATCGGCGGAGCGTGTGGCACCGGGGCGGTTTTTGTCACAAGACTGACACAGGGCAAATACATCGGGCGTTCATCTTTTGCCCGCCAAGGAACCTGGCGGGAGGGGAACAGTTCGGAGACCTTCGTGAAATTTCCCCTTGCAGCCCTGTTGCTTGCGTCCGCGTCAACCCAGCCTCTCTTTGCGCAGTCGGCTCCGCCGCCGCAGATGCAGGCTGATGATGCTGATGAAATCGTTGTTACCGGCCAGCGGGAACGCGGCGCGGTCGTCAGCGACATCCCGCCCGAAATCCAGTTGCGCCCTGCGGACATACGGGCGCTGGGCGCCAGCAGCGTGGCAGAGGTTCTCGCCGCCATTGCGCCGCAAGTGGGCAGCGCGCGTGGCGCAAACGGGCCGGTAATCCTGCTCGCCGGGCGGCGCATTTCGGGCTTTGAGGAGATTCGCGACCTGCCGTCTGAAGCGATTGCCCGGATCGACATATTGCCCGAAGAAGTGGCGCTGCAATATGGCTATCGCCCGGACCAGAAGGTCGTGAATATCGTGTTGCGTGGCCGTTTCCGGTCGGTTACCGCCGAAGCCACGCCCTCCCTCGCCACAGATGGTGGCCGTCCGGAGGCCAAGGGCAGTCTTGGCTATCTTGTCATCGGGCAAGGCAGCCGGTTCAGCCTCAATGGCGAATATGAGCATCTGACTCCGCTGTTTGAGGATGAGCGCAACATTGCCCTTTCATCGGGCAGCCTGATTGACCAGCGCCCGTTTCGCACGCTCTTGCCGGAAAGCGACCGGCTGCTGCTAAATGCCACGGTGAACCGGATGCTGGCCGGGAATGTCTCCGCAACGCTCAACGGACGGATCGAAGACACACAGACCCGCGCCGGTATCGGGGCGACGACGGCACTGGCCCCGCTGACACGCGATTCCGCCAACCGCAGCGCCCATATCGGCGTTGCCCTTTCGGGCGATCTGCTGCCCTGGCACTGGTCTTTCACCGGCACGGCGGATCGTGACCGGGATCGCAGCGAAACCGACACGCGATTCAGCGCCGCAAGGGACACAGCACGTGCGGTCAGCCAATCTCTGGGCGCGGATTTCGTGGCGAACGGCCCGTTGTTCGATCTGCCCGCAGGGCCGGTATCAACGTCCCTCAAGGGCGGTTTCGATTTTCTGGGTTTTGACAGCGCGGCGATGCGTTCCGGCGTCGCGACGGGTGCGTCCCTCTCCCGCGATACCGCCACCGTGCAGGCCAGCGTGGATATTCCGGTTGCCAGCCGCCGCAAGGCCGTGCTCACCGGACTGGGGGATCTGTCTTTCAATCTGAACGTCGCGCGGGACAAGGTGAGTGATTTCGGAACGCTGGATACATTCGGCTACGGGCTTAGCTGGTCACCCGTGCCCATCCTTGACCTGATCGTTTCGCATACACAGGAAGAAGGCGCGCCGAGTGTACAGCAACTGGGCAATCCGCTCGTGTCCACCCCCAACGTGCAGGTTTATGATCTTTCGCGCGGGGAAACGGTGGATATCACGCGCGTCACCGGCGGTAATTCGTTCCTGAATGCAGACAATAGCCGCGTGCTGAAACTGGGCGCGACGCTGAAGCCGCTCGCCAAGACAGACCTGACCTTGCGCGCAGACTTTACGCGGGAACGGGTGCGCAATGCCACAGCCAGCTTCCCTGCGCTGAGCCCTGCGATCGAAGCCGCGTTTCCCGATCGCTTCGTGCGTGATGGGGCCGGACGTCTGGTCAGCGTCGATGCGCGCCCGGTCAATTTCGCGCAGACCGCAAGCGACCAGTTGCGCTGGGGCCTTAATTTCTCGAAGCCAGTGGGCAAGGCCCCGCCGCGCCCGTCTGATGATGTGATGGCCAAGCTGCGACAGCAATTCGGCAATCGTCAGCCGCCCGCTGGGGGCGCACCGGGTGGCGCCCCCCGTGAAGGCGGCGGACGCGGCCCGGGTGGCGGTGGCGGCTTTGGCGGCGGTGGCCCCGGTGGTGGTCGGGCGCAACTGACGCTGGGCCTGTTCCACACCTGGCATTTCCGCGAATCGGTGCTGATCGCGCCGGGCGTGCCGGAACTTGATTTGCTGAACGGTGCCGGGATTGGCAGCCGGGGCGGACAACCGCGCCATGAAATGGAAGCGCAGGCAGGGTTCACCAAGCAGGGGCTGGGGGCGCGGCTGACGGCCAACTGGTCAAGCGGCACCACGGTGCGCGCGGATGCCTTTGGCGCGGCGTCTGCCAATGACCTGCGGTTTTCCAGCCTGACAACCTTCAATCTTCGGCTGTTCGCCACGCCCGGCGCGCGGCCCCAATGGCTGGTCGATCATCCCTGGCTGCGCGGCCTGCGCGTGCGCTTCAGCATCGACAATCTGTTCAATGCCCGCCCCAAAGTGCGTGACGGGCTGGGTGCGGTGCCAGCCGGATATGAACCGGATCTGCTCGATCCGCTCGGGCGACGGATCAGTGTGAGCATCCGGAAACAGTTCCGGTAGGGATGTTTCGGGCTCGGATAAGTGACCACAAGCCCGTCCATCCTGAGTAGCGATTGAGCGAAGTCGAAAGCGCGTAGCGAAGGGCTGATGCGCGTCCTTCGCTACGGGGCTTCGACAAGCTCAGCCCCTACTCAGGATGGACGGAAACAAGTCGATTCGTTCAAAGCTGAAATGCTTACAGCGCTTCCGCCATCAGCGTATTGGCCCGCGCGCCATCCCAGTTCATCGCGCCCACCACGCGCCAGATTTCCTTGCCGTCCTTGTCATACAGCACCGTGGTGGGAACCATGCCCGTGGCGAAGGATTCGCCGAGAGCAAATTTCGCGTCGAGATAGGGTTCGAGCCGCTTGAAACCGCGCGTGGCAAGATAGTCTGCCGCCGTCTTGTGATCCTTGTCCTGGCTGACAACCAGTACCTGCATCTTTTCGGCCTGCCGCACTGCCAACGCGTCAAGCGAGGCCAGTTCTGCCTTGCACGGGCCGCACCAGGTGGCCCAGATGTTGACGAGCACCGGACGTCCCCGGAAATCACCCAATGTCACCTGATCGCCATTGGGCGCTTCAAACGCCGCAATCGGCATTGTTTCCCCCCGGTGCGAAATGTCGAGCGTGCCGGAGGCTTCCGGGGCCGTGGGCCTTTCCGTAAGCGCCGTATCGGCTTTGGGTTGCGGCGCGGGGGCGGATTGCTTATCGCACCCGCCGAGCAAGGCCAGCGCAGTGGCAGGGAGCAAGATCATCAACAAGCGCACATCAAATTCCAATAGCATGTGGGGCGGGCGTTTTGCCGAAGGCCCCGCCGCTGTGATGCGCGAGATAAACGCCAGCCTGCCATTCGACAAGCGCCTGTGGCAACAGGATATCGCGGGATCGAAAGCGCATGTCGCGATGCTGGGGGCGACCGGGATTTTGTCGGCAGACGATGCCGCGACCATTTCCGCCGGGCTCGACAGCGTGGCAGACGAGTTCGCGGTGGCGCTGCCTGACGATCTGGCGCTGGAAGATATCCATATGGCGACAGAAGCGCGGCTGGCGGAACTGATCGGGCCGGTGGCCGGGCGGCTCCACACGGCGCGCTCCCGCAATGATCAGGTGGCAACCGATTTCCGCCTCTGGGTGCGCGACGCGATGGACGCGACAGGTGCGGGCCTCAAAGCGCTTCAGGCGGCGTTGCTGGCGCGGGCGGAGGAACATGCTGACGCAGTGATGCCCGGCTTCACCCACCTGCAAAGCGCGCAGCCGGTGACGCTCGGCCATCACCTGATGGCCTATGTCGAAATGCTGGGGCGGGATCGCGGGCGTTTTGCCGATGCGCGGGTGCGGCTCAATCGCTGCCCGCTGGGCAGTGCGGCGCTTGCCGGCACCGGCTTTCCGATTGACCGGCATCAGACAGCGGCTGCACTTGGTTTTGACGGGCCGACGGCGAACAGTCTCGACGCCGTGTCAGACCGGGATTTTGCGCTGGAATTCCTGACCGCCGCCACCCAATGTTCGCTGCATTTGTCGCGGCTGGCGGAAGAAGTGATCATCTGGGCCAGCCAGCCTTTCGCCTTTGTCTCGCTGTCAGACCAATGGTCAACCGGCTCTTCGATCATGCCGCAAAAGCGCAACCCGGATGCGGCAGAACTGGTGCGTGGCCATGCCGGGCGGATCATGGGCTGCATGACCAGCCTGATGGTCACCATGAAGGGCCTGCCGCTCGCCTATTCCAAGGACATGCAGGATGATAAGCCGCCGGTGTTCGAAGCCTATGACCTGTTGGCGCTTTCCCTTGCGGCCATGACGGGGATGGTCGAAACGCTGACCTTCCGGACGGATCGGATGCGGGCGCTGGCGGAGAGTGGCTTTGCCACTGCCACTGATCTGGCCGACTGGCTGGTGCGCGAAGCGAATGTGCCCTTCCGTGAAGCGCACCACATTACAGGCCGTGCGGTGAAGCTGGCCGAGGAACGCGGCTGCGGCCTTGCCGATCTGCCGCTGGTCGATTTGCAGGCGATTGACGCGCGGATCGCACAGGGGGTTTATTCCGTGCTCACCGTCGATGCCTCTGTCGCCAGCCGCACGTCCTATGGCGGAACCGCGCCATCCGGGGTAAGGCAGCGCGTTGCCGAAGCCCGTGAGGCACTGGAACTCTGATGCGCCGTACGATTCTGATCCTTGCCCTGTTGCTGCCCGCGTGCGGCAGCAAGGTCGCGCTGAGCCCGGAAACCGGCCATGGTCTGCCGGTCAAACCGCAGACGGCCAGTGCTGTACCCACCCCGGATCAACTGCTGACGCCTGACACCCAGTCACGGCCCAAACGCAGCGACGAACAGCTCAAACGATCGCAGGAACGCCAGGACGACAAGTTTGACCTTCCCCCTCCGGGCTGAAAGTCGGCGTTTCTGCTTACCATGTCATTCCGGCGAAGGCCGGAATCCCCCTTTTATCTGTATGTGCGCGTGACCAAGGCGAAGTGAGATTCCGGCTTTCG
>JANOAJ010000017.1:0-37824 GCA_031411035.1 Sphingomonadales bacterium
GCCGTAATTGAACTGAGGGTGCCAGAGCCCACGTCCCACTTCACCCGCAATGAAGCGCCGCCGATCTTGTTGCCCGCGTTCAGGCTGGCATCAATATCCGTCAGGCGGTCGAAGGGGTTCTTGCTGACGACGGTATAGCCCTGCAGGGCAGCAAGCGCATCATATTGGCGGGCCAGCGCACGCTGGGTCTTGCCGACGCGCACATACACGGTGCCGCAGCATTCGGGCTGCTGGTCGCTGTAATCGCCCGCCAGCGTGATGCTCAGATCCTCGCTCGGCTTGAACAGCAACTGGCCGCGGATCCCGAAATTGTCCTGCTCGTTGATATAGCGGTTGCTGGTGACGTTGAAGATCGTGCCGCGCCGGCTGGTCGTGGAGACTGCGATACGCGCGGCTACGGCGTCGGAAAGTGGCCCGGATATGGCCGCCTTCGCCTGCTTGAACTGGAGATTCCCCAGCGTTACCTCGGCCTTGCCCTCGAAATCGAAGGTCGGCTGGTTGGTGGTGATGTTGATCGCCCCCGCCGTAGTGTTCTTCCCATAAAGCGTGCCTTGCGGGCCGCGCAGCACCTCCACCTGTGCCACGTCGAGAAAGTCGAACACCGCTGCGGCGACGCGCGCGTTATAGACATCGTCAACATAAATGCCGACGCCCTGTTCGAAACCGTCGCTGGTGAGACCGAAGGGCACGCCCAGACCGCGGATGTTCACGGCCGTGTTGCGTGGGTTGGATGAATATACCTGCAACGTGGGCGTGAGCTGCTGGAGCTTCTGAATGTTGAAATTGCCGGTGGCCTCGATGCTGTTGGCACCGATCACAGAAATGGCGAGCGGCACTTCCTGCGCCGTTTCCTCGCGGCGACGGGCCGTGACCGTTATCACGTCGGCGGAATCGGCCTCCGCGTCGGGCGACACATTCTGCGCAAAAGCGGGCTGAGAGAGAAATGCCGTGATGGCAAGGGCCGAACCGGCCAGAATCGGACGAAACATGATGCAATCCCTGTTTGTAAAAGAAGGGATGCATCCGGTGGTCCGGTCTGCATCTTAGTTTGCCTTGGAGAGGTTAGGGTGTGCGCCTTGGGAGCGCGGGACGGATCAGGCGGGGAAGCGCCGCTTTTCGGTTACGTCCATCTGCACCAGCCGTCCCTCATGGACGGTGAGCTGGATGGCGCCAAAGCGAAGCCTGGCGAGTGCCGAGCGGATCGCGCCAATCGTTTCTTCCGGGTGCCGCAGGGTGGCGCGGTCACTGGCATGGATGCCGTCGTTGGTCATTCTATCCTCCTTGGATATGCCGCGCAGCGGGGTCGGATTTCTATAATGACTAGTAATTTAATAGGAATTGCATAGACAGGTTTTCTATTCGCGGAACAAGTTTCCTTTTGCTGGCTCAAGTGGCGAGGCGATGAATCATGGTGTCAGTCTCAGCGGACGCATCTCGCTGCCGCCTTCCAAAGCCGGAGAGGGAGAGCAGACGGCCAAGCTTCGACAGCCCGTCCGGCCACAACCCAATTCCCGAATCGGCGTTGATGTGGCCAACCGCACCGGCATCGGCGAAGATCGATCCCCATTCGCGCGCCATCCGGCGGGATTGGGCAAGCGTGGCATAACGATCATCGCGGCTTCCGGTCAGAATGCTCGGGAAGGGCAGCTTTACCAGCGGGCGCGCGGCAAATCCGGGGAGGCGCGATATCTGTTCGCTGTCTTCGCATTCGGGCGGCGCAACAAGCAAAGCCCCGGCAACCGGCCATCCATCCTGCTTCGCGCGCGTCGCCGCCCACCAGGCAACCGCGTGGCAGCCAAGGCTGTGCGCGCAGAGGATCACAGGGCCGGTGGCCGCGCTGATCGCCTCGTCCAGACGGGTGACCCAGGTTTCGCGATCTGGCGCGCCCCATTCGCCCGGTTCGACGCGTGAAGTATTGCGCAAAAGGCGTTGCCACAAGGTTTGCCAGTGCGCCGGTCCCAAATTGTCGAGGCCGGGAACGATAAGGAAGCTCGGCGATCCGATACGTGCGAGATGCGAAGTCATAGCCCGTCTCCTTGTCTGACCAACAAGCGAGTCGGCCTTGTCGAGAAGGCTGTTCTCTACTTCATTCATAGACAATAGGGCATGCGACGAAGCGAGGGGATTTTGCGCCAAATATCCATTTAAGAAGTGGAGATTAGATATGCCCGCCGGACTTGCCAATCGCTGCCTTGGAATATAGATACGGTTCAACGGGGTACAGCAACCCCCCGGTCAGGTGGTATCCACCCAAGCGTTGCCTCGTCTTCCGTATCACTTGCGGAGCCCTGAGGCCGTTATGATGGCAGATGCTTCCCCTTCCTTTGCCGAACTGGTGCGCGTTTTCGGCCGTATCGGCTTTCTCAGTTTCGGCGGCCCCGCCGGGCAAATCGCGCTGATGCACAAGGAACTGGTGGATGACCGGAACTGGATCGCGGAAAGCGAATATCTCTACGCTCTCAATTTCTGCCATTTGTTGCCGGGGCCGGAAGCGCAGCAGCTAGCCACTTATATCGGCTGGAAGCTGCACGGGGTAAAGGGCGGCTTGGCGGCTGGTTTGCTGTTCGTGCTGCCCGGCGCGCTGGTGATGCTGGGGCTTTCCATACTCTATGCCTTTGCCGCGAAACTCGGCTGGTTCGCCGCGCTGTTTCTTGGTGTGAAGGCCGCCGTTCTGGCCATTGTGTTGCAAGCTCTGATCCGGATTGGCGGGCGGGCGCTTGACACCGGGTTCAAGCAGGCGCTGGCCGCGCTGGCCTTTATCGCTCTCTTCTTCTTCAATCTGCCCTTTCCCTTGGTCGTGCTGGGGGCTGGGGCGCTGGGGATTGCGGTTGCCGCGCTGCATCCTGAATGGCTGGCGCTGAAAACCGGCCCGCAAGTTGACGGGAAAATGCCAGCGCCGTCGCTGCTGCAATTGGCGCGGACGGTGGCGGCCTGGCTTGTGATCTGGGCCGCGCCAATGATTCTGGTGCTGCTGACTCTGGGTCGTGAGAGTGAGTTGTGGCGGATTGGCATCTTCTTTTCGCAACTGGCCGTCGTCACGTTTGGCGGTGCCTATGCTGTGCTCTCTTATATGGCGCAGGAAGCGGTGCAGTCTTTCGGCTGGCTGCAACCCGGCGAAATGGCGGACGGGCTGGGGCTCGCGGAGACAACGCCGGGGCCGCTGATCATGGTCACGCAATTTGTCGGCTTTCTCGCCGCGTTCCGCGCGCCAGGCGCGCTCTCGCCGCTGATGGCCGGACTGGCCGGGGCGGCGCTGACCACCTGGGTGACGTTCGCGCCGTGTTTCCTGTGGATATTTGCCTTCGCGCCCTGGATCGAGCGCCTGCAATCGGCAACAAGGCTGAAAGGCGGGCTGGCGGCAGTGACAGCGTCCGTGGTGGGCGTGATCGCCAATCTGACGGTGTGGTTCGCGCTCCATGTGGTGTTCACGCGCGTGTCGGTGGTTGAGGCGGGGCCGCTGCGGCTTTCGGTGCCGGAATGGCAAAGTTTCGACATCGCTGCGGCGTTGATTGCCGTGCTTTCGATCTGGCTGCTCTTCGCGCGCAAGTGGAGCGTGATCCGTTTGCTGGGCGTTGCGGCCGCAGCGGGGCTTGTGGCTGGCTGGATATAGCGCCAATCTTTGCCGCACTGCACAACCTCTTGTTGACTCGGGCAAACACCCTTCCTAAGGGGAGCGCGCCTTGGCGGGGTTGCCCGTTTGTGTGTAGTCAGGCTCCGGTGCATTCAGGAGGTTGGTAACATGGCAGACGACAATTCCGGGCTGGAAAGCGAAGGCGCGAAAGACCCTCGGCTCGATTCGTTAGACATGCAGCTGAAACAGGTTCGACGCGCTGAAGCGGCCCGCACGCGGGAGGCGCACAATGTTCCGGCCAAAGGAATGCGGCAGGGCAATCGTGTGCTGACTGAATTGATTGCGGGGCCGGCTGGTGGCGCTCTGGTGGGCTGGTTGTTTGACCGGTTCCTGGGCACTGCACCGTGGATCTTGCTCACTGCCATGTTCCTGGGGATCGTGGTGGCGTTCAGGAATATCATCAAGATTTCAGGAGAGCGTCCGGAATAGTCCGGGCGCTTTGCGCGCATATAACGGGGTTGTGGAACAGTGGCGGCAGAAGGCGGCAAAATCGATCCGATGCACCAGTTCCAGATTGAGCCGCTGGTCGGCTTCCATCTGGGCGGTTACGATCTGTCTTTCACCAACTCGTCGCTGTTCATGGTGGTCGTGCTGGTTGCCATCTGGGCCTTCATGGCCGGTGGCATGAAGCGGGAAATGGTGCCCGGTCGCTGGCAGATGGCTGTTGAAGGCATTTCCGGCTTCATCAACAATATGGTCTCCACCAGCATCGGGCCGGAAGGCAAGAAGTACGTCCCGCTAGTCTTCACCCTGTTCATGTTCATCCTCACCGCGAACTTTATGGGCATGATGCCCTTTGGAATCGTTCCCGGGGCGCACCCCTTCACGGTGACGAGCCATCTGACAGTAACCGCTGTGCTTGCGGTGCTGAGTTTCAGCACGGTGCTGGTCGTCGGCTTCTGGCGGCACGGCCTGCATTTCTTCTCGCTGTTCGTGCCGCACGGCACGCCCTGGTGGCTGTTGTGGCTGATCCCGCTGATCGAGTTGTTCTCGTTCCTGATCCGCCCCTTCAGCCTGGCGCTGCGTCTGTTCGTCGCGATGACCGCTGGTCACGTGCTGATGAAGGTGCTGGCCGGGTTCGTGATCAACGGCCTCAATGCCGAAGCCGGCTGGGTGCCGCTGGTTGTCAGCATCCCGAGCTTCATCCTGATGATTGGTATCACGCTGCTTGAACTGCTTGTGTGCGCCATTCAGGCCTATGTCTTTGCGCTTTTGACCTCGCTTTACATCAACGACGCGGTCAATTTGCACTGAGTTTTTCAACCCAAGTGAATATCTGATTTTTGAAAGGGAGTTTTATCATGGACGCAGCAGCAGCAAAGTTGATCGGTGCCGGTCTCGCCGCAATCGGTGCAGGCATCGCCGCCGGTGGCGTGGGCAATGTGTTTGGTTCGTTCCTTCAGGGCGCGCTCCGTAATCCGGCGGCCGCTGACGGCCAGCAGGGTCGTCTGTTCATCGGCTTCGCGGCTGCCGAACTTCTCGGTCTGCTCGCGTTCGTTGTCGCGATGATCCTGATCTTCGTCGCCTAACACAAAGCGAGCGCCATGCCCCAGATTGCCCAAATACTGGAGACCTACGCGTCCCAGTTCTTCTGGCTGCTGATCGTGTTCGGCCTGATTTATTTCGGGATTGCGCGCGCGATGCTGCCCAAGGTGGAAGCGACGGTCGAAGCCCGGTCGCGCAAGATCGCTGATGATCTTGCTGCGGCAGAGCGCGCCCGTGCAGCCGCCACCGGGGCAGAAGAGGCATGGCACAAGCAGGTCGATGAAGCCCGCGCGGTTGCGCAGGGGGAAATTGCCTCTGCCAAGGCCAAGGGCGCCGCAGATGCCGCCAATCAGGTTGCCAAGGCCAATGCCAAGCTGGCTGAACAGGCTGCGGCATCCGAAGCGTCGATTGCTGACGCCCGGAGCAAAGCACTGGCCAGCATCGGTGATGTCGCGGCAGAAGCCGCGCAGGACATGGTGGCAAAGCTGGCGGGCCTGAAGGTCAGCACGGCAGATGCCGTCAAGGCAGCACGGGAGGCCTTGGCCAATGGCTGAAACATCGCACCCAGGCGCGGTTGCCACTGAAGATCAGGTGATTGCCGGAACGACGGTTGACGGCGCAGAGCCGGAACATCACGCCACCCCGGCAGCCTTGGGCATGGACGCGACGATGTGGGTGGCGCTTGCCATGCTCGTCGTTATTGGCATTGCCATCTGGAAGAAAATTCCGGCGCTGATCGGTTCGATGCTCGACAAGCAGATTGACGGCATTCGCGAACAGCTGGACGCCGCGACCAAGCTCCGCAAGGAAGCCGAAGCACTCAAGGCTGAATATGAAGCCAAGGCCAAGGCCATGGTGCAGGAAGCCGAAACGATGAAGGCCCATGCGACAGAAGAGGCAAAGGCCATCGTCGCTCAAGCCAAGTCTGATGCCACCGCGCTGATCGCGCGTCGCGGCAAGGCGGCTGAAGACAAGATCGCGGCCGCCGAACGCGCAGCCATCGCGGATGTGCGTGCCAAAGCGGCGTCCGCTGCTGCTGCTGCTGCCTCAGCGTTGATTGCTGCCCGGCACGATGCGGTGTCGGACAAGCCCCTTATCGACGCGACGATCTCGACACTCAACTAGGTCTTTTTCCCGCGCGCAATGGTGGGATTGCCTTGCTCCCTTCCGCGCGTTAGCCTCTTCCTTTCAGTCAAAAGGGGGTATGCTGATGCGGTTGGGAGTTCATTGGTCAGCAGCGCTGCTGGCCCTTTTGGCCACTCCGGTTCTTGCCCAGGCCCCCTCCACAGACGCAAAATCCCCGGCGCAGCAATATGAAGCGCTGCCCTGGGTTGCGGCACCCGCCAAGCCAAATGTGACGGAACGCGCCGTGATCGCGCTGGATCCAAAGGTGCGATATCTGGACGCCAAGGGCACCAACCGTCTTCTCCAACTGACAGGCAATCTGCCCGAGGACGACAGCTACACCCTCGCCCCCAAAAAGGGAGACTGGTTCGCGGTCTATAGTTTTGACGATATTGGCTATGTGAAGGACGATGAGACAATCGATCCCGATGCGCTGCTGAAATCCCTTCGCGAGAATACCGAGGCTGGCAACGAGGAACGCAAGAAGCAGGGCCTCGAAACCATGTCCATCGCCGGATGGGCTGTGCCGCCGCACTATGATGCTGCCACCCATAATCTGGAATATGGCGTAAGGCTGGCGACCGCTTCGGGAACCAACATCAACTATCATTTGCGGATGCTCGGGCGGCGCGGCGTTATGGATGCCGCACTCGTCACATCGCCCGCAACATTGGCGGCTGATCTGGCCGAATTCCGCGCTGCCAACAAGGGTTTCGCGTACACGCCTGACGAAAGCTATGCCTCGTTCAAGGATGGGGACAAGGTTTCGGAATATGGCCTTGCCGCGCTGGTAACCGGTGGTGCGGCAGCGGCGGCGCTGAAGACGGGACTATTCGCCGGGCTGCTCAAAGGGCTGGCGGCCTTCTGGAAATTCATCCTGATTGGCGTCATTGCCTTTTTCGCGGCGATCCGCAATTTCTTCTCCCGGTTGTTCGGCAAGGGCGAGGAACTTGGCCCACCCCCTTCGGAGTGATCCGATGACAGGCACGAACATGCTGTTGATCGCCGTGTGCGGGATGCTGGGTTTCGGCATCATCTGGAACGTGCTGGGCAGCAAGGGCAAGGACTAGCGGCCCCGCGCTGCCGGGGTTAAGGCTCGCCCCATGTCCACGCCCGACGCCCCGGATCGTTTCAACGAGGAAAAGCAGACCTATACCCTGCGCGGGGTCGATTTGCCCGATCTTGAGGGCGGCGTCGCGGCAATCCGCAATGTGCTGAAAACCCTGCCGCCCAAGCCGGGCGTGTACCGGATGCACGATGCCAGGGGCGATGTGCTTTATGTCGGCAAGGCCCGGGCGCTCAAGAACCGCGTCACCAACTATACGCAGGTTGACCGGTTGCCCAACCGCCTCCGCCGGATGGTCGCGCAGACGCGCAGCATGACGATCGTGACGACCAATAGCGAGGCGGAAGCCCTGTTGCTCGAAGCGCAACTGATCAAACGCTATCGCCCCGCCTATAATGTGCTGCTGCGCGATGATAAGAGTTTCCCCTTCATTCTGCTGCGCGCGGATCACGCATTCCCGCGCATCCAGAAACATCGCGGCGCGCGGCGGGCGAAAGGAAATTATTACGGGCCATTTGCCAGCGCGGGCAGTGTGAATCTGACGCTGAATGCTCTGCAAAAGCTGTTCCTGCTGCGCAGTTGCACCGATAGTTTCTTCAACAACCGGGATCGCCCCTGCCTGCTATATCAGATCAAGCGCTGCTCAGCGCCCTGCACCGGGCGGATTGACGCGGTGGGCTATGCTGAACTGGTCAGCGATGCCAAGGCCTTTCTCGGGGGCAAGTCCACGGCTGTACAAACCAAACTCGCGTCCCAGATGGAACTGGCAGCCGAGGCGCTGGACTTTGAAAGCGCCGCGATCATGCGGGATCGGCTGAAGGCGCTGACCTTTATCCAGGGTAGCCAGGCGATCAATGCCGAAGGCGTCGGCAACGCGGATATCTTCGCGATTGCCAGCAAGGCCGGGCAGATGGGCATTCAGGCCTTTTTCATTCGTGGCGGCCAGAATTGGGGGCATCGCGCTTTCTTCCCCAGCCACACCCAAGAGCTGGACGAAGCCGAAGTGCTGACCAGCTTTCTCGCGCAATTCTACGAAGAGGTGCCGCCGCCGCGCCTGATCCTGCTGGATCGTGAGCTGCCTGAAGGCCCGTTGCTGGCTGAGGCGCTGGCAGAACGGGCAGGGGGGAAGGTGGTGATCACCAGTCCCCAGCGGGGGGACCGGGTGCGGCTTGTGGCCCAGGCCACGCGCAATGCCGCAGAAGCGCTGGATCGGCGGCTGGCGGAAACGACCACGCAAGGCAAGTTGCTGCGCGAAGTGGCCGAGCTGTTTGAGCTGGCAGAACCGCCCCAGCGCATCGAGATTTATGACAACAGCCATATTCAGGGCACGAACGCGCTCGGGGCAATGGTCGTGGCCGGGCCCGAAGGGTTCCTGAAAGGCCAGTATCGCAAGTTCAACATCAAGAACCCGGACACGGCCCCGGGCGACGATTTCGCGATGATGCGCGAAGTGCTGCAGCGCCGCTTTGGCCGCGCGCTGGAAGAAGACCCGGATCGTGACAAGGGGCAATGGCCCGATCTTGTCCTGATCGACGGTGGCAAGGGACAGATGAGCGCCGTGAAGGCCGCGCTGGAGGAAATGGGCGTGGAGGACGTGCCCCTGATCGCGATCGCCAAAGGGCCGGATCACGGACGCGAGGGGAGGGAAGTCTTCCACTTTCCCGACGGTCGCGAATTCGACTTACCGGTCAATGCGCCCGTGCTCTTCTATCTCCAGCGCCTTCGCGATGAAGCGCACCGCTTCGCCATCGGCGCGCACCGCACAAAGCGGAGCAAGGCGATCACGGCGAGCCCGCTGGACGAGGTGCCCGGCATCGGCCCCGCGCGCAAAAAGGCGCTGCTGATGCACTTCGGTACGGCACGCGCAGTGCGGGATGCGTCACTCGAAGATCTCGCGCGCGCACCGGGGGTATCAGAAACAGTGGCGCGGGTGGTGTATGATTTCTATCATGCGGGGGGATGAGAGTATCGTTTTGGGGCGGTTCGGTGTTGTGAAATGCAGAGCGAAGGGCAATTGCTAACAGGTCGCCACTTTGATAGCGTTGCGCAATGCCAACCAAAGCATCGCCTTCCCCCCACAAAATCGCTTATACTGGCGAACTGGCGGAGCGTGGGTACGCCGCATGGAAACAAGCCAAAATTGAGCATGGGCTGGAACAGGCAAAGGATCGTGACACGCTGATCCCTGCCGACAAAGTTTGGCGTGATCTCGGCCTTGAAGGTTAACTTCACGCCGCAAGCGCAGGCTGATCTTCGCGCTATCAGAGACTGGATTGCAAAGGATGACGAGCGTGCCGCCGAACGCGTAATATCGCGCATCCGCTAGACGGTGATTCATTCAAGCCGACAATATCCGCCGTCTGATCAATGCTGACGTCATTTTCCTTGATGTGGAACTAAATCACCACCCCAACGTTAGGGACGAGGCCGCGCATCATGTAGAGCAGATGCTGTCTTCACAAAGGAGTTTGGGTATTTCCGTATCATGGGGCTTCGCCACGCGTGCCATCACTACGATCCTGCTCGCCATCGGTCTGTCGGCCTGTGCCGCATCGGTGGACTATGGCAAGATTCCGCACACCCAATATGTGGCCGATCCGCGCTGTGATCCGGCCGCCCCGACCGGCGACAGTCCCGGGGCGGACGCCTTGTTTATTGCCACCACGCGCCTGCCCGATTGCCGGACTGACACATTGGGCCTCACCAATTTCCGTTCGGAACAGACGCGCTATGGCCGCTTTGCCGAGCCGCGCACAGTGAAGCCCGACAAGGGCAAGTCTCAGAATGTGGTGCCGCTGGCTTTTCAGTCTGAAGCGCGCTGGTGGGCCGATCTTGAAGCGCGGGCAGCCAAGAGCAACGGGCGTGTGCTGGTGTATGTCCACGGCTTTCGTGAAACGTTTTTCACAACCTCCAGAGACAGTTTCCAGATCGCGCGGCTGACGGGCTTTGACGGGCCCGTGATCGAATATAGCTGGCCCTCGGAAGGGGCGCTGCTCGGCTATGCTGTCGATGAAACCAACATGTATTGGGACGGACGCAACTTCCAGAAATTCCTCCAGAAGCTGGCGCGACAGCCCTGGACGAAGGAGATTGTCCTTGTCTCCCATTCGCTTGGCGCAAGGCTGGTTTTGCCTGCCGTCGAGTTTGTTGATCTGACCTCGTCCAGCCAGGATTCGAGCAATATTTCCAACATCATCCTTGCCTCGCCCGATGTGGACCGCGAAGATTTTGAACGGGATATTGCCGAGGAAGTGCTTTCCGCGCGGCGCGTGAACAATGATCGGCGAATTACCGTCTATGTTTCAGCCAAGGATAAGGCGCTGGCGCTGTCTCGCGGCATTCACGGCTATCCCCGGCTGGGATCCCCCTTCTGCTTCAACCCGTTCGAGGCAGCGGCGCTGAAGGCGCAGGGGCTGCCTGCGCGCTGCTATGCCGCCAAGTTCAAATATGACGTGCCGCCGCAAAAGAGCGGTCTGACCATCATCGATACGACGGACGTGAGCCGCAAGAATACGGGCCATTCGGATTTCCTCAGCAGCGCGCCTGCCTGTCTGGATTTCAAGGCGGTCGTGGCGGGAGATCGTGACCGTAAGGACGGACGCACAGCTACGCGCCTTTCGCACGTGTTCACGCTTGAGGAAGTCATTGGGGCTCCAAAGCCGGACGATAAGGGCATCTGCCAGATTGCGCCCTGATGCTTGCGTCGATCCTGTTGTTCTAATATTGTTCCGGTATTCGATTCGAGGGAGCAAGCCATGTCTGACGCATTGACATTCTATACCAACCCCATGTCACGCGGGCAGATTATCCGCTGGATGCTGGAAGAGGTCGGCGTGCCTTATGATCAGGTGCTGCTCGATTACGGCACCACCATGAAGGGGGCCGATTATCTCGCGGTCAATCCGATGGGGAAAGTCCCTGCGATAAGGCATGGGGATCGGGTGATAACGGAATGCGCGGCGATCTGTGCCTATCTGGCCGATGCCTTCCCGGCGGCGAACCTGGCTCCTGACTCAGGCGATCGGGCCGATTATTATCGCTGGATGTTTTTCGCTGCCGGGCCGGTCGAATCCGCAGTCACCAACAAGGCGATGGGATGGGAAGCGCCTGCCGAGCGGGAAATGATGGTCGGCTATGGCAATTTCGAACGCACAATTGCTGCACTGGAAGGGGCCGTGAAAGGCAGATCCTTCATCGCTGGCGGAAAATTTACGGCAACGGATGTCTATGTGGGCTCGCAGATTGATTTCGGGCTGCAATTCGGATCCTTCCCTTCCTCACCAGCCTTTGAAGCCTATGTCGGGCCGCTGCGGGAGCGGGAAGCCTATAAGCGGGCCAAGGCCATTGATGCGGCGCTGATGCCGAAGCAGGATTAAACAGAGTTCATTTGCGCCGCTCGCCCGCTGCGCTATCGTTGCGGAAGACCAGGCTGGGCCGGAGGCATGATGAAGCTGAAACTCGGGCGTTATACCGCTTTCTTGTTGTGCATCGCGGCGTTCGCGCTCGGGCTGTGGCTGGGTTGGCCGGTATGGATCACGGTGCTGGCCTGGGCTTTGGTGTGCATCGGCATTTTCGATCTGATGCAGACCAGCCATGCGATCCTGCGTAACTATCCGGTGATTGGGCATGTTCGCTGGCTGGTGGAAATGATCCGGCCCGAATTGCGGCAATATCTGTTCGAATCGGATACGGAGGCCGCCCCCTTTTCGCGCGCGCAACGAACGCTGGTCTATCAACGCGCGAAGGATATCGCGGGCGAGCATCCCTTTGGCACGCTGCTGGATGTTTACGCTGATGATTATGAATTCATCGCGCATTCCACCCGCCCGATTGAGGAGCCGGACTGGCAGGGATTTCGCATCACGATTGGCAATGACCAATGCGCCCACCCTTACTCCGCATCGGTCTTCAACATTTCTGCCATGAGCTTTGGCGCACTCAGCCCCAATGCGATCCGCGCGCTCAATCGCGGGGCGAAGCTCGGCAACTTTTATCATGACACAGGGGAGGGCAGCATCAGCCCCTATCACCGCGAAATGGGTGGAGACCTGGTTTGGGAACTGGGCAGCGGCTATTTCGGATGCCGCACGACAGAGGGCAGGTTCGATCCGGACAAGTTTGCCGCGCAAGCAAATACCGATCAGGTGCGGATGATCGAAATCAAGCTGAGCCAGGGCGCCAAGCCCGGCCATGGCGGCGTCCTGCCTGCCGCAAAAGTGACGGCGGAAATTGCGCAGACGCGGGGCGTATCCATGGGGCAGGACTGTATCTCGCCCGCGCGACACTCCGCCTTTGCCTCGCCGCTGGAGATGATGGCCTTTGTCGCGGAGCTGCGGAAACTGTCCGGCGGGAAGCCGGTGGGCTTCAAACTGTGCATCGGACACCCCTGGGAATTCATGGGGATCGTCAAGGCCATGCTGCAAAGCGGCACGGTGCCCGATTTCATTGTGGTGGATGGCGGAGAAGGCGGCACGGGGGCCGCGCCCACCGAATTCAGCGACCATATCGGCATGCCCATGCGTGAAGGGCTGCTATTTGTCCGCAATGTGCTGGTCGGGGCCGGGCTGAAGCCGCAAATCCGACTGGGCGCTGCCGGCAAGATCACCAGTGCCTTCGATATGGCCAGTGTGCTGGCGCTGGGTGCGGACTGGGCGAACGCGGCGCGCGGCTATATGTTTGCGCTCGGCTGTATCCAGTCCCTCAACTGCCACACCAATCGCTGCCCGACGGGCGTGGCGACGCAGGATCTTTCGCGGCAAAAGGCGCTCGTCGTACCGGACAAGGCAGAGCGCGTTCGCAATTTTCATGACAATACGTTGATGGCGCTGGCGGATATGCTGGCGGCAGCGGGCATCGCCCATCCCGATCTGCTGGGGCCGCAGCATCTTCACCGGCGGATCAGCACCACGGAAGTGCGGCAGGTCTCCGAACTTTATACGTTCCTCGAAGCGGGCGCATTGCTCAATGGCGCGTGCAGTGACGGCTTCTATCGCACAAACTGGGATATGGCGCGCGCCGACAGCTTCGACGCGTAATGGTCAGGCGAAGCGGAGAGACGCCTTTTGCCGACGGATTGCGATACCTGCGAAGCCGAAGCCGGCAATCATCATGGCCCAGCTTGCCGGTTCGGGAACCGCGCCAACGGTTTCAACCTTTACGTTGCTGAGCTTGAAGCCGTCTTTTTTGCCATCATAATATTTCTGGCTGGTGTTGTTCATTGAGGCCGCGATCATCCACACTTTGCCGACCAGGCTATTGGGATCAAGAAAGCGGGTGTTGGCGGTCGTCGAAGTCGAGTTCGAATCATATTTGGTGGTGACGAGGCTGTTCAACTGATTGCGCGTCGTCAATGTAAGCGAACTGTTCCAGTTCGGCGTGGACCCTTTCCCGACACCAATAGTGGCATCGGTATCAAGGCTGCCATCCACTGAGAAGGGAGAGAAGGTCGCGCTGATCAGCTTCACCTTCCGGTCAAACTGGATGATGATAAAATCCTGCCGGCCTACATTGTCAATCGTATGCAAATTGGACGAACCATCCCAGTTACCGGCATTGTTTTGATTTCCATCGCCGGTGGACGTAGCGCCAAGGCCGTGTGAATAATCACCAAGGTAGGATTTCGTGATGCAGCTTGCCGTCAGGCTTGTTGCGCACGAACTGCTGGTGTTCAGGCTCCAGGCCGTAACCTTCATGCTGACCGTATGACCATCACCGTCATTAAACGTCTGCGTGATCGAATTTCCGGCTGATCCGCTGGTTGACGTGTTACCAAGCAGCGCAAAAGTGGGCGTCAGAACCACAGCCGCCGAAGCAGGGGAGGCCGCCGCCAGGGCCGCGAAACCAGCAATTGCAAGCGATACTCTGCGCATCAAAAACCCCCGAGTCATGGCCAATTCAGAAATCCCCAACCAGCGCGACTCTTAATGCGTTGGTAAATATAGCTTTACGGGGTACCGGGCAAGCGCTGGCGGCTTCCAAAATAAGACCGTGCCGTTTCGGAACAGATTCGCGACGAAATCTTATGAACGGTCTGAAAGTGCGGCGTTGGCCTCTGCCAGAAGCGTCGCCAGAATCGCTGCGATCGGTTCTTCGGATTTCACCATGCCTACGGACTGGCCAGCCATCACGGAACCGTTCTCGACATCGCCGTCAATCACTGCGCGTCGCAACGCGCCCGCCCAGAAATGCTCGATTTCGAGCTGCGCGGCCGCCATATCCACCTCACCACGATCGAGCATTCCTGCCACTTCGACCTGTTTGCGGGTGAATTCCTCTGTGCCGGCATTTTTGAGCGCGCGGACGGGGATCACGGGCAGGCGCGGGTCAATCTGGACGCTGGCAATCGCTTCACGGGCAGGCGCACGCATGAATGCCTTTTTGAACGCCGGATGGGCGATACATTCCGTGGCACAGACCAGTCGCGTGCCGATCTGCACGCCCGCCGCGCCCTGTTCCAGGTAAGACGCCATCATCTCGCCGCGGCCAATCCCGCCCGCGACGAACACCGGCACCTGATCCGCCACTTCAGGCAGGATTTCCTGCGCCAGTACGGATGTGGAAACCGGGCCGATATGGCCGCCTGCCTCCATCCCTTCAATCACCAGCGCATCCACGCCCGAACGGATCAGCTTCTTCGCCAGCGCGAGCGCCGGTGCGAAACAGATCAGCTTGGCATTCATGGCTTTTACCGCATCCAGCGATCCCGGTGGTGGCAGGCCACCTGCCAGCACGATGTGGCTGACCTTGTGCTTCGCGCATACCGCGATCAAATCCATCAATTGCGGATGCATCGTGATCAGGTTCACGCCAAAGGGCTTGGCTGTCATCGCCTTGGTCGCGGCGATTTCGGCGTCGAGCAGCTCAGGCGTCATCGCGCCACAGGCAATCACGCCAAACCCGCCCGCGTTGGACATGGCCGACACCAGGTGACGCTCGGAAATCCAGGACATTGCCCCGGCCATGATCGCAATGTCGGAGCCGAGAAACGCCGCGCCGCGCGCCATCAGCGCATTGAGCTTGCTCACGCGGCAGCCTCTTCCGGCGCGTCCAGGCCGTAGGCGGTGTGCAGCACGCGCACGGCGAGTTCCGTTTCATCCTGATCAATCAGGACGGACACCTTGATCTCGGATGTGGAGATCGCCTGGATGTTGATCCCGCGCGCGGACAGTGCCTTGAACATCGTTGCGGCGACACCCGCATGGCTGCGCATGCCCACGCCGACGACCGAGATTTTTGCGACCTTGGTGTCGTGCATCAACTTTTCGTACCCGATGGCGTCCCTGGCTTTTTCCAGCACATCCAGCCCGCGCGCCAGTTCCGCACCGGGCATGGTGAAGGTCACGTCAGTTGACCCGGTGTCATGGGCGATATTCTGGATAATCATGTCAACATTGATGTTGGCATCGGCCAGCGGCCCGAAGATGCTGGCAACCGCACCGGGCCGGTCTGGCACGCGGGTAAGGGTTACCTTCGCCTCATTCTTGTCGGGCGCGATCCCGGTGATCAACTGGCTTTCCATTTCGTCATCTCCAATTTCATCATCGCCGACAATCATCGTGCCGGGCAGCGGATCATCGGTTGGCGCGTCAAATGAAGACAGCACTTGAATCCGCACGTTTTCCTTCATCGCCAAGCCGACAGAGCGCGTCTGGAGCACTTTCGCGCCGACGCTCGCCAGTTCGAGCATTTCCTCATAGGTCACCTTGCGGAGCTTGCGCGCACGCGGGACGATGCGGGGATCCGTCGTATAAACGCCATCGACATCGGTATAGATATCGCATCGATCCGCCTTCACCGCCGCTGCCACGGCGACGGCAGAGGTGTCCGATCCGCCCCGACCCAGCGTGGTGATCCGGCCCTCATCGGTCATGCCCTGAAATCCGGGGATCACGGCCACTTCGCCTGCCGCCATCGCGGCCAGAAGCTTGTTCGTTTCGATCTCCTCGATCCGCGCGGAGGCGTGGGCGTCGCTTGTGCGGATCGGCAGTTGCCAGCCGAGCCAACTGCGCGCCTTCAGGCCCATTGACTGGAGCGTAATCGCGAGCAGCCCGGAGGTGATCTGCTCGCCCGCAGCCACGACAACGTCATATTCCCGGGGATCATGAAGGGGGGCTGCTTCCCGGCAAAAGCCGACCAGACGGTCTGTTTCGCCTGCCATCGCCGAGACGACAACCGCGACTTCATTCCCCAGTTCCACCTCATGCTTCACGCGCGCGGCGACGTTACGGATTCGCTCCGTACCGGCCATGGAGGTGCCGCCAAATTTCATCACGATTCTGGCCACGAAAATTCCCTGTTGGCTGATTGGTTTGGCCCCGGCCCGGGCGCGGCCCTGTTAGGCAAGGGGGGCGACAATGGCAAGTCCGGGGACACCCGGAGAATTTCCCGTTAGACGGCGGATGGTTTGACGATATGATGATGGCGGGTGACGGATCACGCGCCCGCCAGAACAGGGGGAGGGGCTGCCAGCAATGCGCGGCAATGGCGTTGGTGATTTCCTGGGGGTGCTGCCTTTGTTCGCGGGGCTGGAGGCCGCTGCGCTTGCAGACATCCGGGATGCGGCGCAGCCATTTTCTGCTGCTGCGGGTGAAACGCTTTTCCGACAGGATGACCCTTCGACCGGCCTCTATATCGTTCAGGCCGGTAACATCGCTTTGGCTACGCGCACGCCCGGCGATGATCTGATGTCCGTCGCGGAGGCAGGGCCCGGCAGCCTGTTTGGCGAATTGAGCTTGCTTGATGGCGGTCGCCGGTCTGCAACGGCCACAGTGCGCGCTGCGGCGCAGGGCCTGTTCATCAGCGTTGTCCGGTTTCGCGGCCTGATGGCATGCGGGCGCCCGGCGGCCTTTGAGGTGCTTGGCCGGATACGGAAGGAAGTGGCGCGTCGCACCAGGGTGACGCTCACCCGGATCGCCGAGGCGGACGCCCCGGCTTTGGTATTGGTTTCCCCTGACGCGACAGGCACACAGCCGGAAGCCGGGCCGGCGGAGGAACTGATCGGGATGTTGCGGGGTCTGACGCGGTTTTCGGGGCTGGGCGTAGCGGAAGCACAGTCGCTGGCTGCGATGGGGCAGCGGATTGACGCGCCCCGGGGCACGTCGCTTGCCCGCACTGATGACCGCGATGCCGCGCTCCATATTGTCTTGCGCGGGGCCGTCCGGACAATGCTGCCGCGCGCTGCGGGGCGGGAACAAATTGGCGTGCATGGCCCTGGCGAGCTGTGCGGGCTGGTGCCGCTGATGGATGGTGAACGACAGCCGCTGGACGTCGAGGCGTGCGAGGCATCGATTCTGTTGCGGCTGGACAATGACGCGTTTGAAGCACTGCGGCAACAGCCCTCCGAATTGGCCCATAGTGTCTTTGATCTCGCGAACCGGCAGTTGGTGCGGGATCTCCGTCGCGCCACCCGGCATCTGGGGCGGGCTCAGGGATTGGCGCGGTTCAATCAGGCGCAAGGGGGCGGCCATGTGTAGGATGCTTGGCTATCTTGGCACGGCCGTGCCGATGGACACGCTGCTATATGCGCCAGACAGTTCCTTGCTGAAGCAGACGATTGATGCGCAAATGCTGGGTATGCTCAATCTGGCCGGGTTCGGCCTGACAGCATGGGACGCGGCGTCGCCGGAGCCTGATCTGCCCTTTGCCTATCGCAGCACGCAGGTGGCTATTTTTGACCGGAACCTGCGGGCGCTGGCCAACAAGGTTCACGCCAACGCCCTGATCGCGCATGTCCGCGGGGTTCCCTATCATGCAGGCGTCCAGATCAATGAGCAGAACCTCCACCCCTTCCGGTTTGATGGCATCCCGCTGGCCATGGCGCACAACGGCGATCTCGCAGGCTTTCGGGATATGCGCTACGATCTGATCGAGCATGTCCGGCCCGATCTCGCCCGCCGCATTCAGGGGTCAACAGACAGCGAATGGATCTACGCGCTGATTGTTTCGGCGCTGGATGATCCCGCCGGGCCGCTTGATCCCGATCAACTGCTTGCGGCTGTTTCCAGAGCGTTGTCGATCGTGCGGGCGGTGCGGGATCGCCACGGCATCCGCCACTCCTCCTCAGTCAATCTCATCGCGTGTGACGGCCGCAATCTGGTGGCGACGCGGTTCACCTTTGATTTTGGCTGCTATGAGGCGAATGCCTTGCAGGGCAGCGTCGAATTCCTGAGCCAGTGGTACACGCTGGGCCGGGATTACGGCCTGCATGACGGCGAATGGAAGATGACCGGCGGCGCGGCGCAGGCGGACAGTGTCATCGTGGCGTCGGAACCGTTGACGCGGGACATATCCACCTGGGTGGAAGTGCCGGAATATTCGGCCTTGGTCGTCCGTTCCGACGAAAATCGCCGGTCCGCGCAGATCGTGCCGCTTGCCGTATGACAAGCCAGTCATGACCAGCTAGAACAGGACGATGACAACCGCACTATCCACGATCAACCCCGCCGAGGCCGCGCATTTCGGCACGCTTGCCGCAGATTGGTGGAATCCCCAAGGCACCTCTGCAATGCTGCACCGGCTCAACCCCGTGCGGTTGGGATTTGTGCGCGCGTCCGCCAATCGTCATTGGGGATGCGATGAACGTGCGTTCCGGCCGCTTTCAGGCAAGACGGCGCTGGATGTCGGTTGCGGCGCGGGGCTGATGTGCGAGCCGCTGGCCCGACTGGGCGCGGCGGTGACCGGTGTAGATGCGGCACCAGAGAATATTGCGGCGGCGCGGGCGCATGCGGCGGGGCAGGGTCTGTCGATTGACTATCGCTGCGAAGATGTGGCGGGCCTTTCGGGCCGGTTCGATCTGGTGACGTCGATGGAAGTGATCGAGCATGTCGCCGATCCGGCGGTTTTCCTTGCGGCGCTGGTTGCGCGGATGGCACCGGGCGGGTTGCTGATTCTCTCGACACCCAACCGCACGCCCTTGTCCCGACTGGGCCTTATCACCCTTGGCGAGGGGTTGGGCGGCATCCCGAAAGGCACGCATGACTGGGACAAATTCCTGACGCCGGAAGAACTTGCGGCGCTGGCCAGCGATGCCGGACTGATGCTGATCGACAAGAGCGGGCTTTCCTGGAAGCCCGCGCGCGGGTTCGTGCTGTCAGACGATACCAGCCTCAACTATCTGATGGCCTTTCGCCGCGCCTGAGAAGCGTCAGAAATCCACCTTGTCGTAATAAGCGGGCGGGGCCACGCCTTCCATCCGTTCGGACAGCAGCGGGCGGAAACTGGGACGGGATTTGAGGCCGGAATACCATTCCTTGGTCTGGCGGTGGCTGCGCCAGTCCACGCCGCCCAGATAATCCGCGACCGAGATATGCGCGGCAGCGGCAAGATCAGCAAGACTGAGGGTCGCCCCGGCCAGCCAGTTGCGATGATCAAGCAACCAGTCGGTATAATCGAGCAACTGGTTGGCATTTTTCATCGCTTCGCGCAGGGCGGAAGCATCGGGCGCGGTGCGGTGGAGAACGCGTTTCAGCATCCGCTCATGCAGCAGGGGCGCGACGACATTGTCGTAAAACTGTTCGTCAAACCAGGCGGTCAGGCGGCGGATTTCGGCGCGATTGACGGCCGTTCCCGAAATCATCGGCGCCTGCTGCACCGTTTCCTCAAAATATTCGCAAATCGCGCCGGAACTCATCAGGTTGATCGTGCGATCCAGCCCGACGACAACCGGGGTCTGACCTGAAGGGTTCAGATCAAGGAACTCGTCGCGCCGTTCCCAGGGATGTTCACGGACCAATTCATACCCGACGCCCTTCTCACCCAGCAAAAGCCGGACCTTGCGCGAAAACGGACATAAAGGGAATTGATACAACTGCCACATGGAACCCCCGGCCATAACGGCTGGTTTACCAGTCGTCACCCCTGCTTGTCGGGAATTTTAGCGGGATTCGGGAATGGCATCGCCCATCTTGCGCGCAGCGTCTTCCAACTGGGGCAGCATTACAGCCAGCGCGGACGCCAGGGCACCCATTCCGGCAACGCCCGCACGGGTGCGGTCTTCCATCCTGTCTTCGAAATGCGGATCATGGCGTTCAGCCATTTCGCGCACAGTGCGGCCATGCGTATCAATCCTGCGGCCCTTGTTGAGCGGCTCCAGCGCCTTGGCCATGCCGTCCACACGAATGTCCAGAACAGCATCCATCATCGCTGAAAGCGCCCCTGCCATCGCATCCTGCGTGCGGGGATCGTTGAGCTTGTCAGCCACGGCTTCCACATCGCGCTGGGTGCCTGAAGGCTGTGCGGCCATGGCAGGCGTGGTAAGCGAAAGGGCGATAAGGGACAGAAATGCCGAACGCATGATGACGCGCCTCCGGATACGGGGGAACCGCCCCCGGTTGCAGACGCCTTTAGTGGCGATTCGCTTGCGGGGGGCTGAACGGAAAGATGTCCCTGAGGCGGTCATCCCCGCAGGCGCGGGATCAGGGGCAATGACACCCCGATTTCGGGATTCTGTGAATCTGGCCCAAGCCCATGAAAATACAGCGATAATCCGGAAAAGGTTACAAAAGGTTCCGCGACTTTTCACGCATCGTCCCCCTTGTGAAAAATCTCATCGAGTTTTTCGGCAAAGGGGCGGATCAGCTTGCGCAGCCGGTCAGCAGGGCGATAGCCGTCAGGCGTGACATTGTAGAGGGCTGGCTGGTGGTGGCGCAGAAGGAATGTCAGCAGCCCGTCCGAATAAACCCGGCGCTTGCCCACGATTTCCCCTTTGTGCCACACGTCATGAACGACGCCGTCTGTCGCGCGGGCCAGGGCCACATCGGTCAAGCGACGGATCCCGTGGGCGATGGCGGACTCCCAGGCCTGGGCAAACGCTTCGGCACCCGGCAGGCGGCGAAGGCGATAGGCAGATTGGGGTGTCATCCCCACGGTCTGCGCTGCGGCACGAACGCAGCCCAGATCGGCGAGCGCCTCCAGAAAGGCTCGCTGGCGTTCGGGCGTCCACCCGTCCGGCCGGGGCCGGACAGGGGCAAGCGGGGTGGAAAGGGTGAGGGCGGAATGGGTGTCTGTATGGCTCATCTGCCAGCATAAAGCAGGCGAAATCCTATTAGTCAATAGGTAAAACCATATGCTTGAAATTTTTTTCCTATTCCGCTGCCTCTGCCATCACCTCGCCCAGGGGCTGTTCCAGCCGGGTCAGCATTTCCTTCGGGCAGACCTGCCAGAAGCGATCCCGCCAGCGATCCCAATCGTCGAGAATGGTATGGCTCCACTGGCTGTCTGTGGCCAGCGCGTGTTCGGCAACAAGCGCCTTGCAGCGGGCTTCCCACCAGGGGGAGGCGATCCGTTGCCAGATGACGCTTTCCGGATTCACGCGGGTTTCGAAGCGGCCATCGCTATCGAGCACAAAGGCCATGCCGCCGGTCATCCCTGCGGCGAAATTTTCGCCCACAGTGCCAAGGATCACGGCGACGCCGCCCGTCATATATTCAAGGCCATTGGCCCCGCAGCCTTCGACCACAACCTGTGCGCCTGAATTGCGGACGGCGAAGCGTTCTCCCGCCTGGCCCGCAGCGTAGAGCTTGCCCGAGGTCGCGCCGTACAGCACGGTGTTGCCGATGATCGTGTTGTCCTGGCTGATCAGCGAGGAACTGACCATCGGGCGCACGGCGATGATCCCGCCGGAAAGCCCTTTGCCGACATAATCATTGGCATCGCCAAACACTTCCAGCTTCACGCCCTTGCACAGGAAGGCACCCAGGGACTGCCCCGCAGAGCCTCGCAGCCGGATATGGACATGGCCATCATTCAGAGTGGACATGCCGAAGCGTTCAGTGATTTCCGCGGACAGTCTTGTGCCGACGGCCCGGTGGGTGTTGCGCACATTGTAGGTGAGCTGCATTTTCTCGCGCCGCTCAAACACCGCCTTGGCATCGTGCAGGATCTGCGCGTCCAGACTGTCCGGCACTTCGTTGCGGCCCGTGCCGCTGCGCGAACGGCGCTGGTCGTCCGGGGCATCCACCTTGGCCAGGATCGGGTTGAGATCAAGATCGTCGAGATGTTCCGCACCCCGGCTGACCTGACGGAGCAATTCGGTGCGCCCGACAATTTCGTCAAGCGAGCGGAAGCCCAGCCGCGCGAGGATTTCGCGCACTTCCTCGGCAATGAAGGTCATCAGGTTGATCACCTTTTCCGGCGTGCCGGTGAACTTCTTGCGCAGCGCCTCATCCTGCACGCACACACCCACGGGGCAGGTGTTGCTATGGCATTGCCGCACCATGATGCAGCCCATCGCGACAAGGCTCAAAGTGCCGATGCCGAATTCCTCCGCGCCCAGGATCGCGGCGATGACAATGTCCCGTCCGGTTTTCAGCCCGCCATCGGTGCGCAGGCGGATGCGGTGGCGCAGGCCGTTGAGCGTCAGCACCTGATTGACTTCGGAAAGCCCCATTTCCCAAGGCGTGCCCGCATATTTGATGCTGGTCTGGGGGGAAGCACCGGTGCCGCCGACATGGCCCGCGACAAGGATCACATCCGCATGGGCCTTGGCCACGCCCGCTGCCACCGTGCCGATCCCGGCGGAACTGACCAGCTTCACGCACACCCGCGCGCGCGGGTTGATCTGCTTCAGGTCATAGATGAGCTGCGCCAGATCCTCGATCGAATAGATGTCGTGATGCGGCGGCGGGGAAATGAGGGTTACGCCCGGCGTCGCATGGCGCAGCTTGGCAATCATCTCCGTCACCTTGAAGCCGGGCAACTGGCCGCCTTCACCGGGCTTGGCGCCTTGCGCGACCTTGATTTCCAGTTCTTCCGCGGCACCCAGATATTCCGCCGTGACGCCAAAGCGGCCGGAAGCGACCTGCTTGATGGAACTGTTGGCATTGTCGCCATTGGCATAGGGCTTGAAGCGTTCGCTCGCTTCGCCACCTTCGCCTGACACGGCCTTGGCCCCGATCCGGTTCATGGCAATCGCCAGCGTCTCATGCGCTTCGGGGCTGAGTGCGCCAAGCGACATGCCGGGCGTGACAAAGCGTTTGCGGATTTCGGTGATCGCTTCCACCTGATCGAGGGGCACCGGTTCCTTGGCGAAGTTGAATTCCAGCAGATCGCGCAGATAAATCGGCGGCAGATCGCGCACGCCGCGCGCGAATTGCAGATAGGTGGAGTAACTGTCGCTGGCGACCGCGCTTTGCAGCAGATGCATCAACTGCGCGGAATAGGCGTGCGGTTCCCCGCCGTGGCGCTGGCGATAGAAGCCGCCAATCGGCAGGGTGGCAACCGCTTCGTCATAGGCGGCCTCATGACGCTCCGCCGCGTTGACGTGAAGCGAGGCATAGCCTTCGCCCGAAATCTTGGCAGGCATGCCCGGGAACAGATCGTTGACCAGCGCGCGCGAGAGGCCAACCGCCTCAAAATTGTAGCCGCCCCGATAGGAGGAAATCACCGCGATCCCCATCTTTGACATGATCTTGAGCAAGCCTTCGCCGATGGCGTTGCGGAAGCGGGCAAGGCAGTGCTCCAGCGCCAGATCGCCAAACAGGCCGCGTTCATGGCGGTCGGCAATCGCCGCTTCGGCCAGATAGGCGTTCACAGTCGTTGCCCCCACGCCGATCAGCACCGCAAAATAATGGGTGTCGAGGCATTCGGCGGAGCGGACATTGACGCTGGCAAAGGAACGCAGCCCCTTGCGGACAAGATGTGTGTGGACAGCGGCAGCGGCGAGTACCATCGGGATCGCGATCCGCGCCGGCCCCACCGCTTCGTCGGTCAGGAACACTTCGGTCTTGCCTTCGCGCACGGTCTGTTCGGCTTCGGCGCGGATGCGGGCAATGGCGGCGCGCAGGCCGTCGGCCCCGCTGTCTGCATCAAAGGTGCAGTCAATTTCGACCACGCTTGCCCCGAAATGGGCTTTGAGGCGCATCCAGTCGGCTGTGCTGAGCACCGGCGTATCGAGCACCAGCACGCCATGCCGCGCGCCGTGATCAAGAATGTTGGCCAGATTGCCGAAGCGGGTGGCCAGGCTCATCACCTGTCTTTCGCGCAGGCTGTCAATTGGCGGGTTGGTCACCTGGCTGAAATTCTGGCGGAAGAAATGGCTGATATGCCGGTTCCTGGCGGAAATGACTGCCAGCGGCGTATCATCACCCATGCTGCCCACGGTTTCCTTGGCATCCTCGACCATCGGCGCCAGGATCAGTTCCATATCCTCCAGCGTCTGCCCCGCCGCCACCTGACGCCGGGTCAGTTCCGCACGGGGGAAGCGGCAAACAACATCCCCCTTGGGCGCTTTCAGATCATCGAGCTTCAGGAACCCGCCCACCAGTTCGGCATAGGGTTCTTCCGCCGCAATCCGGTCCTTGATGGCTTCATCCTGATAGAGAGTGCCGGTATCGAGATCGACGGCAATCATCTGCCCCGGTCCCATCCGGCCCTTTGTGACAACGGTGGCTTCGGGAACGACCACCATGCCCGCTTCCGAACCGACGATCAGCAAACCGTCATTGGTGAGGGTATAGCGCAGCGGGCGCAGGGCGTTGCGGTCCACGCCTGCCACCGCCCAGCGGCCATCGGTCATGGCCAGCGCAGCCGGGCCGTCCCACGGCTCCATCACGCTTGCCAGATAGGCATACATGGCGCGGTGATCGGGCTTCATGCCGGGGCTGTTCTGCCATGCTTCGGGCACCAGCATCAGCTTGGCTGTTGGCGCATCACGGCCCGAACGGCAGATCGCCTCGAACACGGCATCGAGCGCGGCGGTGTCGGATGCACCTGCCGGGATCACGGGCTTGATGTCTTCCGAATGGTCACCGAACGCAAGGCTTGCCATGCGGATTTCGTGGCTTTTCATCCAGTTCTTGTTGCCCCGGATGGTGTTGATCTCGCCATTATGGGCAAGGCAGCGGAAGGGCTGGGCCAGCCACCATTGCGGGAAGGTGTTGGTGGAATAGCGCTGGTGGAAAATCGCCACGCGGCTCTCGAACCGTTCATCCGTCAGATCGGGATAGAAGACCGACAGCGACTGAGCGAGGAACAACCCTTTGTAGATGATCGACCGGCAGGAGAGGGAGCAGATGTAGAAACCCTGGATCTGCGCGGCGATCACGGCCTTTTCGATGCGGCGGCGGACGAGATAGAGGTTCTTTTCAAACTCCGCCTCGTCCTGCGCGCCATGCGCCGGGCCCGCGATCATGATCTGCTCGATCTCGGGCCGCGTTTCCTGCGCCTTGCGGCCGATCACGGAAATATCCACGGGCACCTGCCGCCAGCCATAGATGGTATAGCCCGCGTCGATAATCTCGCTTTCCACCAGCGTCCGGCAGGTTTCCTGCGCCCCCAGATCGGTGCGCGGCAGGAAGATCATGCCCACCGCCAGTCGCCGGTTTTGCGGCTTGTGGCCCGATGCCTGGATCGCCTCATCAAAAAAGGCGTGCGGCAGATCAATGTGCAGCCCGGCTCCGTCGCCGGTCATCCCGTCTGCATCCACCGCACCCCGGTGCCAGACGGCTTTCAGCGCATCAATGGCAGAGGCAACCACCCGGCGGGAGGGTTTGCCATCCGTCGCGGCGACAAGGCCGACACCGCAGGCATCGGATTCAAATTCGGGGCGGTACATGCCTTCGGCGGCAAGGCGGAGGCGTTCGGTTTCGGTGGTCATGCCGCTTTCCTTTCCAGCTTTGCCTTTGCTTTCAAAAATCCGTGCATATGCTCCGCGACATCGCGGCCGTCGCGGATCGCCCAGACGACCAGGCTCGCCCCGCGAACAATGTCGCCGGCGGCAAACACACCTTCCAGGCTGGTCTGCATTGTCTTGTGATCGACCCGCAGCGTGCCCCAGCGAGTGACGCCCAGATCAGCAGCCCCGAACATCTGGGGCAGGGGTTCCGCATCATAGCCAAGCGCCTTGATCACCAGATCGGCCTCTAGCCGGTATTCCTTGCCGGGATCCGCCTCGGGCGCGCGGCGGCCGCTGGCGTCGGGCGCGCCAAGCCGCATCTGCGCCACGCGCACGCCTGATACCTGCGCCGTGCCGTCAAAGGCTTCCGGCGCGGAAAGCCAGACGAATTCCACGCCTTCCTCCTCCGCATTGCGCACTTCGTTGGGGGAGCCGGGCATATTGGCCCGATCCCGGCGGTACAGGCACTTTACGGACTTCGCGCCCTGACGAACGGACGTGCGGACGCAATCCATGGCCGTATCGCCCCCGCCGATCACGACGACATGCTTGCCCGCCGCATTCAGGCTGCCATCCTCAAACGCCGGAACGCTGTCGCCAAAGCTTTTGCGGTTGGAGGCAATCAGGAAGTCCAGCGCCTCGACCACGCCACCCGCGCCCACGCCGGGGGCAGAGATCGCCCGCGCCTTGTACACGCCTGTCGCGATCAGCAGCGCGTCATGTGTCTGGCGCAATTGATCCAGCGTGGCATCGCGGCCCACTTCGAAACTCTCATGGAACACAATCCCGCCTGCCTTGAGCCGCTCCACGCGCCGCATCACGACCGGCTTTTCCAGCTTGAAACCGGGGATGCCGTAAGTCAGCAACCCGCCCGCGCGATCATGCCGGTCATAGACATGCACCTCATAGCCGCGCTTGCGCAGCGCCTCTGCCGTGGTGAGGCCCGCAGGCCCGGCACCGATAATCCCCACCGATTGCCCGCGCGCAGGCCCGGCGACCAGCGGTTCCACCCAGCCATTTTCCCAGGCGGTATCCGTGATGTATTTCTCGACCGAGCCAATGGTGACGGCGCCGTGGCCGGAAAATTCGATCACGCAATTGCCTTCGCACAGCCGGTCCTGCGGGCAGATGCGTCCGCAGATTTCGGGCATGGACGATGTGCTGTTCGACAATTCATAGGCTTCGCGCAGACGGCCCTCTGCCGTCAGTTTGAGCCAGTCGGGAATGTGGTTGTGCAGCGGGCAATGCACCGAGCAATAGGGCACGCCGCATTGCGAGCAGCGCGCAGCCTGATCAGCGGCATCCTCAGCCGGATAACGATGGGCGATTTCGCGAAAATCTTCGGCCCGCAAAGGGGCAGGGCGCTTTTCAGGATAGGCTTGTTCGCGCCCCACGAACTTCAGCATCGGTGAATCGGCCATGGCTTCGCCCTCGCAACGGTTACGAACGTCACGCCTAACAGCGAATCCCCACCTGTCACGCAGATTCTGATATTTAGGTCAGCTTTACTACCTTATTTTGCGACCAATTGCATTCCAAACTCGACTTACCTCATATTCTTGCAAATTATAGTCCAATATCGGCCCTATTACCCGCCAAGCCACACCAGTGCGGCGATCCCGGCAATGATGCGATACCAGGCGAAGGGCGCGAACCCATAACGCGAGACGATACCGACGAACATCTTGATGACTGCCAGCGCCACCAGAAAGGACACGACCCAGCCAATCGCAATATCGCTGAGCCCGCTCGCCATGATCTCGTCGCGGTGCTTGATGGTTTGCAGCAACGTGGCGCCAGCCATTGTCGGGATGGCAAGGAAGAAGCTGAACTCTGCCGCTGTCTTGCGATCCACCCCCATCGAAAGCGCGCCCATAATCGTCGCGCCTGAACGGCTGACGCCGGGGATCATCGAAATGCACTGGATCAGCCCAACCCCCAACGCGGTGCGCACGGGCATCCCTTCCACCGAATGCACTTTTGCCGATCGTGCCAGTCGCTCGATCAGCAAGATCGCAACGCCGCCCACAATCAGCGCAATGGCAACAAGCCGGGGCTTGCCCAGCATTGCCTCGATCCGGTCATGCAGCGCCAGTCCGATGACGGCGGATGGCAGAAACGCCAGCAGCACGTTGCGCACGAACTTCACGGCACCCGCTTCCTGCCGCATCAGCCCCATCAGCACCCCGACAAAGGTGCGCCAGTACAGCACCACGACCGCCAGGATCGCACCCGACTGGATGACGATATTGAAAATGTCCCATTTCTGGGGATCATAGCCCATCAGCGCATCCGCCAGAATCAGGTGTCCGGTGGACGACACGGGCAGAAATTCGGTGATGCCTTCAACAATGCCCAGGATTGCGGCGGTTACCGGATCACTCATGCGGCCACACCGAAGCGGCCATGAGTTTTGTAGATCACCAGCCAGCCGGGGGTCACTGCCTCAAGCGGCGTGGCACCAACGCCAAGATCAGACAGAGTCTTTGCCCCATTTTGAACGACATTGTCGCGTTGCAGCATAAGCCACTGATCCCGCGTGATCGGGGCAGCGGGCATCCAGCCGGTGAGGGTTGCCAAGGCGCTGCCCACTTCATCGGGCAGATCCAGAAAGGCTTTTCCGCGCCGTCCCGTATCAGCGGCAATGCGCTTGTTGAGATCGAGCATCGAAAACACTTCCGGCCCGCCAAGTTCATACGTCGCGCCGCGAGCCGCAGGATCAGTAACAGCGTGCACCACGGCCCGCGCCACATCACCGACATAGACCGGCTGAAACCGCGTCCTGCCGCCGATCACCGGGACAACCGGGAACATCCGGATCATCGCGGCGAAGCGGTTTATAAACTGATCCTCGCGCCCGAACACAATTGAGGGCCGCAAGATGGTGGCACCAGGAAAGGCCGCGCGCACAGCGGCCTCGCCTTCGCCCTTGGTGCGGCCATAATTTGATTCCGACTCCACGTCCGCCCCGATGGCGGACAGATGCACAAACACCGGCACGCCAGCCTGCGCGGCGGCTGTCGCGGCATTGCGCGCGCCTGCCACATGCACCGCATCCATATCGGCAAAGCTGCCCACCAGATTGATAACGGCATCCGCCCCGGCAAAAGCCCGTGTCAGCGTTTCCGGCTTGCCGATATCTGCTGAGGCCCAGGCAATCTGTCCCAGATTGGCCTGGCTTTTCAGGAACCAGCCCCGTTTGGGATTGCGGCTGGCAACGCACACCATTGCGCCGGTTTTCAACAGCGCCTGCACCACATAGCGCCCGATAAAGCCATCGCCGCCCAGAACCGTAACCCGCATTATCGCTTCACCCGTATATTGCCCGACATTCGCGGTTGCAGCATTGCCTGCACCACAGGCAATTGACAAGCGCGAACCGCCCCCGTATCGGCGCGCTCCTACCCGAGTGCCCGGATGGCGGAATTGGTAGACGCACCAGCTTCAGGTGCTGGCGATCGCAAGGTCGTGGAGGTTCGAGTCCTCTTCCGGGCACCATTTTTCTCTCAGCAATTCAATAGGTTGAGCGATATTGGAAATCCAAGCCGCAAGATGGCAGCCTGTTGCGTTTGTAACGGCGGGTAAGCCATCATGGCCAATCGCCAGAGCGAGCGGGCGCGCCCTTGTCTTTGCAATCCGGCGTGCCCGGAGAATTGCGGCTGGTGGTTTACACATGGCAAATCTTTTGTGCCGGAATGGGACGCAAGCAAAAACCCCCCAATTTTCAGTTGTTTGCGCGACGAGCTGCCCTTAACGAACGATTAACGAAGAGATTCGGCGCGGTTCGACAACGCTTTGCCAGACTGGCCGAACCTTTCGGGGCACTAAAGACTAGGGGTTTTCAATGAGAAAGTTTGTTGTTTTTGCATCTGTTTTGGCAGTTTCCACCGCCCTGGCAGCTCCCGCTGGCGCGGCGATTGTGGTTGAAAACTCGCATTTCATAGCAGCACCCACATCCTTTAACGGATTTGAAGGTATCGCCAGCAATCCAAATTTTTCAGCCCCTTTCTATTTTCCAGGCAACACACCTTATTCTGAAGGTGGCATCACGGTCGAATATGTGGGCTCCGCGCCGAACCAGATGTGGCTGCAATATCAATTTGTTGGCGATTTCGGCTGGTATGCCAATGGCGGGGGCACCGGCTATACCAAAGTAACACTTTCAAATGGTGGGGATTTTGGCGCGCTCGAGTTTCTGGCTGGCTCCGGTTTCAGCGGCGGTTCTACGACGTATTATGAGGCACTCTTCAACGGTACTGTTGTTTCGACAGGCACCATCGGTGCGGTTACTGACGGCTATGGTAACAATGGACTTCAGTATTTTGGGCTCTCCGGCGGCGGTTTCGACGAAGTGCATCTCAAATCAAACTTCGATGGAGCCTTTAATCCAAACACATTTGAAGCTGGCTCATTCGACAGCTTTGCCGCTCTGAGTGCTGCTCCTGGGGTGCCGGAACCTGCTTCCTGGGCGCTGATGATCGCGGGCTTTGGTCTTACCGGCGCTGCGATGCGCCGCCGGCAGTCGGTGCGGGTTACCTACGCCTGATAACCCCGCGCCTTCACAGGCAAGTTCAGAGGCCTCGCCGGAGCAATCCGGCGGGGCCTTTTCATGATCGCGAGGTTGCGGAAATTCGGGGCATCTTCGGGCCGATGTCGCGCGGCAGGGCTTTGCGCCTATATCGTCAGGGCGCCGCGTATGGTGGCCAGGCAATGGTCCGTCAGCCGGAACGCGCGGCCATGCGCCGCATCATCATTCCAGTCCTGCATGAGATATCCGGCGGCTTCCAGGATCGAGATATAGCGCTGCACAAGTGGCAAGTTGCGCCGCGTATAAAAGGCGATATCGGCTTCCGGCATGGATGGCATTTTATCAATCCGGCCCAGCATCACCCCAATGATTTCAAAGGCCGGATTACCGAAAATCTCATGCCCAAGCGCGAAACTCAGCCGCCCGCCCGTTTCGAACCAGAGTCTCAACCAGTCGGATTTTTCCTGCGCAGCCGTCAGGGGTTCGCGAGGCGCCGCAGACTCGCCACCAAGATCGCTGATATTATCGAGATTGGTCATGGGCCTTTGAAAACCTGCTGAAAAATGGTCTGGCACGCGACGCAACGTAAAGCGCCGCATTCCACCGCCTCCTCCCAAAAGGACAGTTCCCCAGCCGCCACAAATATGACATATTGCGACATGACTCGGAAAAACAGCGATTCTGCCACGCTTCCGACGCAGCATTTTCGTATGGCGATGCGATTGCTTGCCCAGACGCCTGAACTGGCCGGGCAACTGCTTGAGGGAACCGGTGTCACTTTGGCTGATCTGGATCAGCCCGGCTTTTCCCTTCCGAAATCGGCGTTGGTTCCGCTGCTTGAGAATGCCACGAGGACATTTGCCCCCGGCTGGTTTCTCAACATACCGGTGCTTTGGAGCCTTGAAGTGCAGACCGGGTTCGGGCTGGCGATGCGTATATCGCGCGACATGTCGGAAGCGCTCGACATTCTCGATGAATTCTGGAGCATTCGCTGGCCGATCGCGAAGGTGCGTCTGGTTCGGGGAAAGTCCGAAGTGAAAATCGTGCTGTCTCCCGCGCTGAGCTTTGACAGCGAGACTTGGCGGGACATCTGTGTGCTGTGTGCCCTCAATTTCCAGACGACAACACGATCGATTGTGCAGGATCAGACAGCAGAGCTGATTTACGAATTCGATGTGCCCGCCCCGCCATTTGCGGATCGTCTGGCAATGCTTGTGGATGGCTCGGTCAGTTGGGGCAATGCGGTGCCCTGCATCCGGATTCCGGCTGCGCTTCTTGCCATTCCCTCCCCATTTGCCGAACGCGGCGTGTTCGTTTCAACCGTCGAATCCCTGAGGCGCATGGCGGCATCGCATCTGGAATCGGATATGCTTTCGCCCAGAGTGCGTCACATTCTCGCCAGCGTTTCGCAAGGGCAGGTGACAGCGGCAATCGTGGCCAGCCGCCTGGGCATTTCCCGACGCACAATGGAGCGGAGACTGGCGTCAGAAGGCGCTTCGTTCCAGCAGATTGCGGATTCGGTGATGAAGGTCCGGTTTGAAGCGCTGCTTTCCAAATCCAGGATGACAGCGGAAGTCATGGCGGCGCAGCTTGGCTATCATGACGGTTCCAGCCTGATGCGGGTGTGCAGGCGCTGGTATGGCAAGTCGCTGTCGGAACTGCGCGCGGCAAAGCGCGATGTGGCGTCGCGCTGATCCGGTCGGGTGCGGTGACACGAAAACTGGTGCCGGCTACAAGATTCGAACTCGTGACCCCCTGATTACAAATCAGGTGCTCTACCAACTGAGCTAAGCCGGCTTACCCTGTGGGTGGGATGCCCTTTCCCGAAAAACGGCGCTCGCGTCAACCGTTGTTGGCGCGGCCCAGCGTCGGCACTGCCAGCAAGGTCCGCAGGCGGGCGCGGAAGTTCGCAAGGTCGCTGCCGCTCAGCAGCGATGAGGACGCGAAGTTGACGCCAGTCGGATTGACGACGATGCCGCCGCGATAGGTTTCAAAATGCAGATGGGGGCCCGTGGACAGCCCGGTTGAGCCGACATAGCCGATCACTTGCCCCTGCGCCACGCGGGTGCCGGGGGCAACAAGGATGCGGCTCATATGCGCATAGCCGGTGGCAAGGCCCCCGGAATGGCCGATCCGCACATATCTGCCATGTCCGCCATGCCAGCCGGCATATTGGATCGTGCCATCGGCAACGGCATATATCGGGGAGCCATAGGGCACGCCATAATCGACGCCCTGATGCATTCGCGTATAGCCAAGCAGCGGGTGGAAACGCATGCCGAAGCCGGATGTCATGCGCGCGCCCGAGACCGGGCGGGTCATGCCCGGGCGGGTCTGGCCGACGCCCGAGGCTTCAAACCATTCGGTGCGGCCGCCCACTGTCCATTGCAGCAACTGGGTCTGGCGGGTTCCGCGCTGCAGCCCGGCATAGAGCAGCCCGCCCAGTTCGACTTCGCCAGTAGCGGCGCGGGCGCGTTCGACAATGATGTCATACCGCGCGCTCGACCCGATATCCTCAAGCGAAACCTTGGCAGCGATGGCGCGGATATAGGCTTCCACCGCGCGGGGCGGCGCACCTGCCGCGCGGGCGGCGCGGTAGAGGCTTTCGCCCACCAGCCCCTGCAGGCGCAGCGGCGTATGATCGATGGCAATGGGGGTTTTGTGAAGGACAAGACTGCCGCCATCGCGGCGCAGCGCCAGGCTCAGATCCAGCCGCGCGCGGAAATCCAGCGCGTCCAGCGGGCGGGCCATGTTGCGGTTGGCGCGGCGACCGAGCGTGATGCGCATCGCCGTGCCGGGCTTGATATCGCCCAGCGGCGTGGCGCCGGCCACCATATCGGCAATGCGCGCCGCTTCACCGCTGCCCACGCCTGCGCGTTCCAGCACACGGGCAAAGCCATCGCCTTCGCCAAGCGTGGCCACCAGATCAAGCGAGGGCCTTTCAGGGACGCTCGCCAGTTCGACAACCGCGTCAGTCGCGGCCATCCGGTGACCAGTGTCGCCGCCCCATGCCGAAGGCGCGATCGACTGTATCCGCGTTTCTTCCCACGCATCGCCCGTCACGACGGATGGCACGGCGGCGGGCAGGGGCTTGAAGCCGGGAGAGAGCAAAACGGTGAGCCAGATCAGCGACAGGCAGGTGGCCAGCCCGCGCCACCATTCCAGAGAGCCAATGCGCGTGCCAAGATCAGGAACAAGATCGACATGGGCAAGACGGTCTTCGAAACTTTCCCGCCATGCCGCAAGTGACCCTTCACGAGGGGCAGGGATGACCTGGTCAAGCGAAAGGGTGGCCGTCAGTCCGGCGTGTCCGAATCCAGTTTCGCTGCGTTGGTACAAAGGCCAGCAGCCCCCTTGTGATGCGACTTGCCATCTCTCTCTGGCCCTTGATGGTTAATGTCAAACTAACAGGCAGGCAATTGCCGAAAAATTGCGCCGAATCGTTGCGCAGAAGGGGCGATTCCGGGAATTTCCGATATGGTGTGGACAAGCCGGGGGTAAGGCGGCACGCTTCGCCCATGAAGACTCAGATGTGCATCGCCCTTGTGGCCCTCCTTACGGCAGGCGCCGCCTCTGCCGAGACGGTCAGCTATATCCATGCCGGTCACCTGCTCGACAAGCCGGGCACGGCCCCGCGCGGCGCCAGCACCATTGTGGTGCGTGACGGGCGGATCGCCCAGATTCTTCCCGGCCTTGTTGCGCCGCCCGAAGGCGTGATCCTGATCGACCAGTCAAGGCGCTTCGTGCTGCCGGGGCTGATCGACAGCCATGTGCATCTGGTGTCTGACGCGGGCGGCAATGCGGGCCTCATCGAATCCGTGACGTCCAGCCCGGCCGTCAACGCGTTCCGCGCGGCGGCGAATGCGAAGAAAACCGTGATGGCGGGCTTCACCACTGTCAGGAATCTGGGCGATGATGATGGCGCCACGCTGGCACTGCGGGATGTGATTGCGGCGGGTGACTTGCCCGGCCCCCGGATCGTGGATGCCGGCCGCTCCATTTCGACGACGAGCGGCCATATGGATGCGACGCTCAGTCTGGCGGAAGACCTGCACCCGGCAATCACGCAGGATAATCTGTGCGACGGTGTGGAAAGCTGCCGCCGGGCCGTGCGTTTGCAAATCCGGCGCGGTGTCGATGTGATCAAGATCGCGACGACCGGCGGCGTCAATAGCCGGATCGGCGCGGGGCTGGGCCGCCAGATTTTCGATGATGAAGTGAAGGCGCTGGTCGATACAGCGCATCTCTATGGCAAGAAGCTCGCCGTCCACGCGCACGGCACGGACGGAATCAACGCGGCGCTTGCGGCAGGCGCGGACTCCATCGAACATGGCACGATGCTGGATGAAGAGAGTATCCGTCTCTTCAAGAAAACCGGGGCCTATTATGTGCCCACGCTTTCCACGGTAAATGGCTATATCGAGCGGCTCAAGGCAGATCCCAACGCCTATCCGCCTGCCGTTCTGGCCAAAGTGAAATGGCGGATCGAGGTGACGGGCAAGTCGCTGGAAAAGGCTTATCCGGCAGGCGTGCGGATCGCCTTTGGCACCGATGCCGGGGTTTCCAAACATGGCCGCAACGCTGATGAATTTGAACTGATGGTCAAGCACGGGATGCCCGCGTCTGCCGCGATCGAGGCTGCCACGACAAACGCCGCCCGGCTGCTGGGCGTGGAATCGGAAACCGGCAGCCTTGAACCGGGAAAGGCTGCGGACATCATCGCGGTGGATGGCGATCCGCTGGCAGACGTCACCGTGCTCGAATCCGTCCGCTTCGTGATGAAAGGCGGAACGGTGCTGAAGGAATAGCCGCTATTTTTTCGGCTTGATGAATTTCAGGGTCATCCGGTCAGATTCGCCAATGGCGGCATAGCGGGCGCGATCAGCATCGCCTTCGGCAAAGCGGGGCGGCAATGTCCACACGCCTTTGGGATAATCCTTGGTGTCTTTCGGATTGGAGTTGACTTCGCTTGCGCCTGCAAAGCTAAAGCCCGCCTGTTCGGCCAGTTTGCGGACGGTGGAGACCTTCAGATAGCCGCTCTTGTTCTCAAGCGCGGAATCCTGGCCTTCATTGAGCCGGTGATCCTCAATGCCCAGCACACCGCCCGGTTTGAGCATGGCATAGAGTTCTTTGAAGGCGGCAACGCTGTAATCCTGATTGGCCGGATTATAGCTGCCAATCTTCCAGTTGTGGACGTTGCGGAATGTGACAACCACGTCCGCCGTGCCCGGCGCGACGCCCGTGCCGCCCAGAAGTGCTGGGAAATTGGCGCGGGCGACCTTGCCATAGGCAACCGGGTCTGCATCAAGTTTTTTGGCGATTCCCTCTCCGCCACGACCAGTGGGCGGGGCCACGATCAGGTGACCTTTGGCTTTGAGATAGGGGGCCAGAATTTCCGTGTACCACCCGCCACCGGGCCAGATTTCCACCACGGTATGGGTTGGCTTCACACCGAAAAAGGCCAGCGTCTGGGCGGGTTTGCGATACTGATCCCGGGCCATGTTTTCTGCGCTTCTGGTGGGGGCGGCAACAGCCGCCGTCAGCGCGGCTTCGGGGTTGACCTGCCTGGCAAGAATTGCCGGCGCCATGACGGCAAGGGCGATGACGGGGGCGAGAATCAGGGCGGGGCGCATGGGGAACTCTCCTTCAATGTGGGGCCAAGGTGGCGGCAAGCGGCTTCCGGTTCAAGGCGCAATGTTAACCAAATGCGGCGCTGTCCTTGCTGAAATCCCCAAAAGCCCTATGGGCAGGCTCATGCCTTTTTCTACAGTACCACCGCTTCTCTCCGAAGCGCTCTCCGCCCGTGGCTATGCCGCGCCCACGCCCGTGCAGGCCGCTGTGCTTGATCCTGAAGCTGCCGGGCGAGATCTGATTGTTTCCGCGCAGACCGGTTCCGGCAAAACTGTCGCGTTCGGACTGGCGATGGCGGGCGAGCTGCTTGGGGAGGATGGACGCTGCCCGTTCGGCCTGAAACCGCTGGCACTGGCGATTGCGCCAACGCGGGAGCTGGCGCTGCAAGTCAGCCGCGAGCTGATCTGGCTCTATGGCAAGGCGGGCGCGCGGGTCGCCACCTGCGTGGGCGGAATGGATGCTTCGAAGGAACGCCGCAATCTTGCGGGCGGGGCAACGATTGTGGTCGGCACGCCGGGGCGTTTGCGCGATCATCTGGAACGCGGGGCGCTTGACCTTTCGGGCCTGCGCGTGGCGGTGCTCGATGAAGCTGACGAAATGCTCGATATGGGCTTTCGCGAGGATCTGGAGGAAATTCTGGATGCCACGCCCGAAGGACGGCGCACTTTGCTGTTTTCGGCAACCATGCCCAAGCCGATTGTGGCGCTTGCCCGCCGTTACCAGAAGGATGCGCTGCGCATCTCCACCGTGGGCGAAGACCGCGGGCATGGGGACATCACCTATCAGGCTGTCACCGTTGCGCCGGCCGATATCGAAAATGCCGTCGTCAACCTGTTGCGCTTTCACGAAGCGGAATCAGCGATGCTGTTCTGCGCGACGCGCGACAATGTCCGCCATTTGCACGCCAGCCTGACGGAGCGGGGCTTTTCCGTAGTGGCGCTGTCTGGTGAGCATAGCCAGCAGGAGCGCAACCACGCGCTTCAGGCCTTGCGGGACAAGCGGGCGCGGGTGTGCGTTGCGACGGATGTGGCCGCGCGCGGGATCGATCTGCCGACCCTTTCGCTCGTCGTTCATGTGGAACTGCCGCGCGATGCGGAAGGGTTGCAGCACCGGTCCGGGCGCACCGGGCGGGCGGGGAAGAAAGGCACGGCGGTGCTGATCGTTCCCTATCCCCGGCGCAAGCGCGTGGAAATGATGCTGCGCGGCGCGCGGATCGAAGCGGAATGGATCAACGCGCCAACGCCTGCCGATATTCGCCGCAATGATCGCGAACGCCTGCTGGGCCAGTTGATGCTGCCGGTTGAGGCGGATGAGGAAGACCGTGAGCTGGCGGGCCGCTTGCTGGCGGAAAAATCTGCTGAGGATATCGCGATCGCGCTGGTGCAGGCGCACCGATCCAAAATGCCGTCGCCCGAAGACATGCTGGATGGCGATGCGCGCCCGGCCCGCCCGGAAGGGCCGCGTCAGGGTTTTGAGGATACGATCTGGTTCCGCATGGATGTCGGGCGGAAGCAGAACGCCGATCCGCGCTGGATTCTGCCGCTCCTGTGCCGTCGCGGGCATATCACCAAGAGCGAGATTGGCGCGATCCGCATCACGGGTGATGAAACCCTGTTCGAAGTGCCGCGCGCGGCGGCGGACCGCTTTGCTGCGGCCCTGAAACGGACGCAAGGTGATGATCCCGAAAGCGAGGACGGCATCCGCATCGAAGCCGTGCAGGGGGCACCGCGCGAGCGGGCCCGCGAAAA
>JANOAJ010000018.1:0-45269 GCA_031411035.1 Sphingomonadales bacterium
CCAGGCTCTGCATGTCCAGTGCCGTTGCCGCGCACAACCGCGCCTTTGGCGAGGATGTGGTGCCCTGTTCCTACAGCGATCTGGACGAGGCAGACCTGATCATCCTTGTGGGGTCCAACACGGCCTGGTGCCACCCCGTCATCTGGCAGCAGATCGAGGCAGCGCGCGAGGCACGCGGCACCAAGCTGGTGGTGATCGATCCGCGCAAGACCGAAACCGCCGAACGCGCCGACCTGCATCTGGCGATTGCGCCTGACACGGATGTGGCGCTGTTCAACGGCGTGCTGCGCGAGATGCGCGAAAGCTGGCGGCTGGATGGCTCTTACCTCACCGACCATGTCAGCGTGCCGGAAGGATTCTGGAAGCAGATCGCCGCCCTGAATGTCGCCAAGACCTGCGACGTTTCCGAAGCCGATCTGCGCGCCTTTTATGACCTGTTTGCCGATCACCCCCGCACCGTCACGCTGTTCAGCCAGGGCGTGAACCAGTCCACCAGCGGCACGGACAAGGCCAACGCCATTATCAACCTGCACCTTGCCACCGGCCGCATCGGCAAACCGGGTGCGGGGCCTTTCAGCATCACGGGACAGCCCAATGCGATGGGCGGACGCGAAGTGGGGGGCCTTGCCACAATGCTTGCCGCACATATGGGCTTTAGCGAAGGGGAACGCAGCAAGGCGCAACGTTTCTGGCAATCGCCCACCATCTGCCCCGGCCCCGGCCTGAAGGCCGTGGACATGTTCGACGCGATGGCCAGAGGCAAGATCAAGGCCGTATGGATCATGGCCACCAACCCCGCTGTTTCCATGCCCGATGCTCATGAAGTGCGGATCGCGCTGGCTAACTGTCCCTTTGTCGTCGTGTCTGATTGCATCGCGAACACGGATACGGGGCGCTATGCCCAGGTAAAACTCCCTGCGCTTGGCTGGGGCGAGAAGGATGGCACCGTCACCAATTCGGAACGAGTGATTTCCCGCCAGCGTGGCTTCCTCACTGCGCCGCGGGACGCCAAGCCCGATTGGTGGGCGCTGGCCGAAGTCGGCAAGCGGATGGGGTGGCGCCACGCCTTTTCCTGGGCGCATCAAGCAGAAATTTTCGATGAGTTCGCCGCGATGACCCGCTTCGAGAATGCCGGGGAACGAGTGCTGCAACTCTCCTCGCTCGCCAACGCGGACGCCTATAACGACATGCTTCCCTTCCAATGGGGCGGCCCCTCCCCCTTCGCTGCCGGTCGCTACTCCACTCCCGATGGCAAGGCCCGCCTCGTTCCCGTCGCCTACGTCCCCCGGGCCGGCGAAAGCCGCGCCTTTCCGCTGCGCCTCAACACCGGGCGCTATCGCGATCAGTGGCACACGATGACGCGCACCGGGCTTTCCCCCAAACTTTCCCAACACCGCCGCGAGCCATTGGTGGAAGTCCATCCCGATATGGTGACACGGATGGGCCTTGCCGATGGCGGGCTGGCGCAGGTGGAAACGGCGTCAGGCAAAAGCATGTTCCGCGTGGTCAGCACGTTCGGCCAGAGGCGGCAGGATATCTTCGTGCCGATCCACTGGACGGATCAGACCAGCGGTGGCGGCCGCGCCGGAATGCTGCCCGCGCAGGACCGGGATCCCCATTCCGGCCAGCCTGGATTCAAGAACACGCCCGCCACCATCCGTCCTGTCACGCCGGACTGGACAGGCTTTCTGGTGGCGCGCGATCTGCCGGTGATGCCGGACTGCCTCTACTGGACAAAAGTGAAAACCGCGACGGGCTGGCTGGTCGAAATGGCCGGCACAGGTGCCCCTGATACCATGCTGGCGCTGCTTCCCGCAGGTGAGCGGGCCGAAGTGCGCGATGCGCGCAAGGGCATCATCCGCGCGGTCACGCTGGAACAGGGGCAGGTAGCTGCCGCCCTATTCATCACATCGGACGCCAGCCTGCCCAGCCGCGACTGGCTGGTGAGTCAGCTTGCCGCGCCCGATCCCTCAACCATGGAACTGCTCGCCGGTCGCCCCGCGACGCCGGCGCCGGATCGCGGCCCGATCATTTGCGTGTGCTTTGATATTGGCCTGAAAACCATCATCGCTGCCGTGCGCGATCAATCGCTGACCAGTGTGGATGCCGTCGGCGCGGCGCTGAACGCGGGCACCAATTGCGGTTCCTGCCGCCCGGCCATTGCCAGAATCCTGAGTGAAAAAGGGGAAAACGCTTATGCCTGACCTGATAGCACCCGGCACCGTGTGGCTGGTGGGCGCGGGCCCCGGCGACCCCGATCTGCTGACCCGCAAGGCAGAACGGCTGATCACCGCCGCAGACATTGTGTTTTGCGACGCGCTGGTTGGCCCCGGCGTGCTGGCGCTGATCCCTGCGGACGTGGAACTGGTCAGCGTCGGCAAGCGTTCGGGCCGCCACAGCAAGGATCAGCGCACGATCAATGATCTGATTGTCGAAGCAGCCCTTGCGGGCAAGCGGGTGGTACGGCTGAAGGGCGGCGATCCTTCCATCTTCGGGCGTTCCACCGAAGAGATTGATGCCTGTGCCGAACACGGCATTCCTGTCCATATCTGCCCCGGCATCACAACCGCGAGCGCCGCGGCTGCCTCGGCCGGCATTTCGCTCACCCTGCGCGGTTTGGCGCGCAAGCTGACTTTTGTGACCGCCCATGTGCGGGCGGGTGAGGCACTGGATCTGGACTGGCAGGCCCTGGCAGATCCGGATGCCACGCTTGCCATCTATATGGGCCGCAGCGCCGCCCGGCTGGTATCGCAAAAACTCTGTGCCGCCGGCTTGCGCGCGGATACGCCGGTGCTGGTGCTGGACAATGTCAGCCTGCCCGAAGAACGGATCGTTCGCACCCGGCTTGATCTGCTGGAACTGGCGATCCCGGCAAAGTCGGACGGGCCGACGATCATGCTGGTGGGGCAGGCCGTGGGGGGAAGCCGTGTGGCGCAGGCAAGGGCGGCGGCGCAACTGGCCGAGTCGCCCCACCCCTAATCCCGTCGCCCCTACCCCAACAACCCCGCCGGAACCCGGATCGTGCTGAAACTATCCGCCGGAAGCTCCGGCGTCAGTTGCTTGCCCGCGATCATCAGCCCGACCTTGAGCGGTGTGGACATCTCGTTCTGGATCACGATCACCAGTTCTCCGTCCGGATTACGGAAAGCCAACTGGTTTTCAAAACCCATGAAGCTGGATGTCGGGATGAAGCGCGCGCCCGGCTTCACGAACGCGGAAAGGTGCCGCATCAGCCAATAATCATTGGTGAGCGCAAACCGGCCACGCTGCGTATCGACCGAAACCAGCGCGTTCTGCGGCCAGCCCCAGCCGGAAAGGCCGCCCAGCGGCATGGCCAGATTCCAGTAATGCCAGGCACGGGCACCGGCATTGAAATAGCGCTTCATCAGGCCCCAGCTATAGCGCGTATAATGCCAGTCATTGGTGCCGCTGCCACATTCCTGCTCGCTGCCCCAGATCGGCAGATCGGGATGGCGGCGCTTGATCTCTTCCAGCGCGCCCTTGCCCGCCCACTGGACGCCGACCCCCTTGATATAGGGCGCGGCATTCGCGTCCCCCAGCACCTTTGAGAGAAGATCGGCATTGGGGCGTTCGAGCGTGCCGAAGAAAATCTCCGTGCCGGATGTTTCCAGCGCCTTGCCCAGATAGGGGATGAAGCGCGCCAGCCCTTCGGGCGTCCAGCAGCAACTGGGGAAGGGCTGGGCCGAATTGAACTCGTTTTGCGGCATCACCATGCTGATCGGAATGCCTGCCTTGCCATAATCCTCCACATAACGCCGGAAATAGCGGGCATAGGCATCGAAATACCGGTCTTCCTGAATGAAATGATCCGCGCCCTCATGGCCGAGCTGATCCGGACGGATGCCGTTGGAGGGCTGGCCGGGCCAGGCCGGGGCCATCGCATAATGCTTGTTGGTTTTCATCCAGGTCGGCGGGGACCAGGGGGAGGCCCAGAGCCGCAATTTGGGGCGCTGGCCTTGCGCCGCCTTGATGAAGGGAATCAGCGTCTCCCGGTCATTGGCGACGCTGAAATCGTTTAGCGCAAAGTCACCGGGCGTTTCATCGTAGCTGTACCATTTGCGCGAGATATCGTTCGCGCCCAGAGGCGTGCGACACAACGTGAAGGCAGCGCCTGCATCGCCAAACAGCGCAGCCACCGCCTCGTCCCGCAACGGAGGCGGGAGCGCGGACAGGGCTTCCCAGCCCTTTTCGGTAAATGCACCGCCAAAGCCGTCAATCGGCTGGGCCGGATTGGCGAGTGCAATCTGGACATGCTGGTCGAACAGAACCGGCGTGGGCGCGCGCAACGCAAGGCCGGAGTGGCTCTGCCAGCGGGAAACGGGGGTTGTCACTGTCCAGCCGATGCCAGGAGCGGCGGCGGCGGCAAAGGCTTTGGGGGCGAGGCCGGCGGCAGCAGTAGCGCCCAGCAGCTTCATCGACGTACGCCGGTTCATCATTGGCCGGTGACGTGCAGAGACATCTGACATATATCCTCTCCCAATTGGCGCTTGCCTTGTTAATTGACAGCGCTATCAGACAGACTCCCGGCTGACGTCAACCCCCCAAAATGACGAGGCTGAAGAGCGTCGCGTGGATGAAGGAGAGGAAAAGCGTGTATCTGGGCATCGATATCGGCACGTCCGGCGTGAAGGCGGTTGTCACTGCCGATGACGGTTCCGTGCGGGGGCAAGGCACAGCCTCCCTGACGGTGTCCCGGCCCCACCCGCTCTGGTCTGAACAGGCACCCGATGACTGGTGGATCGCGACGCAGGCCGCCGTGCAGGCCATTGATTCTGCTGTGCGCGCGAAAGTGCAGGGCATCGGCCTTGCCGGACAGATGCACGGCGCCACTCTGCTGGGCGCGGATGACCGGCCCCTGCGCCCGGCAATCCTGTGGAATGACGGTCGCAGCTTTGCCCAATGCGCGGCACTGGAAGGCTCAGTGCCGGCATCCCGCGCGATCACTGGCAATATTGCGATGCCCGGCTTCACCGCACCCAAACTGCTATGGGTGCGTGATCATGAGCCGGAAACGTTCGCGGCTGTCCGGAGCGTGCTCCTGCCCAAGGACTATGTCCGGCTCTGCATGACGGGGGACAAGGCGTCCGACCTGTCGGACAGCGCGGGAACGCTGTGGCTGGACGTCGCCGGGCGGGACTGGAGCGCGGCAATGCTGGAAACCTGTGACCTTTCGCGCGAACATATGCCGCATCTCCACGAAGGCTGCGCCATAACCGGCACCCTGCGCCCAGACGTTGCGACGCGCTGGGGAATGGCAGCCGTACCGGTAGTGGCAGGCGGCGGCGATAATGCGGCAGGTGCTGCGGGCGTCGGCGTTGTGCGGGATGGGGATGCGCTGCTCTCCCTCGGCACGTCGGGCGTGATCTTCGTCGCGACGGGCGGTTTCCGGCCCAACCCGGCACGGGCGGTGCACGCCTTCTGCCATTGCCTGCCTGATATGTGGCACCAGATGGCCGTTCATCTTTCTGCGGCGTCCTGCGTTGACTGGGCCGCGCGGCTGGCAGGTTGTGATGGCCCGGCTGCCCTGTTCGCGCGGGCGCAAGCGGCAGGCCCGGCTGCGGGGCCGGAACTGTTCCTGCCTTATCTTTCAGGCGAGCGGACGCCGCACAATGACCCCCATGTGCGCGGGTCGTTCCTGTCCCTCGACAATGAGTCAGATCCCGGCACGCTGGCGCAGGCCGTGCTGGAAGGCGTGGCTTTTGCGCTGGCTGACGGGCTTGACGCGCTTGAGGAAGCCGGCACTTCGGTTGCCGCATTGTCCGTTATCGGCGGCGGGGCACGCTCTGCCTATTGGGGCCAGATCATTGCCGCCGCGCTTGATACACGCCTTGTCTATCTGGAAGGGGGCGAGGTTGGCCCCGCGCTGGGCGCCGCCAAGCTCGCGCAGATGGCGGTCACCGGGGCTGATGCGGCAAGCGTCTGCATGGCTCCGCCTGTTTCCCATGTCATTGAGCCCGATCCGGCGATTGCCGGGAGACTTGCCCCCAAACGGGCCCGCTTCCGCGCGGCCTATTCCCATATCCGCCACATTTAGGAGAACCGCCATGTCCGCAGACTATTTCGCCCCGTTCGATACGATCCGTTATGAAGGCCCGGAAACGGCCAACGACCTTGCCTATCGCTGGTATGACAAGGATCGCATCGTGCTTGGCAAGCGGATGGAGGATCATCTGCGCTTCGCCGTATGTTTCTGGCACACATTCTGCTGGCCCGGCAGCGACGTGTTCGGCGCGGGCACCTTTACCCGCCCCTGGCACGCCGGACCGAATGACGCGGTGAATGCCAAAGCCAAGCGCGAAGCCGCGATGGCCTTTATCGAAAAGCTGGATGTGCCCTTCTACTGCTTCCACGATGTGGACGTGATGGCAGATGCTGGTGATGTGTCCTCCTTCCACAGCAGCTTTGCGCAGGCGGTGGATCATCTTGAGGCCCTGCAGGCGCAGCATGGCCGCAAGCTGCTGTGGGGCACCGCCAATCTGTTTGGCCATCCCCGCTATATGGCAGGGGCCTCCACCAATCCCGATCCCGAAGTCTTTGCCTGGGCCGCCCTTCAGGTACGCGACGCGCTGGAGGCGACGCACCGGCTGGGCGGATCAAATTATGTGCTGTGGGGCGGCCGCGAAGGCTATGACACGATCCTCAACACCGATCTGGCGGTGGAGCAGGAGAATTTCGGCCGCTTCCTCTCGATGGTAGTCGAACACAAGCACAAGATCGGCTTCACTGGTGCCATCCTGATTGAACCCAAGCCCCACGAGCCGACCAAGCATCAATATGATTTTGACACCCAGACGGTCTATGGTTTCCTCAAGCGGTTTGGTTTGGAGGGGGAGGTGCGGGTCAACATCGAAGCAAACCACGCGACGCTTTCAGGCCATACGTTCGAGCATGAGATCGCCATGTCCCGCGCGCTCGGCATTTTCGGATCGATCGACGCCAATCGCGGCGACCACCAGAATGGCTGGGATACCGACCAGTTCCCCAATTCGGTGGAAGAACTGACACTGGCGATGATCGAGATCATCCGCAGCGGGGGCTTTACCACGGGCGGGTTCAACTTCGATGCCAAGGTGCGCCGCCAGAGCGTGGACGCCGCAGATCTGTTCCACGGCCATATCGGCGGCATTGACGTGATCGCCCAGGCCCTGATCAAGGCGGAAGCGATCATCACGGACGGCCGCCTCGACGCTTTCCGCGCGCAGCGCTATGCGGGTTGGGACGGCGCGCTTGGCACGGCGATCCGCAGCGAGGGCGCCACGCTGGCGTCGGTTGCAGACATGGCAATTACCGGCAATCTCGCGCCACAGCCAAAGTCGGGACGGCAGGAATGGCTGGAAAATCTGATCAACCGCTTCTGATCAGGGCGTCACCGTAACGATGATGCGGCGGTAACGGGTCAGCGCGGGCGTGCCGGTGTCAGTCACGGCAAGGATGACATGCGCTGTCCCGCTGCCCTTGCAGGGGATGAAGCCATCGATCCACATCCCCCGGCAGGGGGATATGGCCGTGATCACTGCCCGCGCGCGATCCGCCCCCTTGATCGTGACATCGGCCATGTTCTGCTGCTCGCCAAAGCCCGCCTCGCCATAGGAAATCCAGCGATAGCGCAGCATGTTGCCATCGGGATCATGCGATGCCCCGGCATCAAGCTGCATCGATTCCCCCGCTTTCAGGCGCAATTCAATGCGTCCGTCCCCGTCAGGCAGACCGGCAATGGCCGCTACCGGCGGATGATTGGCAGCGGCAAACGGCCTGATCGTCCAGTCCATCCGCGCGGCAAAATCATTCTGGAAATCGCCGCGCCAGCGCCAGATTGTCGCCTGATCGGACGTAACCCCGTTGACCGTATCGGCAGAGGTCACCCGGCGAAAACTGTCCCCGCCCTGCGTCCAGATCGGGCGGGTTTCCCCATAAGGCTGACGCAACACATAGCGCCCGCCCCAGCCACCCCAGCCCGGCATGTCCGGTGCATTGAGGCCGTTGGGAACAAGGCCGAGAAAGGAGGGCGTATCCCCTTCCATAATGAACATGTAACGTGGATAGGCCGCGCCCAGCGGGCCTTTGCGGCGGATATGCGCGTCCAGCCATTCATTGGTGACGGTGGTGACATCCGCGCCCTGCCCGTTGCGGTAAAACCGGTCACCGCTGATCCCTGTCCATGTGGCGCTGGCATATTCCGCACTATCGGGCGTGGAGGGTTTGACGATGTAGAACAGGCCGGGAAATTCGCGCCTGATCCACGGCCCGGCATCATCCTGATCGGAAATCGAATGGACGCGCAGCTTGCTGACGAACGCCGCCAGCGCTTCGGGGGAACGCGTTTCGCGGACATGGACAAGCGCCTGCGCCAGCGTATTCGCCCCGCCCCAGAGCGTGACCCATAAGGGTCGTTCATCCGCCCTGTCTGCTGCCGCAATGAGCGCTGTGGCGCCATCGGAAAGCGGAGCGGTGCCAAGCGCCGCCAGCCCGTAACCGGCCACACCCTTGGTCACCCGGGCGGACAAATCCGCCGCGTCTGGCCAGCCCTGGGCGTGCAGGCGAAGATTGGGGACAATCTTGCCATAGGCCGCAATCACGCCCTGCGCGATTTCCGGCGATACCTTGGCCCGCTGCCAGACGGAGGTGGTCGCCACAATGCCTTCCACATCCAACTCATTCGAATAGACCAGCAAGCGAACCAGAGACATCTGGTCATCAGGTTCATTGCCAATATCGCTGAGCACGATCAGCCGCGGCTTTGCGGCGCTGGCAGGCACGCAGCACAGGGCAAACGTAGCGGCGAGCGCAGCGAGGGGCCAAGGGTGGCTGCGTTTGAATTTCGGTGCCATGCTGGAGGCTGTCATTCCGGCGAACGCCGGAATCCCGCTTTTCTCGGGCGGCCCACCCGCCAAAGAAAGAAAATGAGATTCCGGCGTTCGCCGCAATGACGAATGAACGCGGAACAGATGTTCGCGCCACTTCATGTCCGTGGCGCTGCGGCCGAGTTGCGCACGACCAAAGCGTAGTCGAGCATCGTGTCTCCCGGCGCGTCCTCGGGCCGGTTGCGGTCAATCAGGATCATCGTTGCCGCATAGGCCATTTCCGAAATCGGCTGATAGATTGTCGTCAGGCTGGGCCAGACCGTGCGCGCGATCCAGCTATCATCGAAGCCAACGACCGAAACATCATCGGGCACCTTGTATCCAAGCTGGGCAAGCCCCGCCATCACCCCGGCGGCAGAATCGTCATTGGCCGCGAAAATGGCGGTGGGTGCTTGCGCCAGACGCATCAGTTCCTGACCGGCCGCAATCCCGGTTTCAAAATCAAACCCGCCATAGCTTTCCGCAATCTGGGTGCAGCCATGCGCGGCCAGCCAGTCCACAAAGCCCTGCCGCCGTGCCCGGGCGGCGGAATGGGCTGTGGGCCCGTTGACGATGCCGAACCGGCGATGGCCAAGGTTCCACAGATGCCCGGCAAGCTCGCTTGCCGCGCGCGCATCATCAATCGCCACGCCCGGGCCGCGCCCCGGATAACCCCAGGGTGCAATCCGTACAAAGGGAATGGCCCGGCGTTCCAGCACGGCCATGACCGCATCATCTTCGGAAAGCGGCGGCGTCAGGATGAAGCCGTCAATCCGCACATGGCGCAAAATGGCTTCCATCTGACCAGCCACATCGCCTGCTGCTGAATCGATATGATCGACGATCAGGTGGAAATCCTGTTCGCGGCATGCCTTGTACGCGCCGGTCTGGATTTTCATGGTGTAGTTCGGGCTGGGATTGTCAAACAGCACGCCAATGGCAAAAGCGCGCGCGCCCGCCAGCGAACGGGCCGCGAGATCGGGCACATAGCCCAGCGCATCGATGGCAACCTGAACCTTGTTGCGGAGCTTTTCCGAAACATTGGGTTCGCTGTTGATCACGCGCGAAACGCTTTTCATCGATACGCCGGCAGCCTTTGCCACGTCGCTGATCGTTGTTCTTGTCACCCTCAATCCGCCCCTGACCTTTGATACGCACATTCCACCGATTCCGCTGCATTGGTTTCAGAGGAAAACTGACCGCGGCGCAAGCGCCCTCTCCTTTGTGTCAGAAATTGACAGCGCAGTCTTGACAGCGCTGCCAATTTTCGTCAAGCGGGGGACGGTTATCGGTAATGATCGAAAACTGCCATTCTTTGGGGAGGATATTGATGAATCGCGCGCTTTTGGCCTGCACGGCCTCACTTTTTGCCATGTCTGTCGCACCCGCCTGGGCGCAGGACTCAGCGGATGCCGCTGCTAGTGATGGTGACATCATCGTGACCGCGACTCGCAGCGAAACCCTGCTTTCCAAAACTCCCATCGCGCTTACCGCCATCACCGGCGAAGGCCTGCGTGATGCGGGCATCACTGACTCGCGTTCCCTGACGGATGTGGTGCCCAACCTGCAGATCAGCGAAAATGGCGATTCGGCCCGCATCTCGATCCGCGGCGTGACCAGTTCCGACACCACGGAAAAGGGCGATCCTTCGGCAGCCTTCCTGCTGGACGGCATTTACATTGCGCGCCCGATTGAAGTGCTCAATTCCTTTTTTGATCTTGAACGCGTGGAAGTGCTGCGTGGACCGCAGGGTACGCTTTATGGCCGCAACACAACCGCAGGCGTGATCAACGTGATTTCCGCCCGGCCCAAGGCGGACGCCTTTTCGGCCTCGATTGACGGCAAATACGGCAATCTCAACAGCGCCAACCTGACCGGAATGGTCAATGTGCCGCTGAGCGACAGCATCGCTGTCCGTGCCGCTGTCAATTATGACCGGCAGGACAGCCCGATACTCCAGAAAGGGCCGGTGACCCAGTCCCTGAACCCGTTCCGCAACAACCTGTCCGGCCGCCTGTCGATTGGCGGTACGCTGGGCGACAATTTCCGGTTCGTGATCCGGGGCGATTATTCGCATGCCAAGGGCGGCGTCTATAACGCGGTTCCCCTGACCAACTTCTTCCCCGGCGCGCTTACAACCAAGGTCGATCCCGTTTATGTCGGCACCAGCGCGACCACGCAGCGCACCCTGAACATCCCGCTGGCCTTTCCCGATGCCAAGAATAACAAATTCTACGGTGTGATGGGTGATTTCAGCTATGATCTCGGTCCGGTCGAGCTGACCTATCTGGCATCATACCGCAAGGGCGACCGCCAGGATGTGCGCGATCTGCTGCTTTTCGGCGCGCTCAACAATCCTGCCTTCTTCTTCGGGAAGTTCAACCAGACTTCGCACGAATTGCGTGCGGCCTTTGGCAAGGATCAGCCCCTGCACGGCCAGGTCGGGCTGTACTATTTCCATGAGAAATCCAGCCTGGAATTCAACCTGGGTGCGCCGCTTTCGGGCTTCGTGGTGCCCGGTGCCACCGGCTTTGCCTTTCCGCAGGGGCCAACCAAGGCCACATCAAAAGCGGCTTTCGGCCAGTTGACTTACGACATCGCCCCCAACCTGCATCTGACCGGCGGCATCCGTTACACCGAAGACCAGAAATCCCGGGTGGGTGCCACTGTGGTGGATTTCCCGACCGTGGCAGCCAGCATTTGCGGCCAGCTCCGCTGCGTGCTCAACCAGAATATCGCTTCGAAGAAATTCACCAAGACGATCTGGAAAGCCGGACTTGATTATGACGCGCCCGGCCTTGGCCTGATCTATGCCAACGTCTCGACCGGCTACAAGGCCGGCGGGTTCAACGACGGCTGCGTGACCGGCTCTGGCGTCGGCTGCGTGCTGACTCCCGCCGCGCTTTACTACAATCCCGAAACGCTGACCGCGTATGAAGCCGGTTTCAAGTTCCGCTTTGCGGGCAATGCGTTGCGGCTCAATGGTTCCTTCTTCCACTATGACTATTCCTCGCTGCAGCTGAGCCAGATTGTCACCGTGCCGGTTCCGGCCACGCTGACCAAGAATGCGGGCCGCGCCAAGGTGGACGGGGTGGAGCTTGATGCCGTGATCCGGCCCGGGCCCAATGATCAGGTTGATCTGGGTGCCACCTGGACGGATGCGCGCTATGTGAGTTTCATACCCGATCCGACCAACTTCCCGACTTATACGTTCAACGGCCGCCAGCTTGATCATGCACCCAAATATACCGCATCGGCGGCCTACACCCACACCTTCCCGCTGGGCAATGGCGGCAAGGTGGAAGCTTCGGCACGGACGCGTCTGAGCGCTGCCTATTATATGCAGGATCTCGGTCTCCTCTCGCAATATCGCCAGCCCAGCTTCACCAAGACCGATCTGACGCTGACCTACAAGGCCGCCGACGACCGGTATTACATTCAGGGCTTTGTGAAGAATCTCGAAAACGAGATTACCCTGGCCGCCGCTTCATCCGGCCTTGCCGCTTCGGCCACTATTGAAGAGCCCCGCACCTATGGCGTGCGGGCCGGCTTCAAATTCTAACCCAACCCCTGGGTCGCACCAGTTTGTAAAAGGGGGATGGAGGGCCACAGCGCAAGTTGTGGCCCTCTTTTGTTGATGCCACTGCAGCGGCAGCGCTGTCATGATCAGGAGAGTTCCGATGAACCGTTATTTCGCCACTGCCACCCTTGCCGCGTGTCTGGCGGGCTCTGCTGCCCCGGCCCTGGCCGCTGGCGACACACCCGAAGCCCGCGCCGCTGCCACCGAAGCGCAGATGACGGACGATGAGCGTGTCATGATGACGCATGGCGTGATGGCAATGGCGATCATGCCGGGCATGAAGATTCCTGAAGGGGCGGTTGGCGGCGCGGGTTTCGTGACCGGTGTGCCGCGCCTTGCCGTGCCCAACCTGACCGAAAGCGATGCCAGTCTTGGCGTGTCCTATGTGATGGGGATGCGCGGTGATGGCGGGGCAACACCGCTGCCTTCGGGCACCGCCATGGGATCCACCTGGAACCCGGAACTGCTGCGCCGGGGCGGGGCGATGATCGGCAGCGAAGCGCGCGCCAAGGGCTTCAACATATTGCTGGCGGGCGGGGTCAACCTGATGCGGGATCCGCGCAACGGGCGCACGTTCGAATATCTGGGCGAGGATCCGCTGCATTCCGGACTGCTTGGCGGGGCCGCAATCGCGGGTATCCAGTCCAACCATATCATTTCCACGGTCAAGCATTTCGCCCTCAACGGGCAGGAAACGGCCCGGAATTTCGTCAATTCGAAAATCTCGGATGCCCATGCGCGCGAAAGCGATCTGCTGGCCTTCCAGATTGCGATTGAAACGGGTCAGCCCGGATCGGTCATGTGTTCGTACAACAGGGTCAATGGCGATCAGGCGTGCGGCAATGCGTATCTGCTCACGCAGGTTCTCAAGAAGGATTGGGGTTACAAGGGGTTTGTGATGTCAGACTGGGGCGCTGTCCATGACCTGGATTTCGCGCTGAAGGGCCTTGATCAGCAATCGGGCGCGCAGCTTGATCCCAAGCTGTTTTTCGGGGGTGCGCTGAAAGACGCGGCAGCCACGGACCCGGCGTACCGCGCACGGCTGGCCGATATGAACCGTCGCATTCTCTATGCCATCTATGCCAATGGCGTGGACAGGAACCCGGTCACGCCCGGCGGCGTGATCGACAAGGCAGCCAATCTGGATGTGGCCGAAGCGGTGGCAAAGGAAGGGATTGTGCTTCTGCGCAACCAGGATAACGCCCTGCCGCTGGCTGCCACAGCCAAAAGGATCGCGGTGATTGGCGGCTATGCCGATACCGGGGTGCTCTCGGGTGCGGGTTCCAGCCAGGTCCATATGGACGGCGGTGCCGCAGGAGCCGTGCCGATGGGCGGCAACGGGCCGTTTGCGGCGTTCATTTCCGAACAATATCAGCGCTCCACCACGCCGCTGGCGGCAATCAAAGCGAAAGCGCCGGGGGCCGAAGTCACCTTCCGCACCGGCTTCTACATCACGGATGCCGTGGAAAGCGCAAAGCAGGCGGATGTCGTCATCCTCTTTGCCAACCAGTGGCAGACCGAAGGCATTGATCAGCCCGATCTTTCCCTCCCCCGCGGCCAGGACGCCCTGATCGCGGCAGTGGCGGCGGCCAACCCGCACACGATTGTCGTCCTCCAGACCGGCAGCGCCATTACCATGCCCTGGCTGGACAAGACCGCTGCGGTTGTGGAAGCTTGGTATCCCGGCGGCCGAGGCGGGGAAGCGATTGCCTCTGTGCTGTTTGGCGACACCAATCCGTCAGGTCATCTGCCCATCACCTTCCCGGCAAGCGTGAATGATCTGCCGCGCCCCAAGCTGGACGGCAGCGATGTGGTGGAACCCGATTTCCAGGGCCGGGCCGGTTCCCAACTGAAAGTGGAGGCCAATTACGATATCGAAGGATCAGACCTTGGCTATCGCTGGAACGCGCGGGAAGGCCACAAAGCGCTTTTCCCCTTTGGTTATGGCCTGAGCTACACCAGCTTTGCCACATCCGGCCTGAAGGTGTCCGGCACCTCCGCCAGCTTCACCGTAACGAACACCGGCGCGCGCGAAGGGGCGACGGTCACGCAGCTCTATCTGGTCTCCACGCCGGCGGGCAAGCAGCAGCGCCTGGCCGGATTCCGGAAAGTCAGCCTCAAGCCGGGGGAAAGCCGCAAGGTAACGCTTGCCATTGAACCGCGCATCCTGGCGGAATGGGAAGGCAAGGGCTGGTCGATCAAGGGCGGCACATATGGCTTTGCGCTGGGCGACAATGCCGAACAGCTAGGACCGGTGGTCACAGCCAGGCTGGGCGCGAAACAATGGGGGCCATAGGGCAAAGCCCGATCAAAGGGTTCAGCCCGCAGCCGAAATAGGCTAACCGCACCTCATGCCTGCCCTTGCGACCCTTGCCCCAGCCCTGATTGCCTGGCTTGACCTGTTCGGCATTGCCGTGTTCGCCGCCTCAGGCGCGCTCGCGGCAGCGCGCCGCGAACAGACGCTGGTGACCTTCGCCTTCTTTGCGCTGGTGACAGGCGTGGGCGGCGGCACGGTGCGTGATCTGCTGATCGGCGCGCCGGTATTCTGGGTGCAGGACTGGCGCGTGCCCGCTGCCTGCCTTGCCACCGCCGGGCTGATCTGGATTACGCCTGCGCGGCTGTGGAATGCCCGCGCGCTCGACTGGTTCGATGCGGTGGGCCTAGCCGTTTATGCCGTGTTCGGCGCGGCCAAGGCGCTGGCGCTGGGGGTGCCTGCGCTGCCCGCGATGATGATGGGGGTAATCACGGCGTGCGTCGGCGGCATCATCCGCGATCTGCTGGCGGGCGAACCTTCCATCCTGCTGCGCCCGGAAATCTATGTAACAGCCGCAGCTCTGGCCGCCGGGCTGTTTGTGGCGTTGCTGTTTGCCGGAGTGCCCGCGCTGACGGCGGCAGGCATTGGCGCGCTGACCGGATTTGCCCTGCGCGCGGCAGCAATATGGCGTGGCCTCGCCATTCCGACCTATCGGGGTTAGACGCGCACATCCTTGGCCACAGCGTCCAGCACGCCGTTGACAAAGCCTTTTTCCCGCCGGTCATAAAAGGCATCCGCCACATCAAGATAGGCGCTGATCGCGCTCGCCAGTGGCACATCGGGGCGGGCAATCAGTTCATAGGTGCAGGCCCGGAAGATCGCGCGCATCGGGCGGTCAACCCGTTCCAGCGACCAGCCCTTGGCGAGCCGCGCGGTGATGGCGGCGTCCACTTCTTCGGCGCGGGCGTTGCTGCCCTTCACGACATCATCGAAGAAATCCACATCGGCTTGCGCATAGGTATTGCCTTCGATCGTCGCGCCCAGCCGGTGCTGGTGAAATTCGTGGAGAAGCTGCGCCACGGGCGTGCCTTCCATATCCTGCTGATAGAGTGCCTGCACAGCGGCAAGGCGGGCGGCGGCGCGGGATTTGCTCATTTCAGTCTTTCAAAAACAGAGGCAGCATGGGCGGGCAGCCCTTCGGCCCTGGCCAGTGCCACAGCGGCAGGACCAATGGCGTGGATGCTGGCGGCGTCACATTGCAGGAAGCTGGTGCGCTTCATGAAATCCAGCACGGAGAGGCCAGAGGAAAAGCGTGCGCGCCGTCCTGTAGGAAGAACATGGTTGGGGCCTGCAACATAATCGCCCACCGCTTCGGGTGTGTGGCGGCCAAGGAATACAGAACCGGCATGGCGCACGCGGGCGAACAGGGGTTCGGGTTTCTCCACGGCCAGTTCGAGATGTTCAGGCGCAAGCGCGTTCACCAGTGGCGGCGCTTCATCAAGGCTGCCCACCAGGATGACTGCCCCGTTCGCCTCCCAACTGGCACGCGCGGTCGCCTGTGTGGCGAGCGTTACCAGTTGCGCCTCCACTGCCAGCACTACGGCATCCGCAAACGCCGCATCATCAGTGATCAGGATCGACTGGCTGGTGGGATCATGCTCGGCCTGGCTGAGCAGATCGGCGGCAATCCAGTCCGGATTGTTCGCACCGTCCGCAACCACGAGGATTTCAGACGGCCCGGCCACCATATCAATGCCGACCACACCGTAAAGCTGGCGCTTGGCCTCTGCCACCCAGGCATTGCCGGGGCCAGTGATCACATCAACCGGCGCGATGCTTTCCGTGCCGAATGCCAGCGCGGCGACGGCCTGCGCTCCGCCGATCCGCCACACTTCGTCCGCCCCTGCCAGCGCCGCTGCCGCGAGCACCAGCGGGTTTGCTTCTCCGCCGGGCGTCGGCGTGACCATCACCAGACGTTCGACGCCTGCAACCTTGGCGGGAATCAGGTTCATCAGCACAGACGAGGGATAGGCCGCCCGTCCGCCCGGCACATAGACACCCGCCGCATCCACTGCATTCCAGCGCGCGCCGGTGCGGACGCCCGCATCATCGGTCGTATCGCTATCGGCGGGCTTCTGCTTGTCATGATAAGTGCGGATGCGGGCGGCCGCGAGTTCGAGCGCGGCGCGCAGTTCGGGATCCAAGCCCGCAAGAGCCGCACGGCATTCCGCCAGATCAATCCGCCAGGGCAGGCTGTGGCCGTCAAACTTCGTGGTCAGCTCCGCGACGGCAGCATCACCCTCCGCGCGGACACGGGCAATGATCGCGGCGACATCACGCGACACATCCCCGTCCGCTTCGCGCCGGGCATTGACGAGGGTTTCGAAGGCGGTAGCGAAATCGGGGGAAGAGGTAGAGAGGCGGATCACTATCTCGTCGCCCCTGCGCAGGCTGGGGCCTGTGTGACGCATAGCAGCTCAATGCTGCCACCGGCCCCTGCCTGCGCTGGGGCGACGAGTGAGGCCTTACCCACCAACCGCCCCCCGGAACGCATCGACCAGCGCGCCCACTGCCGCATTGGTTTTGAACGCGGCGCGGTTGACAATCAGGCGGGCGGAGACCTGCGCGATCACTTCCACTTCTGCGAGGCCATTTTCCTTCAGCGTCTTGCCGGAAGACACGAGATCGACAATCCGGCTGGACAGGCCCAGCAACGGCGCAATTTCCATTGCCCCGTTCAGCTTCACACATTCCGCCTGAACACCGCGCGCTTCGAAATATGTGCGCGTCAGATTGGGATATTTGGTCGCCACGCGCACATGGCTCCACGAACGCGGATCATCCGATTCGGCTAGCGCCACCGGCTCCGCCACGGAAATCCGGCAATGGCCGATATCGAGATCAACCGGCGCATAAAGTTCGGAATAGGCGAACTCGTCAATCACGTCCGATCCGACAATCCCGATCTGCGCCGCGCCATGCGCCACAAAGGTGGCCACATCGAAGGCGCGGACGCGGATCAGTTCCAGATCATCGCGGTTGGTGGAGAATTTTAGCGCCCGGCTGTCCTCATCGGAAAAGGCAGGCTCCGGCACGATCCCGGAACGGGCGAGAAGCGGCAGGGCTTCCTTCAGGATGCGCCCCTTGGGCACGGCAAAGATGAGAGGCTGAGGCATTGCGGGCGGGGCTTTACTTGTGCGCTGCAATAAGGGCAAGTTATCCGGACGGGAGGATTGGTTTCAATGGCTCACTGCGTACCCTCGTCTTTCCGGCGAAGGCCGGAATCTCTGTGTCCCTTCGCTATGGTATTACAAGCAAAGCGGGATTCCGGCCGTCGCCGGAAAGACGGAGTACCCGATGACCAGCGGATATGATCATATGATCAAGCAGGCAGGCTGGTGCCGCGTGCTTGGCTCTCCTTTCACCGGCGACGTTCTCGAAACACTGGCCAACACGCTTAGCCGCGATACCGAGACAGGCCGCCGCCTGCTCGATTGGCCCGGCGACGCGGATGACGATGCCATTTCCATGCGGATCGGCGGCGCGTTCCATGCGCTGGCCCGGCGGGGAACGGAACCGGCGCTGACTGCGCTCTACGCGACACAGGCGGGCGATCTGGCGGGCCTGTTGCCGGGGATTGTCGAAACGCATGACGGCTGGCTGTCGACCTGGCTCAACCGCCCGCCCCAGACCAATGAGGTCATGCGGTCGGCGGCGCTGTGGCCGGGGCTGATGGAAATCGCCCGCCGCTTCGGGCCGGATATGGAACTGCTGGAACTGGGATCAAGCGCCGGGCTGAACCTCAATCTGGATCGGTTCGGCTATGATCTGGGCGGGGTCCGGGCGGGCGACCCGGCGTCCCCGGTGCAGATCGTTCCGGAATGGGATGGCCCGCCCCCGGCACTTGCGCCGGTTAACATCATTGCCCGCGCGGGCGTGGATCGCGATCCGGTTGATCTGACTGATCCGGCGGAAGTCGAGCGGCTGACGGCCTTTGTGTGGGTGGGCATGGCCGAACGCATGGCGCGGCTGGAAGGGGCGCTGGCGCTGGCAAGGGCGCATCCGCCACAGGTGGGAAAGGCCGATCTGGTGGACTGGCTCGCCGCCCGCCTTGCTTTGCCGCAAGCGGCGGGCGTGACGCGCGTGGTGTTCCACTCCATCGTCTTCCAGTATATTCCGGAGCAATCTCGCACACGGGTGGAAGAACTGCTGGCCGAGGCAGGCGCAAAGGCAAGTGCCGAACGCCCGCTCGCCCGCCTGCAAATGGAAATGATCGATTTCGGCCGCGCCCCCGAACTGCGCCTGCAATGCTGGCCCGGCGGCGGCGCGCATGAAACCCTGGCGCATGTCCATCCGCACGGAACGAAGATCGGGTGGGTGGCCAGGCCTTGACCACCCGCCACACGCCAAAGGCCACGAAGCCGGGGCAAGCTGGACAGACTGAGGAGGGAGAGACATGTATTACGCGATGATCGTGCTGCTGATGGGGATATTGCCGATCGCTTCGATTGCCATCGAATATGCCCGGAATGGCCCGGCATCAGGGCTGGCATTTCTTACCGTTAAATGGTTCCTGTTCTGGGGCGTTGGCGCGCGCCTGCTGGTCGCTGGTATCCGTCAGGTGGCAGATCCAGCCTTCACCGCCCGATCGATATTCCACATTGCCGATCCCAAGGCGTTCGCGGTCGTGCGTGAACTTGGCATCTGGAACCTGATCATTGGCGGGCTGGCAATGGCTTGCCTCCTGAAGCCCGGCTGGACAGTGCCGATTGCCATTGCCGGCACGCTCTATTTCGGTGCGGCGGGCATTGGCCATATCTTTGAGGACGCGCGCAATACCAAGGAGAATGCGGCAATGATCTCGGATCTGTTCGTAGCGCTGGTAATGGCTGCCGGGCTTATTTCCCTCCGAAATTGATCCGCCGCAGATTTTCCAGCCACGGCGCCCAGCGCTGCCACCCGCCGTGGAGCGAGAACCATTCCCAGATCGCCGTCAGGATCAGCGCGCCTGTCGCGGCAAGGCCGATGGTCAGCGGCTGCCAATGGGCCAGCGACCCGCCTATCCCCAGAGCTAGCAGCAGCAGATTACCGATAAAATGGGAAAAGGGCGGATATTTCGCTCCCGAAGTGATCCATTTGAACGCCTGGTTGCCGAGCAGGAACAACGCAGGCCCGCCGCAGGCGACCAGCACAAGCGCGAGATCGCTATGGCCCAGCGGGTGCGCAAGGATCAGTTCGTCTGCCACGGCTGTCACCACCACGCCCGCGACGATGGGCATGTGAAGATAGGTATAGGCGTTGCGCGCGATCAGCCCGGCATTGTCGGCATGGCTGATCATGTCTGACGCGCGGCGCGCACCGATATCGAAATAGATCCACCACATCGCCGCGCTACCGATGAAACTGCTGACAAAGGCCGTCCATGTGGGCACGTCATGCGCCAGATCGGCAAAGGTCGCGCCGGTCACCAGCACCGCTTCGCCCAGCGCGATGATGATGAACAGAGCGCAGCGTTCCGCCATATGTCCGCCCGAAATATCCCAGTCGGTAAAGGACGACCGGCCCAAGCCAGGCGTCGGGAACAGGCGGAACGGCCCGGTATATTCCACCGCCAGCGCCGCTGCCCACAACCAGAGCCGCCATTCGGGCGAAGCCAGCGCACCGCAGATCCAGAAAGGCGCGGAAAGCGCGAACCAGAAACTGATCCGCAGGAAATTGCGCGCCCGCGGCACGCTCACCCCTTGCGAGGCCCAGACCATATAGAGCGAACGCCCGATCTGCATCGCCATATAGGCCAGCGCGAACATCAGCCCGGTGCCGCCAAAGGCATCGGGCAATCCGCTTGAGAGCACCAGACCGCCGATCATCAGCACAATCAGCATCAGGCGCACATGCGCGCGATCCGGATCAAGCCAGTTGGTCACCCAGCTCGTGAAAATCCACACCCACCAGACAGCGAGGAACAGCACCAGCGTTTCCAGCGCGCCGTGCAAAGAGAGGTGCGAGAGCAAGCGGTGCGACAATTGCGTAATCGCGAACACAAACACCAGATCGAAGAACAGTTCGATATAGGTGACGGGCGAATGATCATGCGCGGCGCGGGTGCGGAAAAGATGTTGCCGTCCGCTCATGCCAGCCAGTCCTCCATTGCCGTCGTCACTGCCTCCGGCGCTTCCCAGGGCACGAAATGCCCGGCTTCGGGAATGCGGATGATGGTCAGATCATCGATATGATCGTCCAGCCCGTCAAGCTGGCAGGGCAGCAGCGCCTGATCCTGCATGCCCCAGATGACGAGGGTGGGAATAATGAGGCGCGGAAAAGGCCGGTCAAGAAAGGCGGTGGACAGGGCTGGCGCATCCATCGGTGGCACATCCATCGGCGAGGCACGATACCAGTTGAGCATCGCCCGAATCGCGCCGGGCTGTGACCATTCGTCGAGATAGGCGGCCCGCTCTTCGGACGTGATGGCGGGGGCAGACAGATGATTCTGGAATCTGTCTTCGAAGAACCACGCCACGCCCTTTTCCGTCACTTCGCCTTCAATATCGCGTTCGCGAAACTGGCGCATATATTGCGATGCTGCGCGCTGGGGCATGTCAAACACCAGAGTGTGCTGGAATATATAGGGATGCGCGGCGTTGCACAGGATCAGGCGTGTCACCCGGCCTTTCCCCTTCAGCGCCACCGCCCAGGCAATCGCCCCACCCCAATCATGCCCGACCAATGTGAAGGTGCCGATGCCCAACGCATCTGCCAGCGCGAAGACATCCGCGATCAGGGTTGGCACTGTGTAATCCCTGATCTCGCCCGGCTTGGAGGAACGCGCATAGCCGCGCTGATCCGGCGCGATGCAGTAATAGCGATCGGAAAGCGCGGCCATCTGGTGCCGCCATGTGCGATGCGATTCAGGAAAGCCGTGGAGAAAAATGATGGGCGGATGGGCGGGATTGCCCGCTGTCCAGACATCCAGCTCTACGCCGGTAGAAAGGGAGATGCGGTGGTGGCATTGCGTCATCGCAGGGTTTCCACAATCTCACCAAGGTCTTCAGGATAGACCATCTCTGTGCGCGCGAGCGCACGCAACTCGGCCAGCGACAGCCATTGATGGTGCTGCATCACCGCCTGTTCGGAGTCTGTATGTCCGGCAAAATCGAGATGCCGGTTCGAAACACGCACCTCGAAATACTGCTCAATCGCGTGGACGGGTTCGCCCGCAAACGTCGTGAAGTCGGATTCGCGGACAGCGATGACAGGGCCGGGTTCTGCCTCAATCCCTGTTTCCTCCCGCAATTCGCGCCGTGCCGCATCCTCGTAACTCTCGCCAGGATCAGCTTCGCCACCTGCCGTGGCCCAAAGCGGGGGCCTGTCATCGGGCGTGAAGCGGAACATCAGCAAATGCCCGCCCGGATCAAACACCAGAACCCGCGCGGCGCGCCGAATCCGACGCCTCAAATCGGATCACTCTGGGTCAGGGGTTTCGCCGGGATCGGGATGAATTCCGGATCGTGCGCCACGGGCGGGAATTTGCCTTGTGTCCAGTCAGCGGCGGCCTGATCGATCCGATCCTGCGATGAGGAGACAAAATTCCACCACACGCGGCGCGGGGTGGCAAAGGCTTCGCCGCCCAGCAGCATCACCCGTCCGCCGCTTGCCGAAACCAGCGTGGCGGCAAGGCCGGGCCTGACCACATACAGCGTAAAGAGGTGCATCGCCTCTCCCTCCAGCGTGGCCGCCCCTGCCACCAGCATCAGCGCGCGTTCGTCGGCGGACACATCAATGGGAATGCTGCCGCCGGGTGCCAGATTGATTTCAGCATAGATGGTCTGGGCATAACAGGTCGTGGCGGCGCTCTGCCCCCACAGGCTCCCCATAATCACTTGCGCCCGCGCGCCGCTGGCTTCGATCACCGGCAGGCGCTCTGCCGTCACCTGCTCGAACGCCGGGGCCATTTCCTCACACGCATCGGGCAAGGCGAGCCAGGTCTGCATCCCGAACATCCGGGCGCCATCCGCCCGCACCTCCGCAGGCGAGCGTTCCGAATGGACGATGCCCTTGCCTGCCGTCATCAGGTTCACGCTACCCGGCGTGATCGTCGCAAAGGAGCCCAGCGAATCGCGGTGATCAATCGCCCCGTCGAACAGCCAGGTAACCGTGGCAAGGCCGACATGCGGATGCGGGCGCACGTCCATGCCTTCTCCGATGTTCAGCGTCGCCGGGCCGAACTGATCGACAAAGCAGAACGGGCCCACCATCGTCAGCCCCTTGGCAGGCAGCACGCGCCGCACGGTAAATCCGCCCAGATCATGCGACGAGGGAAGCAGGCGCCCTGCGATGGCACTGGTCATGATGTAAGTCTCCGTAGCGTTACAGGCGTTCAAGCGTCGTGACGGTCTTTTCTGTCACGACATTTCCGGTGTTGAGTGTGGTTCCAGGTTCGATCAGCATCACATGGCATTCGCCATCCAGCGCCTCCGGGCAATGTTCCACGCCGCGGGGGACGATGATGAATTCGCCCGGGCCCACATCAACGTCTCCCGTGCGCAGCCCCATCCGCATCCGGCCCTTCACCACCAGAAAAAGCTCATCCTCCACCTCGTGGTGGTGCCAGTCAAACTTGCCGTCGAACTTGACCAGCTTCACCTGCGCATCGTTGACATCCCCCGCGATGCGCGGATTCCAGTGATCGGCAAACCCCGCAAAGGCTTGCGCAAGATTGATCTTGCTGATCGTCATCTCACTCCCCCGGAGCCGTGGCCCTGATCGCCAGCGCGTGCACGCGCTGCCCCGGCAGGTCGCCCAGCGCCTTGTTGACCATGCGCTGCCGGTTGACGCGCGATTGCCCGGCAAAGGCAGGGCTTTCGATCTCCACGGTAAAATGGGATTCGCCGGTGCCATCATCCCCCATATGGCCGCTATGCTTTGCACTGTCGTTGATCACGGCCAGCCGGGTCGGCGCAAACACTGCCATCAGCAGGGATTCGATTTCGGTGGCCACCGGGCCTTTTGAAAAACTGTTCATCCCGCCTATATAGCGCCTTCCCCCTGAAGCACGAGAGCCTGTTGTCCGATCCCCAGCCCCGCAAGCCATCCAACCGCTTTCACGGTCGCGTGGAAGGCGTAAGAGCGCAATGTGCGCATCCCGGGTGCCCGGAGCCGGGCGAGTTCCGCGCCCCTGATCCGCAGGGCGCGCGCTCCGGCTTTGACGGGCCGGGCAGCTATCGCTGGTTGTGCTTCGATCATGTCCGCGAATTCAATGCGAGCTATAATTTCTTCAAGGGCATGACCCGCGATGAAATTGAGCAAGCGCAAACGCCCTTTGCCGGCTGGGAACGCGAAACCCGCGCCTTTGCCCAGGGCGGGGTGGACAGCCCGCCCAAATGGCGGGACTTCCAGGATCCGCTGGATGCCATCTCTGCCCGTTTCCGGGATCGGATGGCCGACGCCACCCCCGGACAGCGCGCCGATGGCAAACCGCTTTCGGCAGACGATCGCAAAGCGCTGAAAGTGCTGGCGCTGAACGAAGACGCAGACCGCAAGGCGCTCCGCACGCGCTATTCCGAACTGGTGCGGAAATTTCATCCCGACAGGAATGGCGGCGACCGGAGCCATGAGAAAGCCCTGCAGGCGGTGGTGGAGGCGTACCAAACCTTGCGCACCTCTCCTGCCTTCACCACATAGGCGCTTCCCTCAGGAGAGATACACACATGACCATTTCCATGTACCAGGCCAGCGTTCCCGTTGTCATCCGCGCGCTCACCGCGCTTCAGGGGGTGATTGCCAAGGGCAAGGCCCATGCCGTTGCCAAGGGCACGGACGAAGCCAATTATCTTTCGCTGCGCGTCGCGCCGGATATGCTGCCGCTCACGGCGCAGGTGCGGATCGCGTGCGATATTGCCAAGCGCGGAATCTCCCGTCTGGCCGGGGTTGAGCCACCGGTGCATGAGGACAAGGAAGCGAGCTTTGACGATCTGTCCGCCCGCTGCCAGTTGGTGATCGACTATCTCGGTACCCTGACGCCCGAACAGATTGACGGTTCGGAAGACAGGGAAATCCTGCTGCCGACGCCGATGGGAGAGCTGAAATTTTCCGGCAAGGATTTCCTGTTCGGATTCATCCTTGCCAATGTCCATTTCCACAGCACGATGTTTTACGCGCTGCTGCGCGGTGCCGGCGTGGAGATTGGCAAGGCGGACTATCTCGGCGCGGCCTGAGCCATTTCCGCCAGTTTCCGCACGCTGTTGATGTTGCGCCCGGTACGGTCTTCCTTGCCGGGGATTTTGAGCCTAGTGTCGCGGATTCCCGCGCCATAATCAACATAGAGTTCGCGCGTGCCCAGCGCCGCGCGTTCGCCCTGCCAGTCGCGCATCTGCGTGACCAGGTCGGGCGCGGGCGGGGCATCAAAAAAGAAGACCATATGGCGGCTGCCATGCGCGTCGGGGAAAGGGGCGGCAGCCACAATGGCCGCCAGTTCCTCCCCCGTGCGCACCAGCACCGGCACGCGCTTGCCCGCATAGGCGGCAAGCTTTGCCTCCAGCGCGGCCTTCACCTCCGCTTCGGATGCGTCGGCTTCAAACAGCAGATTCCCGCTGGCGATAAAGGTGCGGACTTGCGCCCAGCCAAGCGCTTCGCCCATCGCCCGCAGATCGGCCATTGCCAGCTTGCCCGTGCCGCCCACATTGACCGCGCGCAGCAGCGCGACATAACTGGTCACGCCTCGCACAGCGCCTTTAGCTGATCCGCACATGCACCCCAGCCATCGGTGAAACCCATTTCCTCATGGCGTTTCGCCGTGGCTTCGTCCCAGTGCCGTGCGCGGGCGGTATAGTGGGTGCCGTCGCCGTCTGCCGCAATTTCCCATATGCCGATCATGAACGGGCCCGTCGGCATCAGATCCCCCACAATGGCATCAGTAAAGGAAAAGCGGTGCCCTTCGTCCCAGGCAAGCACAAAGCCGGGATGGGGATGCACTTCGCCATCAGGGCCATACATCGTGCAGTTGGACACGCCCCCGGCACGGCGTTCAAGCCCGTCAAACACGGCCCGCCACGGCTTTGGACACCACCATTCATCCATATGGTTGGTCATCACGTCCCACACTTTGTCGGGCTGGGCCGCGATAAAACGCGTGACACCCAGTTCCCAGCCATTGTCCAAGGTTGCGGTCATTTTTCCAGTTTCCTTGTGTCAGTCCCGGTCGGGCGCGCCGAGCGGGAAGTAAGAACGATAGGGACGCGCGTCTTCCACGCAGCGGCTGACTGACGGGCGGGCGAGGACGCGGGCGCGATAGGCGCGCAGCGTGGCAAACTCTGGCGCGATCTCGTGCACCCAATCGGCGTAGAACAGCGACGGCCCGCCCGCGCAATCGGCGAGCGTGAAATCCTCCCCCGCCGCCCAGCTTCGACCTGCGAGCCGCGCGTCGAGCCAGCCATAAACCTTGTCGAGCGCCGTCGCGCAGGTGGCGAGCCCCTGTTCCACTTCATCTGACTCGCGCCCGTGAACGATGGCCGCGAACACGGCCTGCTGCATCATGTTCATGACGTGATTGTCAAATATCCGGTCCAGCATCCGCGCTTCAAGGGCGGTATCGCGATCCGCCGGGATCAGGCTCGGCGCGACATATTCGATGATTGTGCTCGATTCCATTACCGGCACACCCTTATCGACCAGCAGGGGGAACTTGCCCACCGGCCAGTGCGCCAGAAGCACCGCCTCGTTTTCAGGGTATTCGTCACCCGCAATGTTCCGGAAATCGAACGCAACGCCCGTCTCGTACAGCGCGATCAGCGCCTTCCATGTGTAGGAGGAGAAGGGGTGGCCGAATAGTTCGAGGCTCATTGATACGCTCCCTCGCGCAGGTTTATGCCGTGTTCGACCCATGCCTTCAGGCAGGCCAGCATCTGTGACCAGCCCATGCAATTGCCGTAAGATGCCGCGCGACCGGTTTCTGTTTCGGGCCAGCCGGATTCGCTGACCGTCACTTTGGTGCGCGCGCCGCCATCGACAGGCGCGAAGGTGAAGATCACATCGGTCTGATAAGGTGCAGCCCCCGGATCATTCGCCTCCCAGCGCAAGGCAATGCGTTCCGGCGCTATGGCGTCCACGACCGCAACCGGAAAGCGACCCGGAAAATCGGCGAAATCCCAGCTCACATTTGCACCACTTTCCAGACGCCCTTTCGCGCCGCCTGTTGTGAAATAGCGCGACAGCGTGGCTGGATCTGCGACCGCTTCGTAAACCTCTCCGGGCGGGCGGGATACGTGCACAAAAACTTCGAAACCGGGCATTACCAGCTACCCTCCCGCATCCGTCGCTGGCGCTCCGCTTCGCGCGGGCTTGTGCTTGGTCCGGGCGCCTCGGGCGGGAAGGGCGGTAACGCGCCGCCCGGTTCGTACGTCGCGATCACCGTGCCCTTGGGCGTTACCGTGTGATCGGTCATTGTCAGCAGGTTCGTGGGCGTGCCATCTCCGAACAGCCGCTTGCCCTTGCCCAGCGTCACCGGAAAGATCATCAGCATCAGCCGGTCAAGCAGGCCCGCGGCAAGCAGCCCCGGATAGATCATGCCCGATCCCTGGATAACAAGATCCGGGCCGTCGCCGCGCTTGAGCGCCGCAACTTCCTCGATACTCGTCAACCGGTGGCTGTTCGCCCATTCGAGCGGCTGATCGCCGCGCGTCAGCACATATTTGTTGGCGCGGGTGAACGCTTCACCCATCGCCGCACCTTCCCCTTCGACATAGGGCCAATAGGCAGCAAAAATCTCATACGTCCGGCGACCAAGCAAAAGATCATAGTCCTTCGCGAAGAAGGAGCCGACTGCCTCGTCCACGCCTTCGTCCCAGAACTTGAACACCCAGCCGCCCTCGTCAAAGCCGCCCGTATAATCCTCGGTCGGGCCGCCCGGCGCCTGCATCACCCCATCGAGCGACAGGAAGGCGCTGCCCAGAATTCTACGCATCGACACTTTCGCCCGCGACCGCTGCCGCAATGGTCGCGACGTCAATTTTCCGCATTTTCATCATCGCCTCGAACGCGCGCTTGGCGACGTCGCCGCCTTGCATCATTGCATCGGTCAGCACGCGCGGGGTGATCTGCCAGCTTATACCCCATTTGTCCTTGCACCAGCCGCACATGCTTTCCGCCCCGCCGCCTTCGACAATCGCGTTCCAGTATCGATCGGTTTCTTCCTGGGTTTCCGTCGAAACCTGGAAGGAAAATGCCTCGCTATGTTTGAAATGGGGCCCGCCATTCAGGCCAATGCAGGGGAAGCCCAGAACCGTGAAATCCACCGTCAGGGCATCACCCTGCTTGCCATCGGGATAGTCGCCCGGTGCGCGGTGGACAGCACCAACATGACTGTCGGGAAATGTGGCCGCATAAAAATTCGCCGCAGACTCGGCATCGCCTTCATACCAGAGGCACAATATGGCTTTGGACATTATGGTATCTCCTATGTGAGCAAAGCGTGCGCGCGCATCCGCCGGGCATACCAGAGCAGGCCCAGCGTCACGACGAAGATCATGGCGGTAAAGACCATCATGCCTGGTGTCCTGAGGCTGGCGGGCATGTCAGATGTGAACTGGTAAAGGCTGGTGCCAATCAGCCCGATCACCGAAATGCCAAACGCCGTCACGGCCCAGCGCTTGCGCAAAAGCAGCAACACTGATCCCGTCAGCGCACCCCATACCCCCAGCGCCCAGAACGCCACCGACCAGGCGGGAAAGCCATTGAAATAGGCAAGCTCTTCGGCCGAGAACTGCCCCATATAGGTGGGGTTGCCAATCTCCGTCATGGTATAGTCCAGCGCGCCCATCGCATTCCACAGCAAGCTGACAATGCCGACGACCCACAAGTGCCAGGGTGTTTTCACGGGCATGATATGTCTCCTTTCACGCAAGCCAGCCTGCCGCCCGCCAGCGCCACGCGAGCGCGGTCTGCACGGCGGCAATGGCGATAATGCAGAGCGGGAACCCCATGATGCCAAAGCCTTCGGTTTTGGCAACCTGAAGCAGCGCAGGATTTGTGAACTGGATGATCACTGCGACCAGCGAAAGGCCGGACAGAGCGAGCGCCAGTCCCTTGCGCAACATCAGACTCAGCGCGCCAAGCGTGCCCGCTGCCACCGCCACGGCATAGGCAATCCACACCCGCGTCGTCATGTGGGTCCAGAGGAATTGCTGTGTGGAGGGCAGCTTCGCGATATCGTCCGGTGTCATGGCATATTGGCTGAAGAAAAAGCCGACGCCGATCAGGTTCCACAGCAGCAGCAGGATGCTGACGCCCATGATCCAACGTGGTGCGGTCATTTGTTTCCCGGTCATGGCGTTCACCCCTTCTGGCCAACCAGCGCGAACATCGCGCCCTGCGGATCTATGCCGTTTACTACCCAGTCCCCGCCCGGCACTTCATGAGGGCCATTGAGTACCCGGCCGCCATTCGCGCTCACAATCGCTGCGGCGGCGTCAATATCCAGCACCCGGAAATAGAAAGTCCAGCCCGGCATCGGCGATTGGGGCGGTTTTGTCATCAGCGCGCCGATCACACTGCCGTGGCGGAGGAATTCATAGGTTCCCATCGGCCCCATATCCATTTCGCCATCCTTGGCCCAGCCAAACTGGCCAGCATAGAAGGCAAGTGCCGCAGCCTGATCAGTGGTCGCCAGCTCGTTCCACGCGCAATGGCCCGGGCGCGGCATATCACTGGCAAAGGCATGGCTGGTTTCACCCGTAACGCTTGTCATCACATAGAAAGGCACACCCTGCGGGTCTGTGACCATCGCGAACCGACCCACGCCCTCCATATCCCGCGCAGGCATATATTCGCGCCCGCCCGCTGTCTTGATCGCTGCCACCGACGCATCGACATCATCGACCGCGATATAACCGATCCAGCCGGGATGCGCGCCGCCCGCCTGCATTTCGGGCGTCAGCGCAAGGATTCCGCCAATATAGCCATCGTCCGATGCCTGGATTTCGCGATAGTCGAACCCGTCATTGCCCGGATTGGCGATTTTCCATCCGAGCACCTTCCCGTAGAAATCCTGCGCGCCAGCCGCATCAGGCGTCATCAGTTCATACCAGACCCAATCGCCTTGCTTGTTTGGCATTGTCCCTCTCCTCGATCACAGGGGGACAGTCCCTGAAGGGACAGTCCCGGCCTGATACCCCCTATGGCTTGGCTTCGACGATGGTCTGGAAGCCGCTGAAGATCAGGCGCTTTCCGTCAAACACATCCAAGCAGCCGATATCCTCGAAACGCTTGTCAGCCATGGCAGCCGCATTGCCCGCATCGCGTGCTTCCTTGGAAGGCCAGGTGATCCAACTGAAGACGACGCTTTCGTCTTCCTCAGCCTTCACGGCCATCCAGAAATCGGTGGTCGTGCCGTGCGCCACATCGTCGCCCCAGTTTTCCATCACATGCACAGCGCCATGATCGATGAACACCGGTGCCGCCATTGCGGCCATCGCGCGATACGCTTCCTTGTTCACGTTTTTCACCGGGATCACATACCCATCAACATAGGTCATCGCCTCTCTCCTCTCACATCGCCTTGTGCATCGCCTCAACCAGCGCCTCGCCGTGAATGGGCGGGCCTTTGGGCGTTGCGATTGCCCAGCGATGCCCCCAGGGATCCTGGATCTGGCCATAGCGATCGCCCCAGAACATATCGCTGGCAGGCAGGACAACGCTTGCCCCTGCGGCTTCGGCGCGCGCAATCCACGCGTCGCAATCATCGACTGACATATGCATCACAACGGATGTGCCCCCCAAAGTCGGCGGGGCGGCATTGCCATGTTCAGCCCCGACGTCGCGATATTCATCAGCGAACATCACCATGCACTTGTTGATCTGCATGCTGCCATGCATCAGCCGCCCGTCCGGGCCCGGCAGACGCACCACCTCAACCGCGCCAAAGGCCCTGGCGTACCAGTCCATCGCGTCACCCGCCCCTTTGCAGACAAGGTGCGGGCACAGCCCGTGCATGCCAAAATCGGCGGGATTGGGTTGCTCATCCGACATATACGCGCTCCTCGGTTTGGGACTGGCCGAACAATAATTCAAAATAGCGTTTCAGATGCGCGACGCTGTCACGCGCTGTAGCGGCATCGCCCCTGGCCTTGGCGAGAATGAAGCCGCCTTGCAGCACCGCCTGAACATGAAGCGCCAGGCTTTCCGCACAAGGCTCTGCGACTCCGTACAGCGCCATTGCCGCCCTTATATCGTTTTCAAGCGCGGCCGCATTCCCCGAAATGCTGGCCGCGCACGCATCGCGGATGGCCGGGCTGGAGAGGAATGCTTCCTGCACCATTGTCCCGGCAACACAGGTAAAGCTTTCGACCGGCCCACCGACCAGTTCCGCGCGCAGATCGATATAGGCCAGCACCCGATCCAGCGGGTCATCGAGATGATGATAGGGTGCGCTGGCAAAAAACAGGCTGGTCGAGGATGACCAATAGTCTGCCGCCGCGACGCCCAGCGCTTCCTTGGTGGCGAAATGGTGGAAAAAGGCACCCTTTGTCACGCCCGCCTCACGACACAGTTCATCCACCGAGGTTGCGGCAAAGCCCCTGGCGCGTATCAGCTTGACTGCCGCTTCCAGCAGCTTGTCCCGCGCCGTCACGGGCACGGGGCGAAAGGGCTGATTCGGGATCATGACATCAGCATGACCAACCGGTTGGTATGTGTCAATTGCCTGCCTTCCGCGCTTGCCTTGCCCGCCCGGTGCCGCCTATGGGGCTGGTTCACGCTAACGGAACCCTGTGGTCATGACCGACATTCCCAATATCCAGCCAGACAGTCGCACCGCCACGGTGCTCGAAGCGCCTGACAGGACTGTCAGCGTGCGCGATGTGTTCGGCATTGATGTCGATATGGAATGTCCGGCGTTCAGCGAAGCGGACGAGCGCGTGCCCGATCATGATGCCAGCTATGTATTCGATCCCGATACGACGCTGGCGATTCTGGCAGGCTTTGCGCATAACCGCCGGGTGATGGTGCAGGGCTATCACGGCACCGGAAAATCCACGCATATCGAACAGGTCGCGGCGCGCCTGAACTGGCCGTGCATCCGTATCAATCTGGACGCGCATATCAGCCGGATCGACCTGATCGGGCGTGATGCTATCGTTCTTCGAGACGGTGTTCAGGTCACCGAATTCCGCGAAGGTCTTCTCCCCTGGGCGCTGCAGACACCAACGGCTTTGGTGTTTGACGAATATGATGCCGGCCGGCCCGACGTGATGTTCGTGATTCAGCGCGTGCTGGAAACCGAAGGCAAGCTGACTCTGCTTGACCAGAACCGGGTGATTCGCCCCAATCCCTGGTTCCGCCTGTTCGCGACGGCGAACACGGTTGGACTGGGTGACACAAGTGGACTCTATCACGGCACGCAGCAGATCAACCAGGGCCAGATGGATCGCTGGAACATCGTTGTCGGCCTGAATTATCTGCCCGCGTCCGTCGAGGCGGAGATCGTTCTGGCCAAGGCTGCGGGTGCGAATCACGCAGACGTTGGCAATATGGTCAAAGTCGCGGATCTGACCCGTCAGGGTTTCATGAATGGTGACATCTCAACAGTGATGAGCCCGCGCACGGTGATCACCTGGGCGCAGAATACCGCCATTTTCAAGGATGTTGGCTTCGCCTTCCGCCTGAGCTTCCTCAATAAGTGCGATGAGGCGGAACGGGCGCTGGTGGCGGAATATTATCAGCGGGTGTTCGGAAAAGACCTGCCCGAAAGCGTTGTCGGCAAGGCCTGACCAAAAGAAAAGGCTCCGGAGTTATCCGGAGCCTTTGGAATCAAAAGCTTTCGAGCTTTGACCGCTTAGCGCGAACCAAAAAAGCCTTCGAGCCATTCCCAAACCCCACGAGTGGGTTTCTGGGTCTTTGCCTTTTTCGACATGACATTACCCTTTTCCCGGGCAAACAAGAAGCACCGCACTTCCGCCCGTAAAAAAAGGTTAACAAGTTATTTACTATATTTCAACGCCTTAATTGCGGCCGGCCAATACCTGCCGATCCGGGGCGATTGCGCTCAGCAGCGCGTCCAGTGCCATCGGGCGGCCGATCAGATAGCCCTGGGCCGAATCGCACCCAAGATCGGAAAGCGTCTGCAGCACCGCCGCTGTTTCCACACCTTCTGCCACCACCCTGCGTCCCAGCGAGTGCGCCATTTCGATCGTGGAGCTGACCAGAATCCTGTCCTGCGTATTGGTGTCGATATCGGCCACAAATTGCCGGTCGATCTTCACTTCATCCGACGGCAGGATCTTGAGATAATCCATCGTGGCATTGCCTGTGCCATAGTCATCAATCGAAACGCCGATACCCCGCGCCGTCAGCGCCTTCATCATCGCCATCGAACTGCCGCTGCGATCGAGCCGCCCGGTTTCCGTAATTTCAAGAATCAGCTTGGCTGCAGGGAAATCATGCTTGTCGAGAATCGCGTCTATCACTGACATGAGTTCCGGGGCTTGCAGCAACTGTACCGAGAGATTGACCGAGATATCAAAATCGATGCCCATCGCATTGATCCGCGCGGCCACCTCCACGGCCCGATCCAGCACAAATCGCGTCAGCTTCTCGATCCGGTTATGCTTTTCGGCAACAGCGATGAATTCGTCCGGGCCAATCAGGCCGCGCTCGGGATGGGTCCAGCGCACCAGCGCCTCTGCCCCGGAAATCCGGTTCGTCTTGAGGTCAAGCTGGGGCTGATAGGCGACCCACACTTCGCCGCTGTCAATCGCCTGATCAAGTCGGCTGAGCAGCGACAATTGCCACGCGGCTTCGTGGCGGCGCTCGGGATCATAGAATTTCCAGATATCGTTCCCGCGCGCGGCTTCCTCCGCGCACAGCATCGCACTGCCCACGCGGCTGGCCATCTGCCGTTCCTGATCCGCGTCAACGCCGAACGATACCGACACATCAATGTCCCGCCCGCCAATGGTGAGTGACGAACTGAGAACCGCTTTCAGCCCTTCAAGGTGATGCGCCAGTTCCTCGCCCATCGGCAGGGTGCTGAACCACAGCAAGGTATCTTCGCTGTGATAGATATCCTCACCATCGCCGTTTAGCAGCACCCGGCGGCGCACTTCGTCAATCATCGCGCGTTCAACCACCTGATCGAAGCTGGCGGCAATTTCGGCATAGTTCCGCATCTTGAGGGCAATCAGCGTGGCGGCACGCCGGTCACCGGCCTGACGCAGCGCAGTCAGGTTTGGCAGGCCGGAAATCATGTTGGTCTGGCTGCTGCGCAACACGCGCCGCAACGTCATGCCGCGATACGCCACGATGGCAAACAGCAATACCCCAGGCACGACATCCACGGTGATCAGATGCGCGTCCAGATAGAGCGGCACGAGGCCAAGGAGCAGGCATGCCGCAACTGACGTGGCCAGGATAACTCCCCGCCGCCGCACATAGAGATGCGCCCAGCCAAGGCCCAGACCGATGGCAAATCCCGGAATCCAGCCCCAGTTGACCGGCAGGCCCTGCTTCAGCGTTTGCGCGCCGACGACATGGAAATAGACGCCCGGCAGCCAGCCCTGGAGCAGGATATGATGGATATCGTTGACCGACGAGGCCGTATAGCCAACCACCACATCCTTGCCCGCCACCTGATCCCGCGACACATTGTTACGCACCACATCGGCAAAGCTGATCGTGGGAATCGAATTGATGCGGATTGACCAGTCCGGGCGGTAATGATCACGCGTGGCCGGGCCAGTGCCTGCCAGCGTGGCAGACATTGAGCGAACCAGCTTTCCCTGAAGCGTGCCATTGTAAGGCAGTTTCGCTGTCAGGCCGAACGGAGAGGTTCTGCCGTTCAGCGACACGACTCGCGTCACGGCCAGAAATTCCGGCAGCGGTGCCACTTCGGTGAATTTCCCGGTCTGCATGTCCTTGGGATTCATCGTGCCCAGGAACACACGGCCTTCGTGGCGTTTCAGCGCATCCCGGAAAACGGTATCTTCCCGCATCGTGGTCGGGTCCGCATAGGCCCGGTCGAAAAACACCCGCTTCGCACCAAGCGCAAACAGCGAATCGACGGCCTGGCCGTCAATCCGCCGCCGGAATCCCAGCCCGCCCAGTTCCTGAACCGAGCGATCATCAATTCCGACAACCACGATATCCTTTGAGGCTTCCCGTGCGCGCAGCGTATCGCGGCAGGCCTGGATCACATCTTCGAGAGGCTGGCCAAATTCAATCGCGCCGCAGATCAGCGACAGCAGCGCTGCCCAGGCAAAAATGCGGAATCGGGCGTTTTTGGCGTTGGCTTTCGCCACTTTCTTTTCGGATTTGCCGGCGCGCCACATCACGCTATGACCAACGGCAGGACAGCCGGAAATGCGCCGGTTTTCAGGAAACAGCCCTTCTCCCCGAAGCCCTCTCTTCGGAAGGCCAGTTTGCCATTCCTTGGTTTGCAACCCGTCCGCAATGTTCGCGCCCTACATCAAATCCAGAAATATCCAGTCTTTTCTGCTGGTTGGAGATAAGGGACAGAAGGAAACAAATGGTTAGCGTTCCGGAAATCATTTCGCCCTTTTGATCAGGGCGGCCAGGCAGTTCGGTGGGCTAGCCCCAGGCGGCATCATCAACATGCAGTTCGGCGGCACCGCGCCCGTTCCAGTCATCAATCTTGGCTCTTCCGGCAAGCCACAAATGCCGGTCGCGCGGCGCGGCGAGAAGGGATTGACCAAGTTCCGTGCCTGCCTGGCGGAATGCCACAGCTTTCAAACTCCGGCCATCACTGCCCGCCGCGATCAGGCGGACATGGCCGCCGCTGCCCACCACATCAGCCTTGATCAGCCGCACCGGGCCCGTCGCGATGCGCGGAGACGGCCAGCCCATGCCGTAAGGCCCACCAGCCTCCAGGGCTTCAACCAGCGCCGCATTGACGCCTGCCGGGGCAACCAGCGCGTCAAGCAGCATCACCTTGTCTTCGCTCGCCCGGGCCACATCAGCCGAAAGGCGCGCATCAAGAAAATCGCCAAAGGCATCAATCCGGTCTGCTGTCACGGTCAGCCCTGCGGCCATCGCGTGTCCTCCGCCCGCGACAAGCAGCCCTTCATCCTTGGCTGCCAGAACGGCCGCGCCCAGATCCACGCCGGAGATTGATCGGCCCGACCCCTTGCCGGTGCCGTCCGCATCCACCGCAATGACAATCGCCGGACGACCGAATTTCTCTTTCAGGCGCCCGGCCACAATACCAATCACGCCGGGATGCCATCCTTGCCCGGAAACAAGAATTACCGCGCGATTGCCCTGCCCGGCAGCAGCCTCTTCCGCTTCGGCCTGCACAGAGGCTTCGATGATCCGGCGTTCATTGTTCAGCCGGTCAAGCTCTTCTGAAATCGCGCGGGCTTCCTCGGGATCGCTCGTCGTCAGCAAACGCACACCCAGATCGGATTTGCCGACCCGCCCGCCCGCATTGATCCGGGGGCCAAGCGCAAAGCCGAGATCGCTGCAAAGCGGCGCGCGAGTGAGGCGGCTGGCAGTGATCAGCGCATCCAGCCCGGTATTGCGCCTGCCCGCCATCACCTTGAGCCCCTGTGCGACAAAGGCCCGGTTGAGCCCGCGCAACTGGGCGACATCGGCCACCGTGCCGAGCGCAACAATATCAAGCAATTCCAGAAGGTTCGGCTCCGCGCGATCCGCAAAGAAGCCGCGCGTCCGCAGCGTCCGCACCAACGCTGCCCCCAGCAGCCAGGCCACACCCACTGCCGCCAGATGGCCATGCGCCGCTGCCGCTGGCGCTTCATCCAGACGGTTTGGATTGACCAGGGCAAAGGCAGGCGGCAGCGCGGTGGCGCATTTGTGATGATCGACCACGATCACGTCCACGCCCACATCCTTTGCCATGCCCAGCGCCTCAAACGCCTGCGCCCCGCAATCCACCGTAACAATCAGGCTCGAGCCATCCCTGGCGAGCATCACCAGTGCATCGCCCGAGGGGCCATAGCCTTCGAGCAACCGATCCGGGATATAGGCCCCCGCTGCCAGCCCCAGCGATCCCAGCAAGCGGATGAGCAGCGCCGCAGACGTCGCCCCGTCCACATCATAATCGCCAAAGACAGTCACCTTTTCGCCAGCGAGAACGGCTTCGGCCAGCCGATCCGCCGCCGCGTCCATATCGTGAAAGAGGGACGGATCGGGCATGAAGGCACGGATGCTGGGGTTGCGATACGCCTCAAGCGCATCAGGCGGACAGCCGCGCGCCAGCAATAATTGCGTTACCAGATCAGCAGGCTCCATCCCCCCGCCGCGGCCGTCAGCAGACGCCCCGCGCCAGCGCCAGGCATGGCCCGTGATCGAGCGTTCAAAGGGCAAAGGCAGGCTCATAGCCAGGCTGCCGCGCGCAAGGCGGGAAGTTTTTCGCGCGCCACCGGCACTTCTGTGTCGTTGCTCAGGATCAGCGTCGCGGCCCGTCCTTCGCGTCTGACCGATGCCACAGCAGCGCGCGCCACCCACCAACTGCGATGCACCTGCATCCCGTCTTCGCCCTCCAGTTCGGCCATTGCATCGCGCAGGCGGACAAGAATCAATTCGTCGCGCATGGTGCTGATCGCGCGGACATAATGGTCTTCTCCCTTGAGCGCGAGCAGCGTGCCGAAGCCGGGCGGCAGGCGATCATGAAAGGCGGGCTTTGCAGAGAGGAGTGGTGCTTCCGTTAGCGGCACGGCCGCGACGGACGGCACGTCTTCCTGTTCCCGGAAGAGCAGCATGAAGAGCCCGCTGGTCAGAAAGCCGATCAGCCAGACCTGAAAATAGAGCTGCCCCAGATCATCCCAGCGCAAGGCCGCGCGCACGTCAAAGCCGGAAAACATTGTGGCGACCAGCAATGTCATCGGCACGGCCGCCACCGCCAGCGCCAGGCCAATGCCGATCAGCGGGGAGACGCCCAGCGCCGCGCTCAGCCAGCGTCCGACCAGCACCAGCGGGCGGAATATGCCATAACCCGCCAGCCCGAATATCATCCAGTACGCGATGCGCAGGCCCGCCTGCATCGCGAACGTGCCGAACGGCCCAATCAGGCCAAGCGCCAGACCGATCACAAGGATCAGGAAAATCTCGATCGCCAGTTTGCGCGCCATCTGGCGGCTGTGCCTGCCCGTTCGCGAAGCGTCAATCAGCCAGCATGCCTGCTTCCCGAACTTTTCCGCCGCCTTCACGAAGCCGCGCTTGCCCGCAAATGGCAGTCGGCAAGAAGCGGGCATCACATCGACCCGAACGGAGTTTCTGCCATGACCACTGCCACCCTGCCTGCCCGCAGCATCACCCCCGCCTTTGTTGTCGGCACAGTGGCAATGGTTACGCTCGCGACGCTGGTGCTGATGGCCATCGCCAATGTCATTTCTGGTGGTGCGCGCATCACTTATGAATCGGCTCCGCTGGCGCTGGCGATCCATGTCGCCACGGTGATCCCCGCGCTGTTCCTGGGCGGCATTGTGATGTTCGGGCGCCAGGGCACGCCGCTTCACAAGATGCTGGGCCGCATCTGGGCAGCGCTGATGATGATCACGGCCATTTCCAGTTTCTGGCTGCAGGGGCTGGTGGGCGGCATCGGTCCGATCCACATATTTTCGGTGCTGACGCTTGTATCAATCCCGCGTGCGATCTGGGCAATCCGGAACGGCAATGTCCGTGCCCATCAGCGCGCGATGGCGGGCCCCTATATCGGGCTGCTGGTGGCCGGTCTGTTTTCCTTCATGCCGGGGCGGCTGATGGGGATGCTGGTGTTCGGATAACCGCTATTTCTCCGCAGGGGCTGCGGGCGGGGCAGGGGTCACCGAAACCCCGTCCTTGTCCAGCCGCAGGTTCAGCGGCACATCGCCGATCTTGCCGCTGACCGTCACGCTCGAATCATTGCCCAGTTCCACCTTGGTTTCATCCAGACTGACCGGCAAATCCGAAACCGGCGCTTCGACAGGCTTGGGCGCAGGCTGGGATGGCGCCGCCCCCTTTACGGCCTGCGCCATGAAATCGCGCCAGATGCGCGCGGGCAGGCCGCCGCCATACACACCGCGAAGTGGCGTATTATCGTCATTGCCAACCCAAACGCCCACCACCAGATCCCCGGCAAAGCCCACAAACAGCGCATCGCGATTATCCTGGCTGGTGCCGGTTTTCCCATAAGCCGGAATCCGCAGCCGTGCCGCCGTGCCGGTGCCGTTGGTGATCACGCCGGACAGGAGTTCCAGCAGGGCCGCCTGTGTCCGCCCGTCAAAGCTGCGCTGGCCGCTGATCAGTCCGGCAAAAAAGCCGGGATCATCCTCGGGAATGCCATGCGGCGTTACCGGCCAGCGATTGGCAGCGACCCCGGCAAAGGCGGACGTCAGTTCCAGCAGCGTGACCCCTGAACTGCCCAGCGCCAGCGTGGGATCAGCCGTCAACGGGCTTTCCACCCCCAGATCGCGCGCGGCACGGATGACTGCCTTGTCCCCGATCTGTTGGTAGAGCCGCACGGCCGCAACGTTAGAGGAGCGCGCAAAGGCTTCCTTCAGGTGAATCCTGCCCCGGTATTTCTCTCCGCTGTTCTTGGGTTTGTAGCTGCCATCGGTGATCGGGCTGTCATCCACCAGACTGTCCGGCGTCATCCCCGAACGCAGGGCAGCGAGATAGACAAACAGCTTGAATGTCGATCCCGGCTGGCGGCGGGCCTGGGTCACCCGGTTGAAGCTCGATTTGTCATAGCTTCGGCCGCCGATCATCGCGACGACTTCCCCATTGGGCCGCATCGCCACCAGTGCCACCTGCGCGCCGCCGACACCGGCCCGCGCCGTCACATTGCGGGCAATCTTCTGGAGCCGGGCATCCAGCGTGGTCTTTATTTTCTGTTCTCCGTAGGACGCGTCGGCAATCTCGCGCGCCTGGGGCATCGCCCAATCGGCAAAATAGGTGCCGGTGGGCAGCGTGGCCGTGGGCCGCACATCCAGCGCGGCATTCTCCGCGCCCTTTGCCTTGGCGACGCTGATGAACCCGGCATCCGCCATCGCCGCCAGCACCATCTTTGCCCGCTTGCGCGCGGCCAGAGGGTTTCGCGTCGGCGCGAGGCGGGATGGCGCCTGCACAAGTCCGGCGAGTATCGCTGCCTGTGCCAACGTCAGCCGTTCCGGCTGGCGATAGAAATAATGGAGTGATGCCGCACGAAGCCCATACACATTGTCGCCAAAATAGACGTTGGAGAGATAGCGTTCGAGAATCTCGTCCTTGGTCAGCCACGCCTCAAGCCAGAAGGAAATCAGCATCTCGCGCGCCTTGCGCGTCAGGCTGCGTTCGGGGGTCAGGAAGGCATTCTTCGCAAGCTGCTGGGTGATCGTGCTGCCCCCCTGCGTGCCCCCGCCGCGCAGATTGTTCCACAAAGCCCGCGCCAATCCGCGCGGATCCACGCCCCAATGCGTTTCGAACCGACGATCCTCAATGGCCATGAACGCCTGTTTGACATGGCGCGGCAGGTCCTTCGCCTTGACCGGCCGGTCAAAGATCGCGCCGTTGCGGGCGATGGGCTGGCCGTCTGCGGCAAGCAAGGTCAGTTGCGGCGGGGCGATGGGCTTGAGGGACTTGGACAGCGGCGCCGTGACGGCCAGCCAGCCCACCAGCAGGATCAGGACGAGTAGTGCCGCCGCCAGTCCGCGCCGTATCCACAGCCAGCGACGCCGCCATTTGCCCGTGGGCGGAGTCGCGGGCGGAACGGAGGGCGGCACCTCTCCCGGTCCGGTCTGCGGCAGCGGCGGCAAGGGCGGCGCGGGAGCCACGGCAAAGCTGCCAAAATCGCCCGGCGCGCCATAAGGCAGGTCATCAAGGTCAAGCGAAGTGTCAGCCATTGCGCGCTGTATTACATCGCTATGACACAGTGTGCGAGAGGGAAAATCAGAGGCATCGCCATTGCCCCGCTGCCGCGCTCCCCATAAAGCGGCGCGATGACTGACACTTTGACCATCGCTCTTGCCCAGTTGACCCAGCGCGTCGGCGATCTTGCCGTCAATGCCGACGCGATGCTCGCTGCGCGAAAGGCCGCCACCGGCGCGGATCTGGTGCTGTTTCCCGAGCTTCAGCTCATTGGCTATCCGCCCGAGGATCTCGTGCTGAAACCCGCGCTTGTGCAGCGGGCCGAGGCGGAAATTGCGCGGCTCGCCGCAGCGACCGCCGATGGCGGCCCGGCCATGCTGGTGGGCACCATCGTGCGGCGTGAGGACAAGCTCTACAACGCCATGCTGCTGCTTGATGGTGGCGCGGTCATTGCCGAAACGCTGAAGCGTGAACTCCCCAACTATGGCACGTTTGACGAGAAGCGCCTGTTCGAAAGCGGCCCCTTGCCTGACCCGATCACGTTCCGTGGCGTGCGGATTGGCGTCCCGATTTGCGAGGATGTCTGGCTGCCCGACGTCTGCGCGCATCTGAAAGCCGCGGGCGCGGAGTTGCTGCTTTCCCCCAATGGCAGCCCTTACGAGATTGACAAGGATGAGTTGCGATCTTCCATCGTGGTCGCGGCGCGGGTTCAGGAGACGGGCCTGCCCATGGCCTATCTCAACCGCGTGGGCGGGCAGGATGAACTGGTGTTCGACGGCGCGTCATTCGTGCTCAATGCGGGGGGCGAGAAGGCGCACCAGTTGAAGGACTGGGACGAGGAAATCCGTCTGACCCACTGGACGCGCAGCGCAGCGGGCTGGGCGTGTGATGCTGGCGAGATCGCCGCGCTCGAACCCTTCCCCGCTGATGCCTATCACGCAATGATGATCGGCCTGCGCGATTATGTGAATGCCAACCGCTTCCCGGGCGTTCTGCTCGGCCTTTCCGGCGGGATCGATTCCGCCATCTGCGCCGCGATTGCTGCCGACGCGCTGGGGCCGGACCGGGTCTGGGCGGTGATGCTGCCCAGCCGCTTCACCAGCCAGGAGTCGCTGGACGACGCCGCGCAATGTGCGGCCATGATCGGCTGCAGGCTCGATACGATCCCCATCGCGCCCGCCGTCGAAGCCTTTGACACGATGCTGACGGGCAGCTTTGCCGACAAGGCGGTGGATATCACCGAAGAGAATATCCAGTCCCGCATTCGCGGCGTCACCCTGATGGCGCTCAGCAACAAATTTGGCCACATGCTGATGACGACGGGCAACAAGAGCGAGATGAGTGTGGGTTACGCCACCATCTATGGCGATATGGCGGGTGGCTATAACCCGATCAAGGACGCCTACAAGATGACGGTGTTCGCGATCTCGCGGTGGCGCAATGCCCACAAGCCGCGCCTCGGGTTGGGGCCGGACGGGCCTGTGATGCCCGATAATGTCATCGCCAAGCCGCCGAGCGCCGAATTGCGGCCAGACCAGAAGGATTCAGACAGCCTGCCCGATTATCCGGTGCTGGATCCCATCCTGCTGGGGCTGGTGGAGGAGGAACTCTCCGTCGATCAGGTCGCAGCGCGCGGTTATGACCGGGCGGAAGTGGCGCGGATCGAGCGGCTGCTGTGCCTTGCCGAATATAAGCGGCGACAAGCCCCGCCGGGCGTGAAGCTGGGGAAACGCAATTTCGGGCGGGATCGCCGCTATCCGATCACCAATGCGTTCCGCACAGCATGACCATCACCACCCGTTTCGCCCCGTCGCCCACGGGCAATCTTCATGTCGGCAATGTCCGCACCGCCTTGCACAACTGGTTGTGGGCCAGGAAACATGGCGGGCGTTTTCTGCTGCGGATCGATGATACTGATCAGGAGCGGTCGAAAGAGGCATTCGTCACAGGTATTCGTGCGGATCTTGACTGGCTGGGCCTGACGCGGGACGGGGAGGAACGCCAGTCCGCCCGCTTCACTCTATATGAGGCACGGTTCGAGGCGCTGAAAGCGGCAGGCCGGGTTTATGCCTGTTACGAAACGCCCGAGGAACTGGATTTACGACGCAAGATATTGCTCGGGCGCGGGCTGCCGCCGGTCTATGAACGGCCGGCGCCGGACACGCCTGTGCCGGAGGGCCGCGCGCCCCACTGGCGGTTCAAGCTGGATCATGCCGCGCCCATCGAATGGGACGATATGGTGCGCGGGCACCAGCATTTTGATCCGGCGAAACTCTCCGATCCCGTGATCCGCCGCGCGGACGGATCATGGCTCTACATGCTGCCGTCGGCGATTGACGATGTGGATATGGGCATCACGCACGTGGTGCGCGGCGAGGATCATGTGACCAACACCGCGACGCAGATCCAGATGTTTTCCGCCCTTGGCAGCGCCCCGCCGGTCTTTGCGCATGAGGCATTGCTGACCGGCACCGAAGGCAAGCTTTCCAAGCGGCTTGGTTCCCTGGGCATGGATGCGTTCCGCGAGATGGGGATCGAGCCGCTGGCGGTCATTGCCCTGCTCGCGCGCCTCGGCACCAGCGATCCGGTTGAGCCGGTGGAGAGCATCGCGCCGCTGGTTGCCAGTATCGACTTTGCCCGCTTTGGCCGCGCCCCTGCCCGGTTTGACGAAGCCGAGCTGGCGCAGCTCAATGCCCGCATCCTGCATCACACGCCGTTCGCACAGGTGCAGGCGCGTTTGCCCAAAGGCATGGATGAAGCGGGCTGGCTGGCGATCCGGCCCAATATCGAACGGCTGGATGATGTGGCGGACTGGTGGGGTGTCGTTACCGGGCCGGTGAACGCGATCACCGACCCGGAAGACGCCGCCTTCCTTGCCGAAGCGGCAACGGTGGCCGCCACGCTCGACTGGGCGAACTACCCTTGGCACGCGCTCACGGCGACACTGAAGGAAACGACCGGACGCAAGGGTAAAACCCTGTTCCTCCCCCTGCGCCGTGCGCTGACCGGCCGTGATCACGGGCCAGACATGGCCGCGTTGCTGCCTCTGATCGGCCGTGACGAGGCGGTGCGGCGACTGGTGGCAGTTTCCCCGAAAAGTTTTTCCAAAAGTTAGGCAAAAGCGGAACCCGGCCTTCGCCGGGATGACCGCGTGTGCGGAGAAAGAGATATTGTATCTTAAATTGTTATGTTGTAACATCTGATTCGCGGACAGGCGCATTGCTGCCGCGAGACAGGAGGATGTCATGGCCTATGCAGATACCAGGGGCACACGCTTCAGCCCCGCGAGTGTAAGCGCCGCAGTGATCGTCAATGCCGCATTCCTTGGCGTGCTGGTGATAGGGGTGCCGGATGTGACGGGCAGGCTGCCATCCGGGCCGATCCAGTTGATCGATATATTCCAGCCGCCGGCCCCCACTCCGCCCGACATGAAAAAACAGGCAAAGCCCCAAAAGCGAACCGCCACCGTACCACAAACCCTGACCACCGAAATCACACCGCAAATTACGGACAATCATTTGATTGCGGACACGGACTTCACGCTGCCAACATTCCCCACCGGCGGGCCTGGCACCATCATCGATCCGCTCCCGCAACCACCGATCCACCAGCCGGTCGCCATCGGCGCCAGACTCAACCCGCGCTATGCCGCCCAGTTACAGCCTGAATATCCGCCCGCGATGCTGAGACTTAACATCGAAGGCGCGGTAACGGTGCGCGTTCTGATCGGCACGGACGGGCGGGTGAAACAGATCGAACCCGTCCGCGTGAGTGACGACGACTTCCTGAAGGCCACGCGCGAACAGGCCCTGCGCAAATGGCGCTTTACCCCGGCAACCCGCGATGGCGTGCCAGTGGAAAGCTGGAAGGAAATGACCGTCCGCTTCGAAATGCCGACATAAGAAGGGCTTGCGTGCAGGCGGGCGGCCCCGCGCTGGCATATCCGTATGTGTTGCATATCATTGGTTTTGCTCCATCCGGCGCACGATAAATATATTCTGTCGCTGGCCCCTTGTAATAATCAAATCCTGCGCTAGGGAGCCGATGAGATTTCTGAGTCGGAGAGGGCCAGAAAGGACGTCCGGTACCTGCCCAAGGCAGGGCCGGACGTTCGTTTTTCCGCACAACCTTGCGGCGCAACGAAAAATCCTTAGCATCGCCCGATCATTCGAGGGGACCCTGAAGCCATGACCACTGATTCCATCGTCATTTCCAGCTATGCCCGCACGCCCATGGGCGGCATGCAGGGCTGCCTCTCCGGCGTCAGCGCCACCCAGCTTGGTTCGACCGCGATCAAGGCCGCGGTAGAGCGCGCAGGTGTGAAGCCGGAAAATGTCGATCAGGTCATCATGGGCTGTGTTCTTCCCGGCGCGCTGGGCCAGGCCCCGGCCCGTCAGGCGACGCTGGGCGCAGGCCTGCCGCTGTCTGTTGGCGCGACAACGATCAACAAGGTCTGCGGTTCGGGCATGAAGGCCGCGATGATGGCTGCCGAAGCGATCATCGCCGGCACGTCCGATATTGTGGTGGCAGGCGGCATGGAAAGCATGACCAACGCGCCCTATCTGCTGACCAAGCATCGCGGCGGCGCGCGCGCGGGGCATGACGTGATCAAGGACTCGATGTTCCTTGACGGTCTGGAAGATGCCTATGAACCCGGCAAGGCGATGGGTGCCTTTGCCGAAGTGACGGCAGGCGAATATCAGTTCACCCGCGAAGCGCAGGATGAATATGCGCTGCGTTCGCTTTCCCGCGCCAAGGATGCCATTGCCAGCGGCGCGTTTGACCGCGA